>JBPPMD010000206.1:0-5175 GCA_051305875.1 Desulfuromonadales bacterium | reverse complement strand
CGGGAGAATCCTCACTACCGGGTGGTGGTTCTGGCCGGTAGCGGCCATGCCTGGAAGTTTGGTATACCCAGGCAGATGCTTGAGGAAGCGAAGATCAGTTACCGGGTACTGCTGCCGGAATATTTTTCTCGTCTCGATCGAAGTAATGTGAATGTTGAGATCACCGACTACCTGTGGTTGGACGTAGGTGTGGATGGCTGGACGTTCTCAAACTAGTTTTCGTCCGGAAACGGCCCTTTTCCGCAATCTGTGCGTCAATCGGCGGATTTGATTGTGCGGCGTAAAGGACTACGCCTCCGCTCAAATCCTTGATTTCCTAGACCTTGCGAAAAATTGCTCGTTTCCGGCTCGAAAACTGTTGTATGTGTTGTCTGGAGTTTCCGGATGGCAACAAACTAGTTTTCGTCCGGAAACGGCCCTTTTCCGCAATCTGTGCGTCAATCGGCGGATTTGATTGTGCGGCGTAAAGGACTACGCCACCACGTGAGGACGCAGCAAATTTCTTGCATGCCTGCCTTGTCAGGCGCAAGATGCAGAGCTGGACTCTTCATTATGAGTCAAACCTGGCAGGATGTTCAGGAACCGTTATGGCAAAACAATTTAAAGTCGGTCTGGCCCTCGGTGGCGGCGCTGCGCGTGCCTTTTCCCATGTCGGGATACTCGACGGGTTGACGAAGCACGGCATCCCCATCGATATTGTCACCGGCACCAGCATGGGGGCGATCATCGGCGCCATGTATGCAACACAGCCGGATGTGGCTGCGATCAAGTCACGCTTCACTGCCTATATCAGCAGTGAAGAATTCGTCGAATCGGGGTTCAACTTCTTCAAGGAACTTGACTCCCATGACGAGGGGATTCTGGCCGAAATGGGACGACTGGCACGGCGCGGAATGTTTAACGCCCTGATGGTTACCAAGACCGCTCTGGTCAATGGCAATACGGCCATGAGCAGTTACGCCTTCCTGCTTGAAGATTTAAACGTCGACCAGACCCGCATCCCTTTCGCTGCTGTCGCCCTTGACTTGTGGAGTGGTGATGCGGTCGTTCTCAACCAGGGGCGCTTGCGTGATGTGATTTCTGCCTCCTGTGCCATGCCGGGGGTCCTCAATCCGGTCAAGCTCGCCGGTAGGTTGCTTGTCGATGGCGGCTGGGCCGAAACCGTCCCGATCAGAGCTGCTCGTCAGCTTGGCGCCGACTTTGTCATCGCCGTCGATGTAGGTGAAGCTCTCAGCGACTTCAAAGCGCCACGCAATGCTCTTGATGTCATCGCCCGCGCCGATTCTCTGGCGCGCAGTGCCCTCAACAAAGAGCAGCTCAAGTCCGCCGATATCGTCCTTTCACCGCAAAATGATGTAACCCACTGGGCCGATTTCTCCACCACCGCCCGTGCCATTGTTCGTGGTGAAGAAGAAGTCGATCGGCGTATTGACGCTTTGCAGAGCGCGCTCACGAAGGCCCGATGGCAGAGGTGGCTTGGCTGGGGGCGAAACAAAGGCAGACGTTGATTAAACGCTTGAGCTGTCCGGAAGCGTGATTGTCGAGGCGAAACTGGACAAGCGGGAGTAAAAGGACTTAAAATCAAAGTTAACTATGCTACACAAAGAAGGAGAATTCTCATGGCAAAAGCAAGCGCCCGCCACATTCTGGTGCCTAGCGAGGCAGACTGCAACACCCTTAAAAACATGATCGAAGGCGGTGAAGATTTTGCTGAAATCGCCAAAGCACACTCCAAATGTCCCTCCGGCAAGCAAGGTGGTGGATTGGGTGAGTTTTCGCCTGGTCAAATGGTCAAGGAATTTGATGAAGTGGTTTTCTCTGGTGAAGTCGGCAAGGTCCTTGGTCCGGTCAAAACCCAGTTCGGCTACCATCTGATCGAAATCACCAAGCGCACGGATTAAAAGATTCTGTTGATCGGTCATCTCCATCCGGAAATTCCGGGTGGAGATGAACCAGGTTTCCGATCTGGAGATTTACGCAAAGGGCACTCAATTCGGGTGTCCCTTTTGATGTTTTGAGGACTGCAGCTTAATCTTCTACTGCTCTTGCGGGGCAAAACTCTCCTGCATAAGCGCGGCAAACACCACGGCCGCAGGTGACGCTGTCCGTCGGCAGCGTCTGGCCATCCAGAATTGTCGTTTTACAGAGAAGCCGACCACCGGCACTTTGACCAACTCCCCTCGTTTTAACTCCTGCTGTATCGAGATTTCGGAGAGGAATGCTGCGCCGAAACCGTTGAGAAGCGCCTGACGAACGGCTTCGTTGCTGCCGAGTCGCACGGCGACCTGCAGTCGGGCCGGATCGAAACCTGTCTGTCGCAACGCTTGCTGCAGGGCCTGATCGCTGCCCGAGCCGCTTTCCCTCACAATTATCGGATTCTCAGCCAGGTCTTCGAGGGTGATTGCCGTACACCGACTCCAGGGATGCCGGGAACTGACTGTCAAAACAAGCAGGTCGCCGGTCAAGGGCAGGTAGTCGATTCCCCGGTCATCACCGCGGCTGCCGACCACCACCAGTTCAACTTCATCAGCCAGCAAACGATCGATCATAGCCCGGCTGTCGCCAGTCTGCATGGTGAGCGCTATCCCCGGGTGCTCGGCAGACAGACGCGGCAGAATCGTCGGGATCAGATAATTGGCGGGGATATTGCTCGCACCGACGGTGAGGAAGACATGCTGCAACCCGCGAAATCCGGCCATGGCCTGGCGCAGTATATCGCATTCGGCCAATACCTGGCGGGCGTGCTGCAGGAAGAGCTCACCGGCATGGGTCAACAAAACCCCGTGGCCGGTGCGATCCAGCAGGCGGAGTTCGACTTCGTTCTCGAGAGCTGCGATGTGCTGACTCACAGTCGACTGGGTGAGTAAAGTGACCTCGGCACCGCGAGAAAAGCTGCCCGCATCGACAACAGCGACGAATAGTTCCAGCTGACGTAAATTCATCAGGACTCCTTATTGAAATTACCGATAATATTCATCGATTTTATCGAAATTATCAATTTGACCCTGCGCTGTCAATAGATGACAATGCGAGCCTGTTTTAATCTACGTTAATTTACAGGAGCAACTGACTATGAAGAGGTTTCTGCTGGTTATGATCACCATGACCCTGCTGTTTGCCATGCCCGCCTGGGCAAAGACCCGCTCCGGACAGGTAACCATGGAGTTCGACCTGGGCGGCCAACCTGCTGGCGAAGTGGTCCGACTTTGGATTCCCTACCCGGTTTCCAACCAGGACCAGCAGATCAGCAAGCTCCGGTTGAACGGCGACTACGCCGCGACGGGCGTTTACACAGTGCCCGCCAATGGTACGCCGTTGCTGTATGCCGAATGGCCGCAGGGCAGCAAGAGTCGCAAGCTGACCCTTGCCTTCGAAGTGGTGCGCGACGAGTTGCGCCGCACCGACTTCCCCGCTCGCGAGCCGGCCTGGAACCCGGCTGATTACGCCGAAAACCTGGTCCCCACCAGCATCGGCCCGACTGATGGGGCTGTGAAAGAACTGGCTGACAGGATTGTCGCCGGTAAGACAAGCGTGTTGGAGCGCACCAGGGCGATTTACGACTGGACAGTAGAGAACATGTACCGTGACCCCGAAACTATCGGCTGCGGCAGGGGTGATGTCTGTTTTCTGTTGATCAAGCCCGGCGGCAAGTGCACCGACATCTCATCGGTTTTCGTCGCCCTCTGTCGGGCGGCGGGAGTGCCGGCCCGCGAGGTCTTTGGCCTGCGTCTCGGCAAACAAGCCGAACAGGACATCACCACCTGGCAGCATTGCTGGTCGGAATTCTTCCTCCCCGGTTACGGCTGGGTGCCGGCTGATCCGGCCGACGTGCTCAAGGCGATGCTGGTCGAGAAACTCGAGCTCACCAGTCCGCGCATCGCGGAGCTGCGCGAATATTTCTGGGGCGGCATCGACGCCTACCGGTTCCAGCTGGTCAGCGGTCGCGACCTGGTGCTTAATCCCCCCCAGGCAGGCGAACCGCTCAATACCTTCGGTTATCCCTACGCCGAGGTCGGCGGCAAGCCCCTCGATTTCTACGAACCCAAGAGCTTCATCTACAAGTTCAGCTTCAAAGAACTGTAACAAAAATCAAAACGGGGATACACAATTTGTGTGTCCCCGTTTTGGTTGGTTCCTGTCGGCGGCCGATCAATCGGCACGTTTTAGCTGGTGGCTCGCTTATGCCTTCTCGCTCGTCGGCATCGAACTGAGTAACGGCAGTAGCTGCGCCAGATCAAGGCCACTCTCTTTGACGATGCCGAGGAACACCGGCAACATCTGCAGAACAAAAGATTTATCTGTCATGGCATCTTTCGCCAGGCCGGGCAAAGTTTGAATGATAAAGGCCTTCTTGTCTTCGAGCGACATCGCCATAACCGCGTCGGTGATTTCCTGCTGAGTCATGCTTTCGTCCTTTTTATAGGTTAGGGTTATTTCCCGCAGCACTTCTTGTACTTTTGGTCACTGCCGCAAATGCAGGGATCATTGCGGCCGATCTTGTTCACGGTCAGCGGCTTCGACTTGACCATGTTGCCTTCGGTGAACAGCCAGCGCCCTTTGCTTCGCTTGAACTGGCCGCGCTCATGATGGTTGCGCAGACCCTGTTTATCGCGAAAACGGGCGACAAACTCAACTTCTCCTTGCTCGTCCTCAGGCCCGCCTTCACTGGTCCCGAGAATCTCTAGGCCGTGCCAATCGGATTCCTCGGCCCAGACCCTGGTCCCCTTGTGGTCGTAACCCTCACGATATTCGGGGTGGGTGCTGTCGAAGAGAAAGTCGATCTCGGCCTTCACGTGGGCCGCATAGCGGGCCCGCATCAGTTGCTCTGCCGTCTCTGCCGTCTTCTTGCCGGTGATGATCGGTTCACAGCAGGCGGCATAGTCGCGGCCGCTTCCGCATGGACAGCTATGCATGCTCATTTCTCCTTATCGGTCAGCAGGTCTGCTGTAAAAGTCTGCCGAAGTTTATTCATCCATGGCCAAGGTGTCAAGACAGCTTTTGTTTAACACAGCCGTAGCTGACCATCCTCTTCGACATCGAATTCTGAGTCTTTCCGAACCGGAACCGGGTCCAGTTGAGCCGGCACTGCCGGCAACGGGTTTGTCGCCTCTTCCATGATCTTTTCTCCGGACTGTCTGAGAACCTCGGCTGTCAACATGCCAGCCTCTGCTGCCC
>JBPPMD010000106.1:0-29058 GCA_051305875.1 Desulfuromonadales bacterium | reverse complement strand
GCGAACGCTTCAAGGATTTGCCACTCTCGAGTCCGTGCAGGGTAGCCAAGACCCGTGGCCGACAACGTGACAGTAAGGCAGCCAGCACACCAACGGCTATTGACCTATGAAGATGACAGTTGATCACATCGATCTTCTCCAGATCGACAATCTCCCGAAGTCTCTTCAGAAGTGTTATATTTGTGGGCCGTATCTGGATGCTCGGTGTTTCCAGGTAATAAACCCTGTAAACAAGTTTTTCCAATGTATTGCCACCGTCATTGCGTCCGTCCAGATAACAGACCACAACTCGAAATCGCTGCGTATCCAGCTTGACCATCTCGTTGAGCAGCGGGTAATTCCCCGAATAGCGCTTGATCAGCAAGAGAACGTTGATCATTTACGGTACAGACTCCCTATCGAACAAAGACTTTGTTAAATCGTTTCAGCTCATCTCGCCACGTGCTCGCCGGCGGACGGTGAGTTTGATATCGTGACGGGCAATACGGCGGACTTTGCGTTGAACCTTGGTCAACAACTGGCGACTCCCCTGACTCATCCGCTGCTCGCCGCGATACGCAAGAAGAAAGCGCAGACGGTCGCTTCTGCTGATAGCCGGGAAACGCCGCGCCGAAAAAGCCAGCTGAGCAAGATCCTTGATCAGGAAGCGCTGTGGGGTACGGTCTCGGCTTTGTATTCTCTGCAGATCGAGCAGCGACAACACGCCTTTTTCATCAAGAAAGAAATGATTCAGATAAAGATCCTGATGATTCATTCCCGCATTATGCAAGCGGCGAGCAAGATTCGCCACCTTCTTGATTAATTCACGTTTCCCACGGTGGTTGTCGAGCGGTTTAAACTTCTCGAGCATAAGTTCGTCCAACGGACGGGCTCCATAAAGCTCCTCCGTCACCGTAAAGGAAGCTGTCTCGACACCAAGACAAGTACGCTCACCAAAGGCTACAGGTTTGACTGTGGATATACCCGCGCCTGCCACAGCCTGAATCGCCATCCATTCCTGAAGAGCGCCGTGCGGCGGAAGCTTGCCGCGAGAGAGTTGTTTCAACAATTCAATGTGGTGCAAACGGTTGCGCTTGAGATAGAAAGCACGGTCCTCTATTTCAAAGCGGAACACCGACCGCCCCCGTTTATGAACAACCCGCCGACCACCGGCAAAACCCATAAATGCATCAAAATTGGTGAGGCCTGCCTGCTGCAGCAGCGGCCAGATTTCTTTCGCAACCAGGATGCCCTTCTGCTCGATAAATTCATTCATGATGAGTGTTTTTTGAGCAGCTTCACCACTGCCTCAATGACCGAGGCAACGCTGATACTTGCACCGCACTCGCCATCACGTTCGCAGCTTTTGCGCAGGCAAGGCGAGCATTCCATGGGAGCCTGCAATCGAATGTGTTTATCTCCGGGCGGCCCATTGCGCTGGCTGTCCGTCACGCGGAAGATCGAAACCGTCGACGTACCAACCGCTGCGGCGATATGCACCGGACCGGTGTCGGCACCAATCACCAGACGTGCTGCAGCCAACAGGGCAACCAGCTCCTGCAGGGTTCCTCGCGGCCAGAGAACAGCCCTGCCCTCACACTCCTCCGCCATACGTTCCGCTGCATGCTTTTCCTTAGCGTTCCCCCAGGTCAACACAACCTGTCTGCCGTTCTCAATCACCAGAGTTCTGACCAGTTCAACCCAGTGGTCAAGCGGCCACAACTTCGTTTCCCAGGTTGTCCCGTAGTGCGCTACCAGAAAGTTGCCACGCGTCAATCCGAATTTATCGAGCAGCGTGGTAATGGTTTTTGCAGCATCGGCCTTTACAGGCAGGGGTCCACATAAGGAAACATTGGTCGCACCCGGCAACGCTGCACGGGCTATCTGCAGATAGCGACTGGAGATATGATGGTTTTCTGCAGGGATTTTCACCTTACGATTGGTCGCCAGCAGGTTGGGCCATTCCCTGGCCTGGCTGCCATCGAAGCCAAACCGCTCCGGGGTTCCGCTGAACCGGGTAAAGATTCCGCTTTTACTGTTGCCCTGCAGGTCGAGAACTACATCGTAATGCTCCCGGCGCAGTTGACGAATCACACCCAGTGAACCGTGTACAGCCGGAAAAATCCCCTGTTTGCGCCACCCCCGCGTATCCAGACGAACGATCTTACGCAGCAGCGGGTGACCCTCCAGCAGCGGCGCAAAAGACTCTTCAACCAGCCAGTCAACGATAACATCAGGAGAGTCAGCGTGCAGATGGGCCAGCACCGGCAGCGCATGCACGATATCACCGAGCGCGCTGACTTTGACAATCAGCACTTTCATGGGCTCTCTCCAAGTACCTCGGCAGCCGCCGACAGAACGTCATCAACCGTTACCCGTTGCATGCAGCGGTGATCGATAGGGCACTGGCGCAGCAGGCAGGGCGAGCACTCGACGGCATGGCGCACAATCTGCGCGCGTGTTCCCCAGGGGGAGGTCGTTGTGTGGTCGGTCGGCCCGAAAATAGCGACCATGGGCACACCGAAAGCAGCGGCGACATGCATCGGTCCGGAATCATTGGTAATCATCAGGCTGCTGGCAGCCAGCAGGGCCATCATCTGGCGGACATTGGTCCGGCCGATAAAGTTCTGTTGTGGTTGTCGCATGGCTTTGGCGATATCCCGGCCAACTTCACTTTCGGCCGGACCACCTGACAAGATGATTGACAGACCGTACCTGACGACCAGTTCATCGGCGACCGCGGCAAAACGTTCGGGAATCCAGCGTTTGGCCGAGCCGTAAGCAGCCCCCGGATTAATCACGGCAAAGCGTCCCTGCGGCATATGTTGTGCCGCCCACTGGACCTCCTCGTCCCTGAGAGCCAGGTTCTGCAGCTTGGTTTTGGTCGTAACGCCACACTCTGCAAGCATGTGCAGGTAGTAGTCGGTGTGATGCCGGGCACGTTCTTCATCACCGAGCGCAACCGGATGGGTCAGGAGCATTCGCCGGCCGTCGGTGACGTAGCCCGCCCGCCCGGGTATGCCGGCGAGAAAGACCATAATGGCGGCCTCGACGGCATTTTGAAACAGGATGGCGCAATCAAACCTCTCCCGGCGCAGCCTGGCGACAAAGCGCAAAAAGCCCATGATGCCGGCATGCTCGCCGTTTTTATCGAAGACAATGACTTCATTGCAGTCGGGATGATAAACAAACAGTTGTGCCACTAACGGATTCGCCACAACCACGATATGTGCATCAGGAAACGTCTCTCGGACCGCCCTGAGAGCGGGAGTCGTCATGACGGCATCACCGATCCAGTTGGTTGTGCGCACCAGGATGCGTTGCGTATTTTGACGGGTAAGGTCTTTCAAATCATGCGCACTGCTCTATGATTCTCTCAAGCATCCCGGCCAGGGGGGAGATATCATCGAAAGCCAGGTCGACTCCAACCTGGTAACAAGGTACCGGGAAATTCACCGACGCCAACTTGACTGCGTCTTTTTCCGTTGTCACCATAAAATCGTAATTATGACATGATCCAAGCAAGCGGTTCAAGATTTCCGGCGTATATTCCTGATGATCAGCCAGGGCGACTTGCTCTGCACAGGAGAAGTCAAAATCACGCAAAGACCTGAAAAACTCACCAGGTCTGGCGATGCCTGCAAAAGCAAGACAACGTTTGCCTGCGTAATCCCTTTCTGCAACGTCCTTGCCTTTCAGGGTCGTCAATCTCTTGTTGAGCTGATGACGACCATGCATGACCGGGGCGCTGACCCGCAGAGTGTTTTTTATCTCCGCATCAGAGCGCGTCATGACAATCAGATCGGCGCGCTGTAAAGCAGAGACCGGTTCCCGCAGCAGCCCCGCAGGCAGCACGCGCCCGTTGCCGACAGGATATTGAGCATCCAGCAAGACAATGTCCAGATCTCTTTGCACCGCCAGGTGCTGAAAGCCATCGTCCAGCAAGATCAGCCGAGCACCATCCTGCTCAGCCGCCTGAACGCCGAGCATTCTTTGCCTGGCGACATAAACCGGCACGTGTGGATTGCGCATCGCCAGAAGGCAGGGCTCGTCACCACACTCTTGCGGTGTCATCAGCAAGTGACCATGTGCATCAGCAACCCGCCCGACAGCCTGACGGTAACTGCCGCCATACCCGCGACTTACAATGGCGCACTTGACAGCACGGCCGCTCAGGTATTTGGTCAGAAAGTCGATCATCGGGGTTTTACCGGTGCCGCCGGTCGCCAGGTTGCCGACAGAGACCACCGGCACTGCAGCACGATAAGACTTTTTCAGCCCGGCACGATAGAGACCACCGCGCATGCGCATAGCCAGGCTATACAAAAAACTTAAGGGGCTGAGCCCCCAGAAGATGATAAAACTAAGTACAGATTGCGGACCATTTGCAGTCATGCGCAAATATTCAGATCGCCAGCCACTCATTATGGGAGAATCCGCTGATCGATCACCTCAAGAGTCTTTTGCGTCGCGCCGCGGTTCTCTTCGAGCAGATGATATCCGTTTTCGCCGATGCGCCGGGCTTCGCACGGGTTTTCGAGCAAAATGCGCATTTGTCGATACAGGTCATCAGAATCTTTGACCTGAAGACCGGCATGTGCGGCACGAACCAGGCGGGCAATTTCTTTGAAGTTCTGCATATAACTGCCGTACAGGACAGGTTTTTTCAACAAAGCGGCTTCAAGGATATTATGACCGCCGATATTCACCAGGCTGCCGCCGACAAACACCAGGTCGGCCAGTGCATATAGCGTCAACATTTCGCCGAGAGTGTCGACAATCATGACTTCACCGGCTTGCAAGGTCCGGTTCAATTGGGGAAGCATACTACGCAATGTCGCAGCGATCTCCAGCTTGGCAAGTTCTTCCTGGACTTGACGACAGCGTTCAGGATGTCGCGGCACCAGTACCAGGAACAACTCCGGGCAGATCTTGCGCAACTCCTGGTAAACATTGACCAGTTGGGTTTCTTCACCATCGTGAGTACTTCCGGCAACCCAGATGCGGCCGTTCTCAGGCAATTTGAGTTCATTTTTCAACGCCTCGAGATCGACATGTTTTATCTGCGGCGGCTGCATATCGAACTTGAGGTTGCCGGTCACCCGGACACGCCCTGCAGGTGCGCCTAGATGACGAATACGTCTGGAATCCTGTTCTGACTGCATACAGAAGTCGGCAATGCTGTCCAATACAGGTAAAAGCACTTTACCCGCCATGCGATAACGTGGGAAAGAACGGTCCGAGATCCGGCCGTTGACCAGAACCACCGGAATTTTCAGCCGCCTGGCCTCCATCACAAAATTTGGCCAGATTTCTGTTTCTACGATAATGATAAGATCCGGTTGGATGAGATTGAGGGCTCTGCGGACAATCCAGCGCAGATCAAACGGGAAAAAAATGTAGTGATCGATCTCGGTCACACCGAGCGCAATTTCACGTCCGGTTTCGGTAACATTCGACAGCAGCAGGAGTGCATCAGGGTAACGTTCCCGCATCGCCTTCAGCAGCGGTATTGCCGCGCGGGTTTCACCAACGGATACGGCATGAATCCATATGACCTTGCGGCCGTGCAGCAACTGACGAAAATCCTGTGCGTAGATACCGAGCCGTTCCCGGAGTCCATGCCTGGCTTTACCGTATCGCAGACCACGATAAAGATAATATGGCACCAGGAACAATGCCGACGCATAAAGGGTCAGATCATACAGCAGATAAACCATATTGATTCAAATGTTCTCCGGCACGGCGGTTATTATCATCCATGGCAACCTGCAGCCGGGACAGGAAAGATTCAACGGTTTCATCCTTCTCAAAAACGAGCGGTTCTCCAAAACTGTAAACAGCACGTCCCCGGGGATATGGCAGGAGGAAACGATCCCAGGATTGAAAACGGTGACCATGACTGCAAGCAAAAGCCATTGGTACCACCGGACGCCCGGAGACCCTGGCCAACAAGGCAACTCCCGGTTTCGCCATGTGCCTGGGCCCTTTAGGACCGTCCGGCGTGAACACCAGGTCCAGTGGTTCCCGAGACAGCGCCATCATCTCCTTGACGGCAGCGCGTCCGCCGCGAGTGGATGAACCACGCACTGACCCTATACCAAAAAAGGCTACGGTGCGAGCAATCAGTTCGCCATCATTTGAAGCGCTGATCAGAACCCTGGCACCTAGTCCTGTATACCCTTTAACCATCAGAAGCAATTGATCATGCCAGAACGCGAAGATAACCGGCTTGCCATCATCCCAGAGGCGCCTGAGACTATGATCACCTATGATCTCGGGTTTCAGGATCCAATGCAGGCAGCCGATGATCTTCGCCGCCAGCCAGGGAGCGGTGCCAAGGAGAACCTTGTTGCCGAGGGACGGCATCAGGCTTCCCTGAATTGCATGTCGTAAAGGTTTCGGTAGAGTCCGCCAAGTTCGAGAAGTTCCTGATGGCTGCCGACTTCAACCACTCTTCCCTGGTCTAAAACAACAATCCTGTCGGCGTGCATGATTGTCGACAACCTGTGAGCGATCACAAGCGTTGTACGATTTTCCATCAAGTTCACCAAAGCTTTTTGCACCATGGCTTCGCTTTCCGTATCCAGGGCGCTGGTTGCTTCGTCAAGGATCAGGATGGGAGCATCTTTTAGAAGTGCACGTGCGACGCAAAGGCGCTGCCGCTGGCCTCCGGAAAGGCGAACTCCGCGATCACCTATCGACGTATCATAACCCTGCGGAAGCTTTGCTATGAATTCATCGGCATACGCCTGTCGGGCTGCTTCGACAACGGCCTGATCGTCAGCATCCAGCATGCCGTAACGAATATTGTCTTTGATCGAACCATTGAAAAGAAAGGTTTCCTGGTCAACAAAGGCGAGGTTTCTCTTCAGACTGTCCAGGGAGATATCGCGTATATCGTAACCGTCAATTTTGACGGAGCCTTGTTGCGGATCGTAGAAGCGGGCCACCAACCCTACTGCTGTCGATTTTCCTGCGCCGCTGGGACCAACCAGGGCAATAACTTCACCTGGACTGGCGTGGAAGCTGACGTCGGTCAAAACCGGCTCGTCGCCATAGCTGAAGGCGATATGCTCAAAAGCGATATCCCCCCGAGCTCGCGGCATTGCGATGGCACCGGGTTTATCTACAATATCGAGCGGCTCATCCAGAAGATTAAAGACTCCTTCAGCCGCGCCGATTGACTGCTGGATCATATTGCTGACCTTGGTCAATCTTTTCACCGGGGTGAACATCATCATGATTGCGGCAACAATTGAAAAAAGTTGCCCCTGGGTCATGTCCCCGGAAAGAACACGGTTGACACCGTACCAGACCACTCCGGCACCACCCAGCGCGGCCAGGATTTCCACTGCGGGAGCGGTCAGCGAAGTATACTTGATCGCTTTTTTCAAGAACCGGTAATACAGCTTGTTTTCATCTTTAAACTGCTGAATCTGGGTTTCTTCACGACCGAACGCCTTGACGACCTTGATGCCGCTGAAAGACTCCTGCAGAGTACCGGTCAAAAAACCGATCCTGCCCAGACTGCGCCTGGTATTAATCTTGATCTTTCTGCCCAGCTGGCTTGCCGGGATCACACAGAAAGGCAGCACGGTGAACGCGACTGCCGCCATCCTCCAGTCCTTGTAAAAGGCCAGGGCAACCAACCCTACCAGGGTGAAACTCTCCCGCAGGCCGTCCACCAGCGCATCCGCCGCTGACTTTTGTAATACACCGACGTCGTTAAGCACTTTAGAAGTGAGCTGTCCGGAGGATTGGCGAACATGAAACCCCATTGACAGGTGCATGGTTTTCGTAAAGAGATCGTTGCGAAGATCCTGAATCACCAATTGACCTGCCGTCTTGATGTAATACTCCTGCAGGTAGCGACCCACTCCCTTGGAAATAGCCAGCCCGATGATAACAACCGGCACGAGATAAACCAGATCATGGTTACCGGCAGCAATGATATTGTCGACCAGCGGTTCGATCAGGTTGATGTAAGCAACGTCGGAACCGGCAACGACCAGGGAAAAAATCATGGACAGGACAATGCGCCACAGATAAGGTCTGGAATAGCCGAGCAATCTTATGTAAAGCTGTTTGTTGGTCATTAACATTGATGCACTCGCAAAGGCTCATGGGATGGCTAAGCAAAAATTTCGTCCTACAAGGCTTGGTGTTTTTTCAGGGGCGAAGGCATACATATGGTATGTTGAGGTCCTGAAAAAACGCCATAACGCCGTAGGGTTGACTTTTTGCGACGCCATCAACACTTTCTCTTTAAGCGGATTCATGCCGCTGTATCATCCCAAACAGCATCTCCGCGACCCTGGTCGAGCAACCAGGTTCACCGAGCTTCGCATGCACTGTGCGCAAGCCATCCTTTATGGTTTCGGCATAGCCGGCATCGGTCAAAACATGCAGAGCTTCGTCTGCCAGCGCCTCTGGAGTGGCCATTTCCTGGAGAAATTCTGGAACAACCCGTCGACCGGCAACAATATTTGGCAGACCAAAATGATCCACCCGTACCAGGCGCTTGCCAATCGCATAGGTCAACGGCGATGCTTTATAGAGAATCGCCATCGGCGTTCCGGCCAGCGCGATCTGCAGAGTGACAGTACCGGAAACCGTCAGTATGGTATCGCAATGACCGGCGATATCATAGATAGTCGCATAATCAGATTCAATAAAGGACACCGGTAAATCCTGCGCAAATTGCGATTGAATCTCGTCTTTCGACAGAGAGCCTGCAATCGGCACCAGAAAGTGGACATCGGATAATCCGGCATGAATGAGTTGCGCCGAGGCTACAAGTGTTTCCAGCATGTAACGCAGTTCATTCCGCCGACTCCCCGGAAACAGACCGACAATTTTTTTCGACGCCGGTATCTGCAGGTCCTGTCGCAGATCAACAGAATCGCCAATCGCAGAGAATTCATCCAGCAACGGATGACCGACATACCTGACCTGAATATCCAGTCCAGCATAAAGAACCGGTTCAAAAGGGAAGATTGCCGCTAATGAATCAACGATTTTGGCAATTTTCTTCACCCTGCCCTTGCGCCAGGCCCAGACCTGGGGGCTGACGTAGTAGAGCACCGGGACACCGGCTTTATGGGCCTGCCGCGCCAACCGCAAATTAAATTCCGGAAAATCGATCAATACCAGGGCATCCGGTTTCCGAATGCCGTTCAGCTCTTTTTTAAGCCGCTGAAAAGAGCGCCAGATTATCGGGAAGTGGCCGACGACCTCTACAAGGCCCATAACAGCCAGATCTTCACCGGGAATCAGGATATCACAGCCGGCAGCGGCCATGCGCTTGCCACCGACGCCAAAGAAAGTCGTTTCGGGAGACAGGGCTTTGCTGGCAGCTATCAGATTCGCCCCATGCAGGTCTCCGGAAGCCTCTCCGGTGACGATCATAATGCGTTTGGTCTTGGAGATGTTCAAGGAGCGCCCTTAAAGAGTTCCGGCAATGGTCGTGACAATCTGCTTGATCTGGGTTGCCTGCAATTTATTCCTGGCTGGTTTATTCATCTGGCAATGCCGCGCTGGCTGTCCTTGATAAAGCTGACGAAGTGTTCGAGCTCAGGCGTAAGCTGAACATCCTCGGTTATTTTTTGCAGGGCTTCCTCCAGACGCAGGCCGGATCGGAAAATCAGGCGGTAAGCCTTTTTGATGCCGTTGATGGCTTCCTCGGAAAAACCGCGCCGCTTAAGTCCAATCAGATTCAACCCGACGGTTCTCGCGCGATCACCCTGCGCCACCGTATACGGTGGGATATCCTGGGTCACCATGGCGCCACCGCTGATCATCGACTGGCAACCGATACGGCAGAACTGATGTACCGCTGACAGACCGCCCAGGATGGCCGCGGACTCGACTTCCACATGACCGGCAAGGGTTGCGCCGTTCGCCAGGATTGCATGGTCATGGACAATACAATCGTGGGCCACGTGCGAATAGGCCATAAACAGGTTGTCATTTCCAACCCTGGTCACCCCTCCACCTTCTACGGTTCCCCGATTTAACGTGGTAAACTCCCTGATACGGTTACGATCCCCTATTTTGAGATAGGTTTCCTGGCCGGCATACTTAAGATCCTGTGGCGCAGCGCCAATCGAAGAGAATTGAAAGATCCGGTTATCGCAACCGATTTCAGTCCAACCTTCAATAACGACATGACTGGCAACCGTGGTTCCGGAGCCGATTACAACATGCTCGCCGATCACGGCAAACGCTCCGACGCTGACATTTTCAGCAAGCCTGGCACCGGGCTGAATAATTGCTGCAGGGTGAATCATAAACGCCCCTTATTTGGCTGCAAAGGTTGCTTTCAGTTCAGCTTGGGCGACAAGCTTGCCATCAACTGTAGCTTTGCCGTTGAAATGATAGATCCCCCGCCTCTTATTAGTAAGTTCCAGCTCCAGTCGCAGGACATCACCAGGAAGAACCGGCTTGCGAAACTTCGCATTGTCGATACCGACAAAATAGGGCACCTGGTTTTCTCCGACCTCTCTGGCCAGGATTGCATAGACACCGCCTACCTGTGCCATGGCTTCCAGGATGAGAACACCGGGCATGATCGGATGATTCGGGAAGTGCCCTTGAAAAAAAGGTTCATTAATCGTAACGTTCTTTATGCCGACTATCCGATGATCCACTTCAAATTCGACGACCCTGTCCACGAGCAGAAAGGGAAAACGGTGCGGCAGCAGCTTCATGATATCCAAAGTGTTCAGTTCCATAATCAATTTTCATCCTCCGCCAACTTACGTTGCAACTCATCCACCTGTTTTTTAAGTTGTTTCAACTCTCGCCGCATTTCCGGCAAGTGCGTCATCGTCATGGTGGCCTTAAGCCATTCACGGTGCGGCATGGCCGGAAGACCGGCCAGAGTCTGGTAGCCATCGACACTGCGGGAAATACCACCACGGCCGGCCAGAGTGACATTGTCACCGATCTTAAGATGCCCGGCAACGGCGGACTGGCCTCCAAAGATACAATGTTTGCCGATTACTGTGCTGCCGGCGATGCCGACCTGGGAAACCAGAAGGGTGTCTTCACCGACCTGAACGTTATGTGCAACCTGCACAAGGTTATCGACTTTTACGCCGCGTGCCAGCCGGGTCACGCCCAACGTTCCGCGGTCAATGCAGCTGCAGGCACCGATCTCGACATCGTCTTCGATGACAACGTGTCCAACCTGTGGAATTTTACAGTAGTGCTCTCCATCCGGAGCAAAACCAAAGCCATCTGCGCCAATCACAGCCCCTGGCTGGACGATCACCCGGTTGCCAAGAACAGATTTTTCTCTCACAGTAACGTTTGCATGCAGCAGGCAATCATGACCGATGATGGCGTCTGCGCCAATCACCACATTGGGATGCAGATGGGTTCCTTTGCCAACAGTTGCACCGGCACAAACAACACATCCTGGTTCAATTGTGACATCAGCGCCGATAATGGCATCCGCGTGGACATGAGCCCCCGCCATGACCCCCTGCCCGACATGGGGCGGTACCTCGAAAAAAGTCAGTATTTTCGCGAAAGCCAGATAAGGGTTCTCGGTCAGCAGCAGTGGGGTTTGAACACATCCCTTCAGTGAGGGATGAACAATGATCGCCGCAGCCTGACAATCGGCCAGGTTTCTGGCCATCTTGGGATTCGCCAGAAAAGATATCTGATCCTGCCCGGCGAGATTGAGAGGTGCAACTCCGGTGATAGCAGTAGAGGGGTCGCCAGAGACGCACCCCCCTACCAGATCTGCCAGAACAGCCAGGGAGGTTCTTTCCCTCCGCTCAGCATGCATGTCGATTACATCCCTTGCTTATCAAAAGCCTTGATAACCTCGTCTGAGATATCAATACTTTCATCTGCATAGACGATGGAACTCTCGGTTTTTTCGAGAATGAGTGTATAGCCTTTGCTCTTGCCAACCTCCTGAACCACCTTGAGCAGGCGCTCTAGAATCTTGCGGGTCAGGTCCGCGTCAGTCTGTTGCAGGCTTTCCTGGATATCCTTGGTGAAGCGCTGATAATCCTTAACCTTTTGCTGATAATCACGCTCCTTGGCATTACGGGCCTCTTCCGAGAGCAGCATTGCCTGTTTTTCCAGATCTTCTTTAAGCTTTTTCAATTCTTCCTGACGCAGCTGAACTTCTGTATCATAACCCTTTACCTTGTCTTTGATCTTTTCCTTGGCTTCCTTGCCGGCAGCAGACAGATTCAACGCCTTCTGCAGATCAACATAACCAATCTTCTGGACCTCTGCCATGACTGGAGACGCTACCAGACCAACGCAAACCATCAACAAAACAACAAACCGCTTCATACACAATCTCCTTAGAAAATATACTTGTTTTATACGTGCTTAAAAGAAACGACCAATCATGAAATCAAACTTGCCGTTCGGCTCGTAATCCCTGGCATCAAGATTAACCCCGTATTCGAAGCGCATAGGCCCCAGAGGACTCAGCCAACGGATGCCGGCCCCGGCACTGTAGCGCCAGGAGTCAAAGGCAACGTCGTCTAATCCCCATTGATCATCTTCATTCCAGGTGTTACCAACATCGAAGAACGTCACACCTTTGATGTTAAGTTCTTTATGCAGAGGGAAAATATACTCAAAATTAAAGTACGCTTCTGTGTCACCACCAATAAACTCGCCACTTAAACCTCGTGGCCCAACTTCGCGGCTTTCAAAACCGCGCAGGTTATAGATACCGCCAAGGTAGAACCGCTCATCGATGGGGACTTCATCACCACTGCTCAAGGAATGGACATAGCCAAGCTGACCATGGGCGGAGAAAACAGTGTCCCATTTCCAGGGCCAAAAGTGACGCGCATCAAGAATATACTTACTGAACTTCTCCGTGCCACCGATACCTGCAAACTCCCAGGTCGCACTCATGTCTGTTCCAGCAGATGGATCCAGACGGTTGTTGGTTGTATTATACATATACGAGGTGGTAATGGAACTGAGGGTGGATGTGCCTTCCTGCTCACGGATCTGGATTGAGGCAAACGGGCTGACATCGTAGATCTCCTTGTCCTCGAAGCGATACGTAACAAGAACCCTCGAATACTCGCCGACGGGATGACCGGCTTTAATCGCAAAGCCGGTGGCGTCACGGCTGAAATCATCCCACTCACGTTGGGTTTGATAGACTTCAGCACCCAGCGTCCAACGCGTATCAAGGAAATAAGGGTCGGTCAGACCGAGCTGATAGGTCGTACTTGAACCACCAAGGGATGCCGCGAGATTCAACCTCCAGGCTCTGCCGAGAAAGTTTTCCTGGGTGATCGAACCCTGGGCAATAAAACCATCAACCGAAGAATAGCCGGCTCCGACGCTGAATGTTCCGGTGGAACGTTCCTTGACGTTGACGTCGACATTCATAAGGTCCTTAGCGGATCCCGGGTTAGTACTGATGTCCACGGCTTCGAAAAAACCCAGGTTGTTAATGCGCGCCTTGCTCCTCTTCAGGTTGGTCGAATTAAACAAGTCACCTTCCACCAGTTTCATTTCACGGCGGATAACCTTGTCGCGCGTCTTGGCATTTCCGGTAATATTGATCCGTTCCACGGAAACCTGTGGCCCCTGCTCAATATCGAGCATCACGTCAATCAGACGGGTCTCGTCGTCGGCGCGGGTCAGGGGTGCCACGTTGGCGTATGCATATCCCTGGTCTGCATAGACATCGGTCACAACATCAACTCCGCGACGCAGCTTCTCACGGGAGAAGACATCACCGGGGGCAAGACCTAGCGTGGCGAGTAATTTCTCTTTCTCCTGAATCAGGTCACCCTGGACGTCAATAAGACCGACCTTATACTGAGGCCCTTCGTCAATGTTGATCAGCACAAGCATATGCTTGCCATTATCAATCAGAGAGATGACGGGTTGGCGCACTTTCACCCGCACATGACCATGATTAAAATACAGGTCGGCGATTCTATCAAGATCCTGCATCAACATAGGCTCGTTGTAGTTGCCACGACCGGTTATCCAGGAGAAGATCCACTTTTCCCCGGTCTCCATGGCCTTCTGTAGCCTGTCATCGCTAAAAAGCGTGTTACCGTCGAAGCGAATATCCTTGATGCGAACGATATCACCTTCCTTGATACGGAAAGTCAGTAGCGTTTCATTATTTTCATTAACATGACTGTCAGCCGTAACGACCGCGGCGTAATACCCTTCCTTTACGTACTCCGCCTTGACCATGTCAACACTTTTGGCGACCTCGAAAGGGTCATAGATATCCGGAACACGAACAGTGACAACTTCACGTAACTTTTCAGTGGAGAGTTCATCATTGCCCTCAAAGCGGATATTACGCACCAGAGGACGCTCTTGAACTTTAAAGGTCAGAACCGTCAGGCCTGAGTCCTCTGAAATTTCAGCGGCAATATCAGAGAAGCGCTCCATTCTATAAACGTCGGCCATGGCGGCATCGATGTCTGCAGGGGTCACGGTCTGCCCCGGTTTGATCTTCATGGCATTCAGCACACCCGCTGCATTTACACGCTTATTGCCTTCAATCACAATATCATTAAGAAGGAATTCCTGGGCTGCCCATGCAGGAAAAGCCAGTGACAGACAAATGAGCAGTAAAAACACCCTCTTCAACATATCAGCATCACTCCAAGTCAATTTTACAATTAAAAATCGTGTCATTATAGGGGATCGTCAGCTGCAGGTAAACCATAAACAAGTAAGATAACGGCTTAAAAAATCCAGGATTAACCGACCGTTTCGCGGAGCTGTCAGCAGGCTGCTTGCGGACGGCTCAACCCTCCAGGAAACCGTCCGTCATCCGCACAATCCGGTCCATATGGCCGGCAACTTTTTCGCTGTGAGTCACAACAATGATTGTCAGATCCCGCTCAGCGTGCAGACGATCAAGCAGGGCGAGGATCTCATCTGAAGTAGTGCTGTCGAGGTTGCCGGTCGGTTCATCCGCCAGGAGCAGCTGCGGCGACATGATCAGTGAGCGGGCAATAGCGACTCGCTGCTGCTCACCGCCCGAAAGCTGGCCGGGTTTATGATCGAGGCGATGCCCCAGCCCGACAGCGGTCAGAATCTCACTGGCCCTGCTCTCTGCTTGTTTGGCAGTGACGCGTCCAATCAAAGCCGGCATCATGACATTTTCCAGCGCACTGAACTCCGGAAGAAGTTGGTGAAATTGAAAAACAAAGCCGATCGAACGATTGCGAAAAGCATCCAATTCCTGTGCTGAATAGTGGAAAATATTTTTATCGGCAAAGTGCACTGAGCCGCCGGAAGGCCGATCCAGGCCGCCAAGAAGATGCATCAGGGTTGTCTTGCCGGCACCAGAAGCGCCCACAACAGCAATCCGTTCACCCGCACGGATATCGAGATCAACGTCCTTGAGGACCTCAATCCTGCCGCGATCGGTGATAAAACTTTTTGATAATGCGCGTACAGTAATCATGATGTTGACCTATTCATAACGCAGAGCTTCAGCGGGGTCCATCCTGGACGCTCGCCATGCCGGATAAACCGTGGCCAGCAGTGAGATGGACATGGCGACCACAACGACAGCGATCACATCGGAGGAGTTAACCACCGAAGGAAAGTGCTCCATGCCATAAACACTCTGATCAAAGATCTTGATGTTGAACAGTTTCTCCAGACCCTTGATGAGCGGGTCTGCGTTTTTGGCCAGGACCAAACCGAGCCCTGTTCCCAGCAGGGTGCCAAGAGTCCCGACAATCAGCCCCTCAAAAACAAAAATCTTCAGAATGCTGCGCGAGGTCGCGCCCATGGAACGCAGGATGGCAATATCACGATGTTTTTCCATGACCACCATTATCAGCGTCGTGGCGATATTAAAGGCGGCAACCAGAACGATAATACCGAGGACGATAAAGAGTCCGAGTTTCTCCAGTTTAAGTGCGGACAAAAACGATCCGAACATATCCTCCCATGAGCGAACAGCATAGGGTAAGCTGTAATCCTGGCGTAAAAGTTGCGCAACCGGGGCGGCCTGATCGAAACTGTCAACCTCGACTTCAACCCCGGTGACACCGTCACCCAAATCAAAAAAATGCTGCGCCTGCTTAAGATCAATATAGGCAAAGTAGGAATCGACAAACCCGCCCCGATGTTTGAAAATACCGACGATCTTGAAAGGCTTCATCTTCGGGATCATGCCGAAAGGGGTAATCGTAAACATCGGCGGAATGACATTGATTGAGTCACCTACAGCGACCCCGAGCGTCGTAGCGGTGTCAAGGCCGATCAGGATACCGGGAGTGGTCGATTCCGGATTGTACAAAAGCTCTTCAGCATCCGTTCCTGCCTCTGTCAGGAAATCCTGATGAAAAATCTTGTT
The DNA here is from genome assembly GCA_051305875.1 of Desulfuromonadales bacterium. Lineage (GTDB taxonomy): Bacteria > Desulfobacterota > Desulfuromonadia > Desulfuromonadales > BM103 > M0040. The sequence continues at coordinate 12,731 of JBPPMD010000106.1, read as the reverse complement.
CTGTCGCTCAACCCCCTTGATATTGACCGCGGCCACATTGCGCCGCGAGAGGAGCATCGCTTCCTTGCTGACGAATGGCGACGCATTCAGGACATGAGGAGACACAGCCAGGACTTTTGCGACAACAGCATCCGGATCATTCAGGTCTTCGCCAAGCTTTTGCACCAGGACGTGGGGAACGTTGCCAAGTATCTGTTGCCTGACGCCGTCGTGGAAACCGCTCATGACAGCAAGTACGACAATTAATGCAGCAACACCAAGAGTGATTCCGGCAATGGAGATAAACGAAATTACCGAGATGAATGTCTGTTTGCGTTTGGCCCGAAGGTAGCGCAGGCTGACAAAAAGTTCGTAGTTCATAAGATCCTGTGAGGGGTGAGGGTGAGGGGTGAAGGGTGCAAGGGAACTCTCCTCACCCCTCACTCCTTACACCTCACGCCTTACTTGCTTTCCGGCCGCAGTTGCGGGAAGAGGATAACATCTCGAATCGACTGGGAGTTGGTCAGCAGCATCACCAGGCGGTCGATACCGATACCCTCTCCTGCCGTCGGCGGCAGCCCATATTCCAGGGCGCGGACGTAATCCTCGTCCATGGCGTGAGCCTCTTCATCACCCGCTTCTTTCTCGACCAGTTGATTGACGAAACGTTCGCGCTGGTCGTCGGGATCATTCAATTCGGAGAAGGCGTTCGCCAGTTCACGGCCAACGATGAAAAGCTCGAAACGATCGACAACACTCGGGTCCTGATCGTTTTTGCGTGACAAGGGGGAGACTTCCGTGGGGTATTGAGTGATAAACGTCGGCTGCCATAGCTCCGGCTCTGCGACGGCGTCGAAAACTTCCGTCAACAGCTTGCCATGGCCGATCTGCTTGTCGACATCCAGGCCAAGCTTGTTGGCATATACCAGCAATTTATCCCGGTCGCTGATGTCGGCCTCGCTGATCTCGCCATATTTAAGAACCGCTTCACGCACAGTCAAGCGCTGCCACGGCCGGCTCAAGTCAACGTCACGTTCGCCATACTTGAACTGCAGGCTGCCGACCACCTGTTCCGCCACATGACAGATCAGATCTTCAGTGAGATCCATCAGATCATCATAGGTTGCATACGCCTGGTAGAATTCCATCATGGTGAATTCAGGATTATGTTGAATGGAAATACCCTCGTTGCGAAAATTGCGGTTGATCTCGAAGACCCGTTCGAAACCGCCAACGACCAGACGCTTGAGATAGAGCTCCGGAGCGATGCGCAGGAACAGATCCATCTTCAAGGTATTGTGATGGGTGATGAACGGCTTGGCAGTCGCCCCGCCGGCGATCGGCTGCATCATCGGTGTTTCCACTTCAAGATAATCGCGCTCCACCATGTATTCGCGAATCAGGGAGACGATCTGGCTGCGCTTGCGAAAAACATCGCGCACTTCCGGGTTGACCATCAGGTCGAGATAGCGTTGCCGGTAGCGGGTTTCCACATCGGTCAAGCCATGCCACTTTTCCGGCAGCGGCAGGAGTGACTTGGTCAGCAACTGAATCGACTCGGCACGCAAGGACAATTCATCGGTTCTGGTTCGAAACGGTCGTCCCGTCAAACCGACAATGTCACCGAGATCAAACTTGCGGAACAGGTCAAAGTTCTCTTCACCCACCAGATTCCTGGCAATATAGACCTGGAGGCGACCGCTCCGGTCCTGGATCTGCACAAACGCAGCTTTGCCGAAATCGCGTTTCGCCATGATGCGCCCGGCGACCTGATAGACCGTCTCAATCGACTCCAGAGCGACAGCGTCATGATCAACATGCGCGAGCAGTACAGCACTTGCCGTAGCATCGACCTTAAACCCGTTGGCAAACGGATTGAGCCCCCGGGCCCTTAAGTCATCCAGCTTGGCACGACGCTGATCGACGATTTCATTACTATTTTCTTCAGACATCAACTTGTTCCTTAAAATTTTAGAAATGGCCGAATTTTGTGGACAGCCTCCAGCCTCCAGCCTCCAGCCTCAACTTATTTCAGCAGATAAGCCTCTATAAAGCCGTCGATGTCGCCATCCAGCACGGCATCGGCATTACCGACCTCATAGTCGGTGCGATGGTCCTTGACCATACGGTACGGATGAAGCACATAAGAGCGGATCTGGCTTCCCCAGGCGATACCCTTTTTTTCACCACCAAGAGCTTCGGCTTCGCTCTCTTTCTTTTCCAGTTCCAGTTCATAGAGCCGCGCTTTCAATTGTTTCATGGCTGTAGCACGGTTCTTGTGCTGGGATCGCTCGTTCTGGCAGTTAACAACAACGCCGGACGGAAGATGAGTGATGCGGATCGCTGAATCGGTTTTGTTGATATGCTGGCCACCGGCGCCGCTGGCCCGGTACGTATCGACCTTCAGATCTTTATCCAGGATTTCGACGCCAACATCGTCGGCCAGCTCGGGAAAAACGAAGACCGAGCAAAACGATGTATGGCGGCGGGCGTTGGAATCGAAGGGCGAGATTCTCACCAATCGGTGGATACCCTTTTCAGCCTTCAGATAACCATATGCGTAGTCGCCTGACACCGTAAAGGTCACGCCTTTGGCGCCGGCTTCATCACCCGGTTGATAATCGGTTATTTCGGCCTTAAAGCCCTTGCGTTCACACCAGCGCAAGTACATGCGCAGGAGAATTTCGGCCCAATCCTGGGCTTCCGTGCCCCCGGCGCCGGCATTGATGCTGACAATGGCGCTGCTGGCATCATGCTCACCGGAAAGCATGCGGGCAAACTCCATCTGTCCGATCTTTTTTTCGAGGCCAGGCAAAATCCCGCGGATTTCCACAAGGGTCTCCTCGTCTTCACTCTCCTCGCCCAGTTCGATCAACACCTGGATATCTTCCAGCTCGCGATGCACCGTCTCCCAGTCGGTAACCAGTTTCTGCAGCAAAGTTCTTTCCTTCAGAACCTCCTGGGCATGCTCATTATCGTTCCAGAAATCCGGCCTGGCCACTTCGGCTTCCAGCTCTGCAACCCGCTCACGTTTGCTGTCGATGTCAAAGATACCTCCTCAGCTCATCGAGCTTTTCCTGGAGATTTTTCAGCAACTCTAGCTCTTCACGAAACATCACATACTCCTATAATCGAGAATCGAACTGGGGATTATAACCGCAGACCATAAAAGGGACAAGGAAAGTTTCCGTGAGAAACTTTCCGGGGCTGGATACTGGCAAAAACCAGCCTCCAGCCTCCAGCCTCAGAACCTGCGACGCGTCTGCAGCAACCAGAGCAGGCTGATCAACAGAAAAGCACCGGGAACCAGATCACCCATGTGCGAATAAAGTCCTGGCCGTGCGCCCATGCCGACCTCTCCTGTCAAAAATGCAGCCTCGAAAAGACCGGTTTGTTCCATAATCCTTCCGGACGGTGCAATAAAGGCAGAAATTCCGGTATTGGCGGCGCGAGCCATCCAGACACGATTTTCTATCGCACGGAAACGCGCCATTGCCAGATGCTGCCAGGGGGCCGACGAATTACCGAACCAGGCATCGTTGGTGATGTTCACCAGCAGGTCGCTACCCTGGCGGACATACTCACGGGCCAGCTCAGGAAAGATGACCTCGTAACAGATCAGAACACCTATCTGATGTCCTTGCAGGGGTAGAGGATTGATCTCCCCGGGAGTGAAGTCGCCAATACCGGCCACCAGCTTGTTAACGAAAGGCAGGTAGCTACCAAGCGGTACATATTCTCCGAAGGGAACCAGATGAATCTTATCACTGCGGCCGAGCAGTTGCGCTGTTGACGACAGGAGAAAAGCACTGTTCAGATAGCGCACCCCACCCGGGTCCCTGAGATATGCCGGACTGCCGAAAAGCAGCGAGGCCCCCGTCTCCAAGGGCAATTCAGCAATCGTATTGACCAGCCTGCCACCGTCCTGAAAGTAAAACGGCATGGCGGCTTCGGGCCAGATGATCAGATCGAGCGCACCGGTACGTTCGGCCTGCAGCGACAGGTCCCGATAGGTCTTTACGGTGTTGATCTGGTTTTCCGGGCGCCATTTCTGATCCTGCGGAATATTCCCCTGGACAACAGCTGTCTGCAGAGTCTCGTCACGGACGTCGAGCTCCTGTTGCAGCGACCAGTAGCCATAAGCGTAATTGAGCAAGAGCAACAGGACTGCGGCAGCGATTGCCTTGGCAGGGAATTCCTGAGGAAGTTTCCGTCTCAGCGCCAGAGCGCTTTCGCCGAGAACAGCGTTAGATAAAATGAGCAGGTAACTCAAACCATAAACACCGAAGAGATCGGCGGACTGGATCATGGTCAACCAGGCCTGCTGCGAATAACCGAGTGTCGCCCACGGAAAACCGGTCAGCAGAAATTCACGCAGGAACTCCAGAGCGACCCAGAGAACCGGCAAGGTTAAGGCGTAGGAATAGTTTCTGAACTCCTTGAGACGGCATGCAGCCCAGGTCGCTGTCCCCCAGAACAGGGCCAGGTATCCGGCAAGCAGCAGGTAGAGCAGAAAAGAGATGGCCAGCTGCAGATGGCCATAAGTGGTCATGACAATATTGACCCAGTAGAGGGTCACAGCAAAGAAGACCAGTCCGGCGATGAACCCGCTCTTGAATGGGCGGTGCTGCATGACCAGAATCAGGGGGATAAGACCGAGCCATGCCAGCGCGGTGTAGTCCGGGAGCGGGAAAGCGCATGCCAGAAGAAGGCCTGACAAGGCGCTGGCACAGGTCACTCTGTCGGGAAGGAAACGGCGCATATCACATGTCTTGAGGTGCTTCGGTGTCTCGCCAGACGCGGACCTGACCGATCTTGCGTTCGTCTGATTCTTCAACTAACAGGACCAGGCCGTTGTCGATGATTTTTTCACCGGCCTTCGGTACCTTGCCCAGCAAGTGAAAAAGATAACCGCCGACCGTGTCAAATTTCTCCTGCGGAATATTAATATTGTAATACTCTTCCAGCTCCTCGACATTGGCTCTGGCATCTACCAGAAGCGAGCCATCGTCCTGGGGTCGGACCCAGGAAACTTCAAGATCATATTCATCCTGAATATCACCGACAATCTCTTCAAGCAGGTCTTCAATCGTGATCAAACCGGAAGTTCCGCCATACTCATCGACAGCAATCGCCATATGCACCCGTCGGGTACGAAAGTCCATCAGCAGGTTTTCGATGCGTTTGGTCTCGGGGATGAAGTATGGCGTGCGCATCACCTCGGTGAGCTTCAGTGTTTCATCATTTGCCCCCCAATTGCGCAACAGGTCTTTCGCATAAACAACGCCGACGATCTGGTCCATCGAACCCTCGTATAGCGGAATCCGGGAATGGCCAGAACGTATTATCAATTCAAGGAAATCGCTGAGTGAGGCATCAGCGGGCGAACAGACCATATCGGTGCGCGGCACCATAACTTCGCGGACAATGGTGTCGCCGAATTCGAAGATCGACTGCAACATGTCGCCTTCGGACTCATTAAGGATGCCTTCCTCCTCCGAACTGTTAATCGCTTCCTGCAGTTCTTTCTCCGTCAAAGCACGTGATCTTCCCCGCATGATGCGGCTTAAAGCCGACATCCATGAGATGTGCGAGGGGGTATTGCCATCTTCCACCTGTAGAGACTCCTTTTCGTTAGAGGGTGCCCACCCGGAAACTCCGGAGGGTACACATAGCGTTTCCGGACGAAAACTAATGAAACGCCAGGTGCATGGCTACTGTTGTCAAAATCCCGAGCGAACTGCCGGCAACTATTTCCTTGAAACTATGAATGCCGAGCAGGACCCGGCTTTGTGCCACCAGGACAGCCAATAGCCAGGACAGCAGAATGACCGCCATGCCGACTTCGGCAAACGTTAGCGAGGTTGCAATCGAAAAAGCGACTCCGGTGTGACCGCTTGGCATACCACCGTGCAGTGGCGTGCCCCGTCCAACCCTGGCCTTGGCCAGAATAACCAGAAGCACAACAATGACTACCGAGAGAATGGCCAGGTTGCCGGTTGTTCTCATGAAATCATGAGTCATATCAGCTTCGGCAGCAAAGAAGAATCTCGACAATGCCAGATAACCGAGAATCAAAGCACCGACGCTGGCAAGCAGCACAGCTCCTGCGGCAACATCTTTGGCACGTTGTGCAAGGGGATGAAAATCAGGGGTCACCAGGTCAACAGTCACTTCGATTGCAGTATTCACAAGTTCGGCAAATAAAACCAGGATAATTGCCAGGGCCAGCAGAGCAAATTCCGACAGTGTAAGGCGCAGAACCAGGGCCCCCACCAAAACCAGGATGGCCATGACCAGATGGAAGAGCATGTGACTCTGGGTTTTAACCGCCCAGAGAATCCCCTCGATCGCACAATACAGACTGCCGTTAAATCCACAAGGCCTGGTCGGCTCATTTTTCATCCGGCAAGAAACTCCTCACCGATCAGAGTGAATATTTCGCGTTCCCTGGCTTCCATGCGTTTTGCCTCTGCTTGCGTACCACGTTCGTGGTCATAGCCAAGCAGGTGGAGGATACCATGCAGCAACAGGAAAAACAGTTCACTCTCAAAGGAGGTCTTCGCCTCTCCGGCATCGCGCGCTGCTGTTTCTGCAGAGATAACCACATCGCCAAGCAGATCCGGTTGTACACCGGTACCCTCGCCTTCCTGCATGGCGAAAGAAATAACGTTAGTCGGGCGGTCTTTCCCCAAATAATCGCGATTGATCTCCTGAATCATAACATCGTCGACAATCAGAATTGAAAGCTGAGCATCAGGACATCCCGAGACGCTTAAGATCTTCCGTGCTGCCTTTCTTAGGAGGATTTTCCTGATTTGCTGTTTGCTCTGACGATTTTCTATCGCGATCTTCATCAATACTCCTGACCCCTTTTTCATTGACACGTTCTTTGCTGACCGGTTCCGGATAATCGACTCGATAGTGAAAAATACCGCGCAGCACAATATTGAAACTTTTCGCAATATTGTGAATATCCTTGAGGGTTAACTCACATTCATCAAGCTGTCCATCAATAAAGATATTATTGATGATTTTCTGCACCATCCCCTGGATGCGAGCCGGGGTCGGATCCACCAAGGTACGACTGGCGGCCTCAATTGCGTCCGCCAGCATAATCAGAGCCGCTTCGCGTGTCTGCGGCTTGGGCCCGGGGTAGCGGTAATCACGCTCATCAATTTGCTCTACTCCCGGATCGGCCTTACTTTTTGCCCGATCGTAAAAGAACTTCATCAGGCTGGTGCCATGATGTTGACGAAGAATGTCAGTGAGCGCTTTACCGAGTCTGTTCTCACGTGCCAATTCTGCGCCGTCTTTCACATGCGCCATAAGAATCAGGGAACTCATTGAAGGCGCGAGTTTGTCGTGTCGGTTCTCCTGTCCACCGATATTTTCGATGAAATAGAGAGGCTTTTTGATTTTACCGATATCATGGTAATAGGCGGCGACCCTGACCATCAGGGGATTCACACCGATGTTTTCAGCAGCAGCTTCGGCCAGATTACCGACAATAACAGAGTGATGATAGGTCCCCGGAGCCTGCACCATCAGATCACGCAGTAACGGATTATTCATATTGGCCAGCTCAAGCAGCTTGATGTTGGTCGTATAGCGAAAGATTGATTCCACGAGTGGCACGATCCCGGTTACGATGACTGCTGCCACCAGGCCTCCGGCAAAGCCAAAACCCAACTTGTAAATCAACTGAAGATCGAAAGGTCTGCTGGTCATAAGGTGCAGCGCAAAAATCAGCACTGTATTAAAGACGCCAAGACGTAATCCTGCACGAAAAAGAGAGGAGCGTTCCGTAACATGTCGGACCCAGTGTGCACCGGCAAGACTGGTCAAGAAAACAAAGACCATGACAACAAAACTGTTACCGAAAAGAGCGCCGGTCACAATCGCTGCAAGAACCGCGAATACCAGGGAGATCTCGGAATTCAGAACGATGCGCACCAGCATGGTACCAACAGCAAAGGGAAACACGTAATAATAGGCATTCTGCTCAACATATGGGAACGCACTTCCCAGGGCCGCAGAGATAAAGATGCAAATCTTCAAAACCAGGGCATGGAAGAGAAAGACCAACGCCAGAAACATCAGATCGCGGTTTTCAGGATGGTATTTACGAATATTGCGAAGGGCAAAAGTGTGGGCAAAATAAACAAGCAGGAAACAGCTGAGCAGCATGCCCATGGCATTGCGCCACAACGACACAGTGCTGCTGTCTTCGCTCAAGGCGCCAAGTCGAATGATCTGGTCTGGAGTAATGCGATCACCCTCGCGGGCAATCATCTCACCTTTTTTGACCTGGATGAGAACCGGTTTGACTTCATCTCTGGCAATCTGCCTGCGCGCCTCGGTTTCGTTCTGATTGAACGTGATGTTCGGCCGCAATAACGGCACAATCAACTCTCGCAAGGCGTTTTGTTGTCTGGTCGACAGCTCTGTTTCACCTATAGCTTTTTTCAGTGAATCCTGGAGTTGTCCAAGGCCAATGACCACATCTTGACCGCTGTCAGAGAATTCTGCTTGCGTATCGAGACTGCGGAAAACCACTCCCTTAGGACGATCAGCTTCGAACAATTTGAGATTGCCGACAATTTTCTGCCGGTAAAGCTGCGTCATGATGTTCTGCACGCGCGCCTTGATATCAGGCTGGTCTGCAAGCTCCTTCAGCGCAAGGAAAGATTGACTGTCTGTCTTCACGCCAAAGCTTGATTCCAGATCGGAAATCTGCTGCTCTGCGGTCAATTCTTCGGCAGGACTGACCCGCAGAGAGCCAAGGATCTGACTCACCTGATCAGAGACCACTGTTCCGGTCGTCAGGTCGTAGTCATAAAAATTAGGAACCGTTTTTTCTGCATCTTTACGTTTTTGTTCTGACAATTCATCGTCGGGGATCAGAATATCGTGCGGCGCCTTGATGTCGCGTGGTACGATATCGCCTGTGGCAAACTCGGTCGGGGTCAATCCGCCTTTCGGCACAATGATAAACGTCAGCGATACCACCAACAGAATGAGCAGCAAAGCTCTTTGGAAGCGTTCATCACCACCTCTCTGGCCTTGCCTGGTCAGGCGAGATTGTGATTTTTTGGCTGAACTTGCTTCAGATTTATGTTCACTTTTAGGCATGTATATATCCTGTTGCCCTGGCCAGTAGGCTAGCCGGGCTTATAAGCATCGTAGGCTCTGACAATCGCCTGGACAATCGGGTGTCTTACCACATCCATATCAGTAAAATGGACAAAACTGATTCCATCGACACGGCGCAGCACATCCATCGCCTGGACCAGTCCGGAGATACGACTGGCAGGTAGATCGGTCTGGGTCACATCCCCGGTAATCACCGCACGGCTACCGAAGCCGAGCCGGGTTAAAAACATCTTCATCTGTTCCGTAGTGGTATTCTGGGCCTCATCGAGAATCACAAAAGCATCGTTGAGCGTTCTGCCGCGCATGAATGCCAGGGGAGCAACTTCGATAACACCATGGTCAATCAGAGCCTGGCCACGATCAAAATCCATCAGGTCGTAAAGAGCGTCATACAACGGTCGCAGGTAAGGATTGACTTTTTCAGCGATATCTCCCGGCAGAAAGCCCAGCTTTTCTCCAGCCTCTACCGCCGGACGAACCAGAACGATCCGACTGATCTCCTTCTTTTTCAAAAGGGCCACAGCCATCGCCATCGCCAGATAAGTCTTGCCGGTCCCGGCCGGACCGATGCCGAAGACCACATCGTTGCTACGCATGGCATCGAGGTATGCTTTCTGGGCAAGAGATTTAGGTGCGATTGCTTTGTTACGCGAAGAAACAGTCACGGTATCCAGGAAGATGTCCGCGAGCTTTGCAGAACGATCCATGCGCATGATACGTTCAGCATATTCAATATCTGAGGGCCGAAGAGGGAAACCCGCTTTCAGCAAACTGGTCAGTTCTTCCAATAAGCGTATCGAATGCACCAGCATGTCACTGGTGCCCTCCAGCATGGCAGTGGTCCCTTTGGAACTGACACGTACCCCGGTGAGACGTTCGATCTGATGAAGGTGCCGGTTCTGCTGCCCGAAAAGAGCATGGGCCAGCTTGGGATCGGCCGGCTCAAAACTTTGCCGCTGTATGTTATCGTCCAAACAAAAACCCTTCGTGTGTTTTTCCTGATCCGGTGAAGCCACGCTTACCCTGGCGATTGAATCTGGTATCGCCGGTTACATCGGATGAGAAGTAAAGTGCGCGAGGTGAGGAGTCATTCGCCAAGAGTAAACAGGGTCCAGCTTTTTCCCTTCACTCCTAACACCTCACACCTTACGCATTCAAATAAAATACCACCTTTGGATTGTGCAAATCAATTACATCATATTTCGCTCCACCCGGGCTCGTCAAAAAGATGTTTAAATTTTATGCTGATGTGCTATAAAAAAGACCGTGTCAGCACCTCACAATCCATCCAAACCATTCGTTAGAATAAGGGGACCGAAACCATGAGTGAAATTATCGACATTTATGCCCGTGAAATTCTCGATTCGCGCGGCAACCCGACCGTTGAAGTCGAAGTTTACCTGGAAAGCGGCGCGATGGGCCGTGCAGCCGTTCCAAGCGGTGCTTCTACCGGTGAACGGGAAGCTCTGGAATTGCGTGACGGCGACATGGACCGTTATCTCGGCAAAGGCGTCCAGAAAGCCGTCGCCCATGTCAACGAGGTGATCACGGAAGCCCTGCTCGGCTGGGAAGCGACTGATCAGACTGAAATCGACCGCAAACTCGTGGAAATGGACGGCACCGAATTCAAGAGCAACCTCGGCGCCAATGCTCTGCTCGGCGTTTCACTGGCTGTCGCCAAAGCGGCTGCCGAGGACTCCGGCCTCCCCCTCTATCAGTATCTGGGCGGCATCAATGCCAAAGAGTTGCCGGTGCCGATGATGAACATCATCAATGGCGGCGAACATGCCGACAACAATGTCGATATTCAGGAATTCATGATCATGCCTATCGGCGCGGGTTCTTTCAAGGAAGCCCTGCGCATGGGAGCAGAAATCTTTCACGCGCTGAAGAAGGTTCTCAAGGACAAAGGCTACAATACGGCTGTCGGTGATGAAGGTGGCTTCGCACCGGACCTGAAGAGCAACGAAGAAGCCCTTGAAGTCATCATGGAAGCCATCAAGGCTGCCGGCTACAATCCCGGCAAAGACGTGCTGCTCGCCCTTGATGTTGCTGCCAGCGAACTTTACAAAGACGGCACATATATCCTTGAGAACGAAACACAAAAAGAGAAGAGCGCAGCCGATCTGGTGGAATTTTATGCCGACCTGGTGGAGCGTTACCCGATAATTTCCATCGAAGACGGCATGGCAGAAAATGACTGGGATGGCTGGAAGCTGCTCACCGAGCGCCTTGGTGATCGGATTCAGCTGGTCGGGGACGACCTGTTCGTGACCAACACCAGTATCCTCAAGGAAGGAATCGACAAGAGCATCGCCAATTCCATCCTGATCAAGGTCAACCAGATCGGCACTCTTACGGAAACTCTGGATGCCATCGAAATGGCCAAGCGTGCCGGTTACACCGCCATCATCTCCCACCGCAGCGGCGAAACCGAAGATACCTTCATCGCCGATCTCGCCGTGGCTACCAACGCCGGCCAGATCAAGACCGGCTCACTGTGCCGCACCGACCGCGTCTGTAAATACAACCAGTTGCTGCGTATCGAAGACGAACTCGGCGATGTTGCCATCTACCGCGGTGCCGAGGTCTTCTACAACATCAGTTAAGCGACGGCCTCATTAGAAACCAGCTGTGTAAAATGATCAGGCCGGAGCGATTACGCTCCGGCCTGTTTTGCTTGCCGGCTGCTTCCGGAAGACAACTAAAGTTGCTTCACCGTGAAAGTATACCCCTTCTCATTATCCCCGGCCACCTCGATATCGGCAACCCCCTCCGGGTTTGCATTTCCTGAGCTGCCCAACTCATGCGACAGATCGACGAGATAGTCCCTTAAGACGTCTCCTGCCTGGATCTGCACGTAGGCCGTTTCCGGAGAATCGCCGCGGTAATAATTGACGCCGACGCGATAGGTCCCCACATGCAACGACTCGCAATCGACCACATAGTAGTGCTCCGGCCCCCGGGATGTCACATCGTCGTAATCAAGATTGCCCGAAGTCCCCAGCTTATTGGCATAGTAGACATGACTACCGTCGGGCTCAAAGACGTGCAGGTCGACGTCGGGCTCATTGCCCCAGGTCATGGTCACGGTGATTGGTCCACTGCCGAGCTCAGGCTCCGGCCAGGCCAGACCGTTGGCCACGGCCAGGGCAGTGTTGATAATCATCGGACCGCTCTGGTCACCATTCAGATAGGCGTCGATGAAGCTGTGATTTTTCCAGTCGCTGTTGGTATTGCTGTTGGTGATGTTGCCGTCGAGGGTACCCGAAAAAAACCACCGCACCGCGTTGATGACCAGATCATCATCGCGGGTGATGTACGGGCCGCCGCCGGCAACCCGCCCGGAAGGGGTGGCCACGGCAACAACGCCGAAGGCCTCCATCGGCAGGTTGTTTTCATCATAGGCGAGGTTGGTGTATGCGGAGTTCGCATACAGATTGCCCTGCGAATGCCCGACCACCAGAACCCGACGCCCCTCCATCAGCAGCGTCTTGTAACGCTGGACGTGACTGCGCAGATCAGCGTCCCTGACCGCCTGGGCCTGATCGACGCGGGCAGCCATGTCCAGGGCCTTTTCCTTAAACCAGTCCGGG
>JBPPMD010000102.1:0-9728 GCA_051305875.1 Desulfuromonadales bacterium | reverse complement strand
TCAAGAGGGTACATCGCAACTAACGGGCCAGCGCGGACTTGCGGATGGTGCAAGTGCAAGTGTTTGATTGTGCAGGGAAAAATGGCAAGGGCGGGGGTGGGGCGAAGGGAAGATCGTCAGTGGCATCCGTCATGCTTGACACAACCGTCGCATATGGCGGATATCGGGGGACATCCATGCTAAGTGGAGTCAAGGTCTGACCCCTTTATACAGCTCGACCAGCAGCGCTGTTGAGCGCATCAAGGCCAGGCTTGAAACAAGTGAAGAACTGCGTCGGCAGATCGATATCATCAGACGGCAGATCGTTGAGGAAAAGAGTCAAGCGGAGACTTGACCCTTAACCTGACCCTGAACCGGTGGTGTGGGAGGACGGCGGGAGTAATCCCGCCTCCTACCCGATTCGGGATGATAAATTAGTGATGCTTTTGTCACGAGGACCTATCAATGACTTACCTTGTCACCCCAAATCTCCTTGAGACGTTGATCGCGGCCACAGTTCCAACGATAAAAATTGTAACGGACGGGACTCTTTTTATAAAAGTCCTGATGATCGCTTTCCTCACCCTTGATCGGATAGAAGGTGGATGCATCCAGAATCGGTGTGACTACTTTCTGGCCGGGGAACATTTCGATAGCCGCTCGTTTTGAAGCTTCGGCACTTTTTCTTTCTGTCTCGTTGGCGACAAAAATGGCCGCAAGATAGCTGTGCCCGCGGTCGCAGAACTGCCCGCCATCGTCGAAGGGGTCAATGTTCACCCAGTAGTGATCCAGCAGCTGCTGGTAGCTGACCTTTGCAGGATCGTAGGTCACTTCGACCGCTTCATAGTGCCCGGCGTGGTTGCCGTTGTAGGTCGGGTTTTTGAGTGTGCCGCCGGTAAAGCCGGAGACAACATCGGTGACGCCGTCAAGTTTTTCAAAATCGGATTCCATGCACCAGAAGCAGCCACCGGCAAAGATCGCTTTGGCAGTCATGGTTTTCTCCATATCCATCATCTCTTCCTTTTGATCCATCGTGCCACCAACGGCAATGCCGGTTAAGGCGACCATGCTGACGGCAATACTGAGCAATAACAGTTTCATCGTATCCTCCTTTACATGCTGGCTACAAATTTCAGAGAGACAGAATTAATACAGTGTCGCTTTCCTGTCGGTGCAGGGCCGTCTTCGAAGACATGTCCCAGGTGACCATCACAGCGCGCGCACAACAACTCGGTGCGGGTCGTGAAAAAACCGCTGTCGTCTGCGGTGGCAATATTCTCGGCAGCAACCGGGGCGGTGAAGCTTGGCCAGCCGGTTCCGGAGTCGAATTTGTCTTTTGATGAATACAGATCGAGACTGCAGCCGGCACAGCGATAAGTTCCATGCTCGTAATGTTTGTCGTATTTGCCGGTGTATGCGCGCTCGGTGCCTTTCTCCCTGAGCACAGAGTACGCTTCCGGGCTCAAAAGCTGTCTCCATTCAGCGGCGCTTTTAATCACTTTCTCAGTCATGACATAGGCCCCTTTTTCTACGGAGTAAACTTTGATTTGTCCGGCGGTCATTGTTGAATCGGCGGACAGGGCGGCCAGTCGCCGTGGAGAGAGAATCTCCAGCGCTGCCAGAGGGATCGACGCCCCGCCAACGAATACGGTTGCACTTTTTATAAAAGCTCGTCTGTTCATTTCGACATCTCCTTTGCAGGCTTTTTCCTCAACCGGTATCGATAAAGGCTTTTGCATTGCTCTTATCCTTTCACTTTAAAAATTTCGATGTGATAGGACGATAGCAAAAAGGTGTAAAGTGCCGAGAAAGGTTTGGTAAAGCTTTGGTAAAGATTGGTTGGAGTTGAAGGTCTATTTTTGATGCACTCGCAAAAACTCATGGGATGGCTAAGCCATCATTTTTAATTAACCACAAAACTACAATGGCAGTTCAAACCAGACAATGGTCTCTCCAATAGAACTTTGCGCTCCCACTTTTCCTCCATGCGCTTCTATTAACTGTTTGACAATCGCCAGACCGATGCCTGCGCCACCTGCGTCGCGGGAGCGGGAGGGATCGGCGGTGAAGAATCGTTCGAAGATAAAAGGAATGTCTTTCTCGGGTATCCCTGTACCACTGTTGACAAAAGCAACGTGGGCAACCTGTTTGTCCGCTGTGCAGGTTATTTCAACAGAGCCACCTGTCGGGGTGTACTTCCAGCAGTTTTCCACCAGGTTACGGATTGCCTGCAGCAGCTTGTCGCGATCAGCCTGCACAATCAGATGTTCAGGGAGTTGTGTTTCGATACGAATGTGTTTCTCGTCAAAATTCATCCGGTAGAGCATCAGAATTTCCCGGAGACATTCGATCAGGTCAACGGCCTGTCGTTCGAGAAAAGCGTGTGCGGCGTCAGCGCGGGCAAGTTGACCGAGGTCTTCGACCAGATTGACCAGGCGCAGGTTCTCCTGCTGCAGCATGTCAAAGATCTGTTTTTCCGGGGGAATAACGCCGTCGCTCAAACCTTCCAGGTAACCGCGCAGGTTGGTCAAGGGAGTACGCAGCTCATGCGCAACATCAGCGACCATCGTTTTACGCAGGCGTTCCAGCTTCTCGAGACTGTCACCCATCATGTTAAATGCCGTGCCGAGCTCGCCGATTTCGTCGGTGCGGCTGGCCTCAACCCGTGCCGTAAAATTCCCTTTGGCAATCTGACCACTGGCTTGGCTCATCTGCACCAAAGGGCGCAAGACGCGCCTGGTGAGCAGGTAACTGAGCAAAGAGGCGAGTACCAGCGCCCCCAGACTGGCCCACAGCAGGTAACGATGCACTGCTTCAAGAAAGGCGTGGTGCGTTTCGGTCGGCGAAACCATGTACTTGTCCATCAGCACCATGAAGTAGTCGGCAGCCAGCTGATCGAATGCAAACCAGATGATACCTATGATCACGCCGATCACCGGAACAGTTGTGAACAACATCAGTTTCCAGTGCAAACGAAATCTCATGACGATTCCTGCTCGATAAAACGGTAGCCAAAGCCACGCACCGTCTCAATAAATCGTGGCGCGTTGGGATCATCCGAAAGCTTCTGGCGAAGATGACCAATATGGACATCGACAACACGGTCGACAACGGATTCACCGCGTATATAGATATGGCTAAGCAGGTCATCACGTGAAAATGCTTTGCCCGGTGTGCTCATCAGGGCCTGCAATAACTTGTATTCAACCGCTGTCAGGTCAACGGATTGGTCATCAAGAGTGACGCGGCGTTTTTCCATATCGAGAACCAGGCCGTTGTGGCTGAAATATTGAATCGGGACCGGGTTCCTTGTTGTGCGTCTCAGGATCGCCTTGACCCTCTCCACCAGTTCGCGTGGGCTGAAGGGTTTGATGACATAATCATCCGCACCAAGTGAGAGCCCCAGCACCCGATCGATCTCTTCTTCACGCGCAGTCAATAACAGGATGGGGACATCCGAGAACTTACGGAGCTCCCGGCAGATTTCCCAGCCATCAACGTTCGGCAGCATGATATCGAGAACAACGAAGCCAGGATTATGACGTCGAACAAATTCGAGGGCCTCGCCACCATCGTGTACCATGCGGGTTGCAAATCCCTCCTTTTCCAGGTAGGTGGAAATCAGGGCGGCAGTATTGCGATCATCTTCGATGATCAGAACCGGGGCAGTTGTTTTTGCAACGCTCATTGGAACCCTTTGGCAGATGAATGGCTATGACCGATTAAGGATATCATCAGCTTTTGTACTAACATATCAACAGCTTACACGTAAACCATCCCTCAAGCCAGTATGACAGCACCCTGATTCGTGCGTGTTGGAATAGTCAAATTGATAAACTTGACCAGGGACGGTGAGACATTATATTGAATTTGCCACGACTGAGTTTGCCGGGCCGGACCCGAATAAGTGTATGAAGTTGTTTAATTTTGTTTGATATTTTGGCTGTTAAAATGAATAATTTGATACCAATATCTGAATTGACAGAGGCAGACGAAAAAAACGTTTACGATGAATCAGACAGGCAAAATATCCCCTTAAATACGCAGGTGATGGCAATCTCCTGATCTTATAGAATGTCACCCTTCATCATCTCCTCCTCGATAGTTCGCCGGGATAATAGACTCCTTTTTTCGATACACCATCCCTTGGAAAATGGCGACGACAGCATGGTCATCATCGGTTATCTGAACAGAGTACGATGCCAGCCTGGGATTCCGTGTCTGCTCCATAGCTTCAGCGTAAAGGGTTCCGCTGGTGACGGCTTTGACGAAAGAAATGCTGACATTGATGCCCATTGCCAGCGTGCCATGAGAGTTTGAGGCGACCGCAAAAGCAAAGTCAGCAAGGGTAAAAATGGCACCTCCATGTACAGTTCTGGCCCCATTAAAGTGGTACGGCTCAATCCTCATGCGGGTTTTTGCCCACCCCGGACCGACCTCGAGAAGTTCTATGCCATTATGTCGGGCAAACAAGTCCTCCGCAGAGAAAAACTGCATTATCTCTTTCATGAGACCCTGATCCTCTCCGGTTTGTTTTTTTAGAGGTATTTTCTGCAATCATACCATCGAAAGCTCTGCTGCAGGCAGTGTTATTGCTGCAAACCCGCCTTCATTAACCTGGGATGATAGCTTTCTGCCGGTTCCGATGTCGGATGAATTCTTTCTTCGAAAATTGCCTGTTGAGGTTGTTGACGATCTTTGAAAAGTGGAAAAAAGGTTAATTGCCGGGCTTTGGCCAGATCTGCTTGGCAAGCTGTTGGCCATTGTTGATTTGATTCAGGTTCATTTGTCTCTGCGCGAGTTCAATGTTGTCTCGAGCTATTACAGCGCCATTTGCCTCAGCCTCAACCCAGTATGCATAAGCATCTTCATAGCTTTGCGGAACACCTCTGCCCTCAAAATACATGTTCCCCAGATTGTTTTGCGCATCCGCATCCTCTTGCGCAGCTGCCAGGCGATACCACTTCACCGCTTGCTTGTGGTCCTGTTCCACACCGTGGCCATTTGCATACATATTCCCGAGATTGCACTGGGCAACCGCATTGCCCTGCTCAGCAGCCATGCGATACCATCTTACCGCGTTTTTATAGCTCTGTTCTGTGCCTTGTCCGCTTTCTAACATGAAGCCAAGATTATTCTGGGCGCTTGCATGACCTTGCTCGGCAGCTTTTCGATACCACAACACCGCTTTCTTGTAGTTTTTAGGTACGTCTGGGACTTGAGAATACATAACCCCAAGATTGTTCTGGGCATCCGCAACTCCTTGCGCGGCAGCCATGCGATACCATTTCTCCGATTCCTTGTAGCTCTGCTCCACGCCTTGGCCGTTTGCATACATGGTTCCGAGATTGTTCTGGGCAATGGCGTTACCCTTCTCAGCTTCAACAAGCCAGAGGTGACTGGCCTTTTTAAAATTTCCTGCAGTATAGGCCTGCAAGCCATCTTCAAGATGTTCAGCAATCGGTACAGATGCCAGGGCAATAAGAACGAACACGACAAAATTGATTTGCAGTAACTGTTTCATAGGACCTCCTGCTCGCTTCCCAACAGAACACGCACAAAATAAAAAACCGTTGGTGCGCATCATGCCGGCAACAGCAGTCTATCGTTGGTCATATCTTTGCGGATTGATCAAGACAGTCCTCCGTGAGGGTGGAGCTTTATTGGTATGTTGTCCTCAACTTTACCAGGACGTGAACCAAGGTCAAATCTGATGAGCTCTGGTAATGCGATATAACTCAGATACAAGTCCCGCTGACGAATATTTGCTCGCAGCTTGCCATCGTCGATAAATTGCTATAATTCCAGAAAAAAAGGTTAATACTTCTCTTTGTTTGTGCTTTGCTTGACTGGTGATTCTGGCTGGCAGTCCTAATCGTATTGAAGGGAGGTTCGTGTTATGTCAATGATCAAGGAGTTCAAAGAGTTCGCGGTGAAGGGGAATGTGGTCGATATGGCGGTGGGTATCATTATCGGTGGCGCGTTTGGCACGATTGTCAAATCGCTGGTTGCTGATGTGATCATGCCCCCTATTGGCATGATGCTGGGCAATGTTGATTTTTCGCAACTTTTCCTGGTTCTTAATCGCAGGGACGCGCCCGGCCCTTTTGACACCATTGACGAAGCCCTGGCTGCAGGCGCTGTAACCATCAATTATGGACTTTTTTTCAACGCCGTGATCAGTTTTGTGATTGTCGCTTTCTCTGTTTTCTTGCTGATAAGGGCTATGAACAGGCTGAAACGTGAGGAAGAAGCCCCGGCAGAAGAGCCAACGACCCGTGACTGTCCGCATTGCTTCTCGACGATTCCTATCAAAGCTACGCGTTGCCCTCACTGTACGTCTGACCTCAATCTGTAGCCCGTTGGGACGCGGTCAGTTTCTGCCGGCATCGGGTTTTTAGTCTGCCATAGATGTCTCATGCAAGCAGCCTCTCTGGTTAATCCGGAAGGCTGCATTATCTTTAGTGTTTGGCGCGCTCATAGGGCGTTGATGTGGAAAACAAAGGATGTATAAAAATTAAGCACCAAAAAATATTTCTTGATTGCGTTGCTATAGTTTGCTATAAAAACACCAAATGTATAATATATATGCATAACACTGTATAAAAAGGAGGCAATATGGCAGTTAATATGGACGAAAAGGTCGCGCCGATCTTCCAAGAAGTTCTGAATCGTAATCCTGGTGAAATTGAATTCCATCAAGCCACCCGTGAAGTCCTCGAATCACTCGGGCCGGTTCTGGTCAAGCATCCTGAATTTACACATCACAAGATCATTGAGCGTATCTGCGAGCCCGAGCGCCAGATCATCTTCAGGGTACCCTGGCGGGATGACAAGGGTGAGGTGCAGATTAATCGCGGTTTCCGCGTTGAATTCAACAGCGCTCTCGGTCCTTATAAAGGAGGTCTGCGCTTCCACCCTTCGGTCTATCTCGGTATTATCAAATTCCTTGGCTTTGAGCAGATCTTCAAAAATGCTCTGACCGGCCTGCCGATCGGTGGTGGTAAGGGCGGCTCCGATTTCGATCCCAAGGGCAAATCCGACGATGAGATCATGAGCTTCTGCCAGAGCTTCATGACCGAGCTCTATCGCCACCTCGGCGAGCACACCGACGTCCCGGCCGGCGACATCGGCGTCGGCGGTCGTGAGATCGGTTACATGTTCGGCCAGTACAAGCGTATCACCAATCGTTGGGAAGCAGGCATGCTGACTGGCAAGGGTATCGACTGGGGCGGTTCCCTGGTGCGCACCGAGGCCACCGGCTACGGTGCGACCTTCTTTGTCGACGAAATGCTCAAGGCTCGCAAGGACACTTTTGGCGGTAAAGTCTGCTCGGTTTCCGGCTCGGGTAATGTGGCGATCTATACGATTGAAAAAATCCATGAGCTGGGCGGTAAAGTCGTGACCTGCTCCGATTCCAACGGTTATATCTATGACGAAAAAGGCATCG
This sequence comes from Desulfuromonadales bacterium, assembly GCA_051305875.1. Lineage (GTDB taxonomy): Bacteria > Desulfobacterota > Desulfuromonadia > Desulfuromonadales > BM103 > M0040. The sequence goes on along the minus strand of JBPPMD010000102.1, from coordinate 2,299 downwards.
ACCTGGTTTTGCTGCAGCAGCTCAAAGAAGTCGAGCGTCGACGTATCAAGGATTATCTCCAGTATCGCAAGCACGCCAAGTACGTAGCAAAAGGCAACATCTGGGAAATTCCCTGCCAGGTGGCTATGCCTTCAGCAACCCAGAATGAGATCAACGGTGCTGATGCCGAAATGCTGGTCAAGAACGGCTGCATAGCTGTTGGCGAAGGCGCCAACATGCCGACTACGCCGGAAGGCGTCAAGGTCTTCCTTGATGCACAGATCGCTTATGGTCCCGGTAAGGCAGCCAACGCCGGTGGCGTGGCGACCTCGGCATTGGAGATGCAGCAGAACGCCCAACGTGATTCCTGGACCTTCGAATACACGGAGAAGCGTCTGCAGGATATCATGAAACACATTCATGAACTCTGCTACGAAACTGCGATTGAGTACGGTACTCCCGGCAACTACGTCAACGGAGCTAACATCGCCGGCTTCATCCGTGTCGCCAAAGCTATGGTCGCTTTCGGCGTTGTTTGATCTTAGCAAGCAATGATATTTCGGGGCCGGCGAGTTTTTTGCCGGCCCTGTACTTTTTTACGGCAGCAGTTAAACGGTGACTTCATTTCATGATGTAAAAACGTTATGATAGTGCACAGGTCGACTGCTGCCCCGGTTTTTATCCTGATTCTTTACCTTGTACCAGCCGACCTTCAGCATCAATCCCTGTTAAAAATCAGCAAAGGCAACGATCATGACCGAAAGGTGGGTTACAACTGGTTTCAGCGGACTTGACGCAATTCTGGATGGCTTGCGTCTCGGCGATAATGTCGTCTGGAAAGTCGACACCATTGAAGATTACCGTTACTTTGTCGCACCCTATGTCAAGCAGGCACTGGCCGATGAGCGCGAAGTCGTCTATTTCCGTTTCGGCGAGCATCCACCTGTCGTTGATCCGGAACTGCCCGTTGAAATTTATGAGCTCGACCCGCGCGAGGGTTTCGAACCTTTTACCTGTGCCATCCACACGATAGCCACCGAGAAAGGCACCGGCGTCTTCTATGTGTTCGACTGCCTCTCCGACCTGCTCGGCGCATGGGTCACCGATCACATGATCGCCAACTTTTTCAACGTGACCTGTCCTTACCTGTTTCGTCTCGACACGGTGGCTTATTTTGCCCTGCTGCGTAATCGCCATGCCCACAAAACCATTGCCCGGGTTCGTGAGACGACTCAGGTCCTGCTTGAGCTGCACAATCGCGATGGTCAGATATTTGTTCACCCGCTCAAGGTCTGGGAGCGGCATTCGCCGACCATGTTCCTGCCTCATCGCCAGGACGGCGACAGTTTTGTTCCTCTGGCCAACAGTCTGGAAGCAACCGAACTTTTGGCCAGAGCTTACCATCAGGACCAGGCTGCCGGTAGTCGGCGGCTCGATCATTGGCATCGCCTTTTTCTGCAGGCCGAAGAACTGAACTCTGCGGATGTTCCGTCTGATGATCAGGATTTGATGGTGGCCCATCTCTGCCGGCACCTGATCGGTCGTGAAGACAATATCCTCGATCTCGCCAGGCGTTATTTTTCGCTCAATGACCTGCTCTCCTACAAGGCGCGCATGATCGGTACCGGCTTTATCGGCGGCAAGGCGGTCGGCATGCTGTTGGCACGGCGCATTCTTGAAGCACAAGAGGATGCCGACTGGTCGGAAAAGCTGGAGCAGCATGATTCCTTCTTCGTCGGCTCAAACGTCTACTACTCCTACATTGTCAACAACGGCTGGTGGGAACTCTATGCCGCTCAGAAGACCCCGGAAGCTTATTTCAAGGCGGGAGCCGAACTGCACCAGAAAATGTTAAGCGGCTCATTTCCGGAAGAATTGCGCGAAGATTTTCAGCGCATGCTCGACTATTATGGCCAGTATCCAATTATCGTCCGCTCAAGTTCCTTGTTGGAAGACAGCTTCGGCAGTGCTTTTGCCGGTAAATACGACAGTTTCTTCTGTGCCAATCAAGGCTCTCCGCAAGATCGTTACAATGCCTTTGAAGATGCCGTTCGCAAGGTCTTTGCCAGCACCATGAGCGAGGACGCCCTGACCTACCGTAAACAGCGCGGTCTCGATCAGCAGGTGGAACAGATGGGGCTGCTGGTCCAGCGGGTCTCCGGTTCTTACCATCAACAATATTATTTCCCGGAGCTGGCCGGAGTCGGCATCTCTTACAATACCTTTGTCTGGGACAAGCATATGGATCCGAAGGCGGGCATGCTGCGTCTGGTTCTCGGCCTTGGTACCCGAGCTGTTGACCGGGTCGAGGGGGATTATC
>JBPPMD010000083.1:0-8156 GCA_051305875.1 Desulfuromonadales bacterium | reverse complement strand
TCAGTATTTCAGCTTCGCAGTTCATCGAGATGTTTGTCGGCGTCGGCGCCAGCCGGGTCCGGGATTTGTTCAACAGCGCCAAAAAGAGCGCACCGAGCATTATTTTTGTTGATGAACTGGATGCGGTCGGTAGGGCCAGGGGAACCGGTCTGGGTGGTGGTCATGACGAACGTGAGCAGACCCTGAACCAGCTTCTGTCCGAGCTGGACGGCTTTGATCCTCACGATGAAGTCATTGTGCTGGCAGCGACCAATCGCCCGGATGTTCTGGATGCAGCCTTGTTGAGGCCGGGCAGGTTTGATCGGCAGGTGGTCGTCGAACGCCCGGACTGGCGCGACCGGGTCAAGATTCTCGAAGTGCATACCCGTGAAATACCCCTCGCCGAGGATGTCGACCTTGAGCTGATCGCCAAAGGGACACCCGGCATGGTGGGTGCCGACCTTCAGAGCCTGGCCAACGAGGCCGCGCTGATCGCCGCCAGGGAGGATGTCGATCGCGTCGACATGAGCCATTTCGAACACGCCAAAGACCGGCAGCTCATGGGGATGGAACGCAAGCTGTTCATGTCCGAGCAGGAAAAACGCATCACAGCCATCCATGAATCCGGACACGCCCTGGTCGCCAGATGCCTGCCGCACAGCGACCCGGTTCACAAGATCACCATCATCCCCCGTGGCCAGGCGCTCGGACTGACGCAACAGCTGCCGGAAGATGACCGCTACCATTTCCAGCGCAGTTATCTCCTTGGCAGGATGGCGGTGATGCTTGGTGGAAGGGCCGCGGAGAAAGAGTTCTTCGGTGAGTTATCGACCGGGGCGCAGAACGACCTCAAGCAGGTCATGGACCTGGCTGAGAAGATGGTTTGTCAATGGGGTATGAGCGAACGACTGGGGGCAGTCAGCTATCCGCGGGGTGAGGAGCATCCGTTTCTTGGTCGCAAGCTGGCATCCGAAAAGACCTTCAGCGAAAAGACGGCCTGGATCATCGATCAGGAGATTGAAAAGCTGGTGACTTCCTCCCAGCGCTGTGCCGAAGCAATCATTGCCGGGAATCGTGCCGCCCTTGAAGCTCTCGCGCAAACACTGCTGAAAGAGGAGTCGCTCGACAGACAGCAGTTCGATGAATTCCTGTCAGAATTTTCTCTGGTGCTTCCTGAAGACACCTGCGCAGACATGCTGAGAGTCTCTGCCGAAGAGCCGCTGCCACAAAAGGAAGATCAGTCCGGGAAAGAATGACGGAGGTTGTCCGGAGGGCCAGGCCGCAGGCAAAGGCGTGACAAACCAACAGATCACGGTCAGCTGACCGGGGTTCCTTCTAAAGATTCCGCCACTGACAATTCGTCTGCCACCCGCAAGCGATTGCTGGCCAGGTGTGCCTGACGGGTCGGCTCCGGCAGACGGTAGCCTCCACCACATCGCAACACGATTTCGACAGCGCGGTCGATGCTGACCAGATGACCGGGGGAAATATACATTGGGCGAACCCCCTGGCGTGTCCGCACAACCGCACCGACCGCCTTGCCGTCACAGGACAGGGATGTCCAAGTCCCTCTTTCCCTTGCCGGCTCCGCCGCCTCTCCGCACAGCCGACTTTTGGCACAACCGATGGTCGGCAGATCGAGCCACAGGCCGAGATGGCTGGCTAGTCCGAAGCGGCGCGGATGAGCGATCCCCTGACCATCCACCAGGACGACTTCCGGGATTGTCTGCAGCTTCCGGAACGCTTGCAGCAGTACCGGCAGTTCGCGAAACGAAAGCAGCCCCGGGATATAGGGGAAGTCGCACTCAGCGGAAGCTGTAGCCGTTTCGATGATGCTTGCCGTCTCCAGTTCCATCAAAACTACCGCAGCATGAAAACGCTCTGCACGACGTTGATAGGAAACGTCGACTCCGGCGACCAGGAAAATTTCTTTTGGCAGCATGTCCCGCAGTACGATCCGGTCCGCAAGTTTCGTCTGCATGGCGACAGCTTGTTCAGGGGGAAGATCCCAGGTATGAAGGTCAGCAAATTGCATGGGTGAATTTTTTGATGTCCAGGCCCACGCTGAGAGCGGTTTCGACGATCTCGTCCCAGGTCACTTCTTCGATCAATATCCCCGAAATCAGCCTTTCCTGTCTGCGCTTACGTTCAGGATCGCCCGGTACCATGACCGGGTAATCGGCCTGGACGGGCGGGGTTGCGCGGAGATAATCGATCAGGGCAGCTATCTCCCTGCGGATGACGTTTTGCTCACCGTACAGCTCCGGGTCGATGAGGATCGTCAGCATATGGTTGATGATGCCTCCGCAACGGGCATTGTCCGGGTGAATGGTTGCGCCGCCGGTCAATGCTACCGCGAGAACTTCACACAGAAGGCCCAGGCCGTAGCCTTTGTGCTCTCCGAAAGGCAAAATAGCGCCTTGCGGCTGAGTAAACAAGACCGCCGGGTTTTCTGTCGGTCGCCCCTGGCTGTCGATGAGGGCGCAATCCGAAACCTGCTGGCCCTTGTTGAGAGCCACCCGGGCCTTGCCGACGGCAATTTTACTGGTTGCCATGTCCAGCAGCAGGTGGTCTTCATCATTCAACGCGGGCACGGCGATGCATAAGGGGTTGGTGCCGTAGCGACCCTGCCTGCCGCCGAAAGGCGCCACCATGGGGGCATGGCCGACGACGCTGACAAAGTGCAAGGAGATCAACCCTGCTTCCAGGCTCTGCTCGCCATAGGCTCCCACGCGGCCGACATGGTGAGCATTGCGAAGCCCTACCAGGGCCATGCCTGTATCTTTGCAGCGGGCGATGCCTTGTTCCATTGCCATCCTGGCGGCCACCTGACCGTAGCCGCGGTGGCCATCGAAGAGCAGAAAATTTCCCCGATCGCTGATTGTTTCTGGCAGGCGGTTCGGCTGAAGAAGGCCCTTGGCGATGTTTGCCACATAGGTGGGCAGCATCCCCACGCCATGACTGTCATGGCCACAGAGGTTGGCCTGCAACAGATGAGACGCCACGGTACGGGCCTCAGGACGGGCGCTACCTGCGGCCTCGAGAATGGCTGCAGCCAACTCCTCAAGCGTTTCATGACTCAGGTTCATGAGCGTTTTTCCTCATTCTGCAGATTCGTCTCAAACAAATCAGACCAGGAGATACTTATGGCGGATGGCTTCATCACGGCGGAGGTCTTCTATGCTGCCATGGTAGCGGATATGCCCGTTGTCAATGATGTAGGCACGGTCGCTCAGGCGTAACGCAACGTTCTGGTTCTGTTCGGCCAACAACACCGAAAGGCCACCGGCCTTGAGCTCCAGAATCTTCTCTTCGAGCATCTCGACGATGATCGGTGCCAGTCCCTCCGTGGGTTCATCCAGCAGCAGCAGGTCGGGATTGGTGATCAAGGCGCGGCCGATAGTGAGCATCTGCTGTTCGCCTCCGCTGAGTACTCCGGCTCTGCGTCCGTCAAGGGCGCGCAGAGCCGGAAAGAAGTTGTAGACTCTTTGTTTATCCCAGCCCTCGATACCCTCGCGGGGTCTGGCCGATATTTCGAGATTCTCGCCTACAGTCAAGTCCGCGAAGACCCTGCGATCGTCGGGAACAAATCCCACGCCCCTGCGACAAATCTGGTAGGCCGGCAGGCCGGTCACGCGGCCTCCCTTGAAGACGATTTCGCCCTGTTTCGGTGGTGTCAGTCCCATGATACTTTTCATAGTGGTGCTCTTGCCGGCGCCGTTACGACCGAGAAGACAGACGATTTCTCCCGTGTGTACGCTGAGTGAGACGTCAAAGAGAATGTGACTCAGTCCGTAATAGGTATTGATACCCTTGACTTCCAGCATCAGTCGTGGCCCCCCAGATAAGCCTTCTTGACCTGAGGATCGTTGCGCACCTGGTCCGGCGTCCCCTGGGTGATGGTGCTGCCCTGCTGCATGACCATGATCCGGTCGGCAAAGGAGAACACCAGCTCCACGTCATGTTCGCAGAAAAGGATGGTCAGGCCCCTCTGGCGCGACAAATGCTTCATCAGATCAATGGCCCTTGCGGTTTCCTCTCCGGACATGCCTGCTGTGGGTTCATCCAGGATCAAAAGTTGGGGATCGCTGCCCAGAGAGATGGCCATCTCCAGAACCTTCTGGTCGCCGTGGGAGAGAAGGCCGCAGATGCTGTCACGCTTGTCGATGAGGCCCATGGCTTCGAGGATCGCCTCGGTTTCTTTTACCGCGATGCTGTGAGCCGGGATAAACAGGTTGGAGGTTTTTTTCATGCGGCTGATCACCGCCGTCTGCACATTTTCGAACACACTCATGCGGCTGAAGATCTTGACGATCTGAAAAGAGCGGCTCATCCCCTTGCGGCACAGCTGATGGGGAGGCAGACCACAGATGTCCTCACCTTTGAAGCGGATTCTGCCAGCATCGGGACGTATCTGACCGCTGACAAGGTTGAAGAGTGTCGTCTTGCCGGCGCCGTTGGGACCTATTACCGCCACCACCTCTCCCGGATTCACCGAGAGGTTGGCTTCCTTGACAGCCTGAAAGCCGTCAAAGGATTTTCGTAGTGATTTAATCTGCAACATGACTGCTCTCCTCGAGCGGCAGGTCTGGCGCTTTGGATCTGAACAGCTCATTAACGAAGCCAAAAACGCCCTTGGGAAGGAAAAATATTGTAAGCATCATCATCAGGCCGAGGATGAGGGTCCAGTACTCGGTATAGTTGCCCGCGAAGGTTCTCATGGAAATGATAAGGCAGGCCCCGAGCATGGGACCGAAAAAGGTGAACCAACCTCCCAGCAGGCACATGATGAGGATTTCCAGAGACAGGGTCCAGGAAAGCAGCTCAGGGAAAACACTCCCCTCCAGGATGACGAACAGCGAACCGGCAGCGCCGGCAAACAGCGCAGCGATAACCATGGCGATGATCCGATGCCGCGTGATGTTAACGCCGATGGCTTCACAACGCTCCGGGTTGTCGCGGAGAGCCTGTAGGATCCTGCCGAACGGAGATTTGATGATAATGAACATCAGCAGCAGGCACAAGGTTGTGATGGCCAGGATGAAATAATAAGAAGATGTGGTTGCCGACATGGCTTCGGGCACGGGAATGCCGTGGATACCGTCATCTCCGCCGGTGAAATCGTACCAGCGATAGACGATGGCCCATATCAGTGAGCCCAACGAGATCTGCAGCATACCAAAGTGCAGGCTGCTCAGGCGGGCACAGATCAGACCGATCAGCAGGCCGAAAAAGGCCGCTGCCACCGGTGCCGAGGCGAAGGCGACCCATGCCGGCAGGCTGGTTTTGGTGAGCATCAAGGCTGTCGTGTAAGCGCCGATGCCGTAGAAGACAGCGTGATGGAACTGGTACAGCCCCCCGTAACCGAGCACCAGGTTGAGGCTGGTGGCCAATAGCCCGGTGACCAGAATGACGCTGGCCAGGTAGATGTAGAATCTGGGTGCCGCATAAGGAAGAAAAATGAGGCCGACCAGGAACAACATTACCAGAGGGAGAGATTTTTTGCCAAAAACGCCTGAGATCATGGAAACATCCCTCACCAGATCGATTTCAAGAGCCCTTTAGGGCGGAATATGAGCACAGTGATCACGGCGAGATAGGGGAAGATGATGCCGAACTGGGGGGCCACCAGAATGCCGATGGCATCGGTGAGGCCAAAGATGACAGCTCCCAGCAGAGCCCCCCACACATTGCCGAGCCCGCCGATAATGACGATGAGGAAGATCTCGATGATAATGGAGTGATCCATCCCCTGGCTGATGTTCTGCGTCGGAGCCACCAGGGCTCCGCCAACGCCCGCAAGATAACAGCCGAGGACGAATACGGCGGCATAGATACGGTTGACGTTGATACCCACCGCACCCACCATCTCACGGTCCACGGCCGCTGCCCTGGAAATCTTGCCCAGAATGGTCCGGTTGGTCAAAAACCATAAGCCTGCAGCGAAAACAGGCCCCAGAAGCAGCAGAAACAGGTTGTAGCGGGGAAAGGGCATCCCCAGCAGCGAGTAGGATCCCTGGAATATTTCGGGAACCGCCAAAGAACGGTAGTCCGAACCCCACAGCAGCTTGACCAGATCTCCGAAAACCAGTGTAAAGGAGAAGGTAAACAGCAGCATCATCAGATGGTCGCGATTATAAAGAAAACGGAACAGACCCTGCTCCATGATCAGTCCAATCAGGGCCACGATCAAAGGTGCCAGCAAAAGCGCAATCCAGAAGCCCAGGCTGCTTTGAGAAAAAGCCGTGGCGATTGAGTAGGTCGTGAAGGCGCCGATCATGTACAGAGAGCCGTGCGCTAGGTTCGGGATGCGCAGAACCCCGAGGATCAAGGTGAGTCCCGAAGCGACAATAAACAGGATGGTCGCTTTGCTCAGACCAACCAGAATCTGAATGCAGAGGACCGAAAAAGACAGACCGGTGAACAATTCCATGAGGCTTTCTTTGTTTGCGGGAGGATTAGAAAATCAGGCGATACGCTGAAGGGTGGGGGACCAATGTGGCCCCCACCCTTGTTTTTAAGTTAGAGCTGCCGGGCCTTGCGGATCTCATCCAGCGAAGGCATGGCTTCCTCGGCAGGTATAGTGATAATCTCCGAAGCCACCAGGAATTGCTTGCCCTCGACCTTGGTTGTCATACCCATGAACATCGGCAGCATGACCTGATGATCTTCGGCGCGCATGGTCACTGGTCCCACAGGGGAGTCAACGCTCAACCCCTCCAGTGCGTCGATGAACTTCTCCGTGTCGACTTCGCCGGCCTTCGCGTAAGCCTTGGAAATGAACTGGGCCGTGATGTAACCGTACAGGGCGCCCACCGCGGGAGTGCGGTCGTAGGCCTTTTCGAACTCGGCCACAAAAGCACGATTTTCTGCGGTATCCGGGTAATAGCTGTGGTAGTTGGCGGTGCCGATGACGCCCTCGGGGGCAGTGAGGCCAAGCGGTTTGAGTGTTGAAATCTCCGTGGCCGTATGCATGTAGAAAGGCACCAGTTTGTTGAAGCCCGTGGTCTGCGCAGCTTTCAGGAACGGTACACAGTCGCGCCCCCCGGTAGCGATAATGACCGCGTCGGGCTCCTCCGCCAGCATTGCGGTGATGTAGGGCGTGAAGTCAGGTTCGCCGACTTTCCACCAGGACTGGCCCAGCAGCCTGACCTCGGGTTTGAGTTTTTTGAGATTTTCCCAGACACCGTCAGCGACAGCGTGTCCGTACTCGTAATCATCCCCGGCAATCCAGTAAGTGGTGTAAGGCAGTTTGGCCAGGCCCGTCGCCGCCGCTTTGCCGATCATGGCTGTATTCTCATTCATGGAGAACACATAGCGATGACCTTTCTCTCCGGTGATCTTTGCACTCTTGGCGAAAGTGGCCAGGAACGGGATCTTCTCCTGTCTGGCAAAATCCGAGATGGCCAGAGCCAGAGCGCTGTTGATCGTCCCCATGAGGATGTCTACCTCCTCGCGCATCACCAGCTCCTTGGCGGCGCTCATGCCGAGATCCACCTTGAACTTGCTGTCACGGGTGACAAATTCGACCTGCTGGCCAAAAATCCCGCCTGCGGCGTTGATTTTGTTGACTGCCAGGGCAAAGGCGTCACGCACATCGTTGGTGTAAGTGCTGGCGGGACCGCTGTAAGTGTCGACGATGCCGACTTTGATCGTCTTGGCCGCAAAAGCATTGGATGCGGTCAGCAGGGAGCAGCCGATAAGAGCTGCAAGGCAAAAGAGCTTCAAAGACGACTTCATGGGTTGTGCCTCCTGTTTACTTGGCAAGTGAAAGACATTCGTGTTCAGCGGGTTGAAACCAGCGGTGCCTGAATTTTTGCCGCGCTGATGAATGTGCTGAAACGATGTTTTACAGTACTATAATGCGATTGCTTTACGCAACCGTCTTTACTGCTGAAAAATCCAATATTGCCAGCCTTGGGAAAAGGGCTGCAGGTCAAAAATCAGTGCGAGAGCCTTTACGACGGTGCCTGCGCTCGCTTTCGATCAATTCTGACAGGGCACGGGAAAGTTTCAGCTTCTAGCAGCCTGTCGGACTATCCATGTGCCGGCTGCAAATCCGGCTGTTTGGCCCATATTTCAGCTCCTTTTTGGTCCATAGCTACGGCTATGAACCTGCAAACGAGCTAAAATCTGTTCTCAAACATCCAAATTTTCGTTTCGGCCCGTATAGTCCG
>JBPPMD010000079.1:0-5537 GCA_051305875.1 Desulfuromonadales bacterium | reverse complement strand
CGCATCAATTCCGACCTTGCCAACGATCTCGGCAACCTGGTCAGCCGCTCTACGGCAATGCTCAACAAATACTTTAACGGTGAGTTAACAACTCCTGGAATAACAACAGAAACAGACAAAATTCTGCAGGACAAATTCATCCGGCAGATCGGCGTAGTTGATGATCACATGGATGCTCTCGCCTTCAATAAAGCATTGCAGTCAATCTGGGAGCTGGTCAGCGCTGCCAACAAATATATCGACGACTCCGCCCCCTGGGCTCTGGCCAAAGATGCCGACCAGCGTGAACGTCTCGGTACAGTCATGTACAATCTGCTCGAAGCTGTTCGCCTGATCGGCCTGCTCGTCACGCCTTTCATGCCCGGAACAGGTGCGAACATCTGCAATATCCTCGGTATTGATCCGGATGACCAGCAACTGGACAAACATGACAAATGGGGTTTATTGCAGCCCGGCACCAAGGTTGAAAAAGCCGCCCCACTCTTTCCCAGAATAGAAAGCGAATAACCGGGACGCAGGGCGAGTGACACGATAAATTTTCTGATTTTCCCTGTCTGCGTGCCGTGTCCCCCCGCTACGGAATTTGTCCATGAAAAGCCTAAAAACCCTTCTCGTTGACTCCCACGCCCACCTCGACTCAAAACCCTACACGACCGATCTTGATGCAGTCATTGAACGCGCCGGAGACAATGGGGTCGGCCACATCCTGACGGTCGGTTGCGACCTGGAAAGTTCTCGCGCCAGCGTAGACCTGGCTCTGCGTTATGCCAATATCTACGCCAGCGTCGGTATACATCCGCACGATGCCGGCATCGTGGACAATGAGACCATCGATGAACTGACCCGAATGATCGAATCGGTGGACAAAGTTGTTGCCGTTGGAGAAACCGGTCTCGACTATTATCGTGATCGTTCACCGCGGGACCAGCAAAGAGCCTCTTTTCGCAGACACATCCAGTTGGCCAAAGACACCGGCAAGCCGCTGATCATACACGACCGCGATGCCCATGACGATGTTGTCAGGATCATGCAGGAAGAAAATGCAGCCGAAGCCGGTGGCGTGCTGCACTGTTTCTCCGGCGACCTGGCCATGGTCCGCAAATGCGTGGAAATGGGCTTTTACATCTCTTTCGCGGGGCCTTTGACCTATCCGAAAAATGATTCTCTGCGCACAATCGCCCAGACCTTGCCGATCGACGTAATGCTTGTAGAAACCGACTGTCCGTACCTTTCACCGCAGAAATGGCGCGGCAAGCGCTGTGAACCAGCCTATGTGAGAGCGACTGCGGAAAAGCTTGCCGAGATCAAAGGCTTGACTCTTGAGGATGTTGCCCGCATCACCAGCCTTAACGCCTGGCGACTGTTCGGTATCGGAGAGGTTGACCAGAGCACACGTATTGCCTATGTGATCCGCAACAGCCTGTATCTCAACATCACCAACCGCTGCACCAACAGCTGTACCTTCTGTGCAAAGTTTCATGATTTCACGGTCAAAGGCCATCAACTCTGCCTGGAGCGTGAACCCGGAATTGAAGAGGTTATGACCGCCATCGGTGACCCGTCATTCTATGATGAAGTCGTTTTTTGTGGTTATGGTGAACCCTTATTACGTCTCGACCTGGTCAATGCTGTTGCAAGCTTCCTGAAGCAGAAGAACATTCTCGTGCGTATCAACACCGACGGCCAGGCCAACCTGGTCCATGGACGCAACATTCTGCCCGAACTGGCAGGACTGGTTGACTCAATCAGCGTCTCGCTGAATGCTCCCGATGCGGCAACCTACCAGGAGATCTGCCGTTCAGAGTTTGGTGAGATGGGTTACGATGCACTAAAGGACTTCCTTCTGGAGGCGAAGAAGTACATCCCGTCCGTCACAGCAACCGCTGTCACTCTGCCGGGCATTGATATCGCCGCGTGTCGTAAGGTTGCCGATGAGTTGCAGGTGGATTTTCGCGAGAGGGTTTACAACGAAGTGGGATAAGACAACGGCATGCTCGCAAAACATTGAGACTACAGGGGGTTGCGTTTGAATTGGCAGCCCCCTGTTTTGTCTAAAAATCCCAGCAAAAATATGCAAGAGACACAAATCGCCCAATCAAATCCGCCGATTGATGCAGAGATTGCGGAAAAGGGCCGTTTTCGGACGAAAACTAACTACCGTGGATGTAGTGTTCCAACTGATTGATCATAAAATCTTTTTCAGCGACATGCGCATTAACCAGGTCGCCGATGGAAATTATCCCGACCAACTCCTTGTCCTCAAAAACCGGCAGATGACGGCAACGCTTGTCAGACATCAGCGCCAGCCCCTCTTCAACGCTCATATCCGGGGTGATATAGAGGACTTTAGTGGTCATGATTTTCTTGATGACAGTCTTGAGAGACGAGCGACCTTCAAGAATCACTTTCCTCGCATAGTCACGCTCGGTGATGATGCCGATCACCTGGTCACTCTCCATAACAAGAAGGGCGCCGACATTTTCAGCCGCCATCAACTCCAAAGCCTTGTAAACAGTATCATCAGCATCGATAGTTAATACATTATTGCCTTTGTTCTTCAATACATCACGGACAGATTTTGTCATGGCGGGTTCCTTTCCGAAGATCAAGATAGAATGCTGTTATGTTAACTCTAGCGAAGGCATTAGGCTTGTCAATTTTTATTGCCAATGGGACTCTTTACGTAATAGCAGCCCTTATCAGTCTCTAAGTGCCTATAGCTGGTATGGCTGATTTGCGCAGCCATGATAAACAGGATATATTTACATAGACCTGATTTTGTTTGGCATAGCAGCCTGTCGGACTATCCATGAGCCGGCTGCATAGAAGGAGGATAAAACATGAAGTGTCCATTATGTAAAAGCAGGAAGCATGTGGAAATTGACCTGCATGCAGAAGGATTCTCTCAGGATGCGCGTGAATGCGCAGTATGTGGCGGTATATGGACGTTTTCTGGTGATGTGCGGAAAATTATCAAGGGCCGTGTTCAGAAACAACAAAAAGTCTGCACAGACTTTGTTTGTCCAACCTGCAAATGCATGGTCAGCAACGAAACCGATTTGAACGCATTCCAGTTCCATGAACAACATTACGAGTGTACTATCTGTGGAACGGTTTGCTCTGTTGCCCATGATAAAGTGGTCGTCGTTAAAGATTCACAAAAAGGATCTTTCCTTGATTCCACAGGCGACACAGTAGAATCAGACGATTACAACACTATGTAGCCTTTCTGCATGTAATCCGGCGACAATGCTTCCCTGGCCCGATTGAGTTCGAGCGGGAAAGTGGAGACCGATTCAACATTTATTTCCGGACGGTGTTGAGCGATCAATAGCGGATTTGTTTTGGCCTGAATCAGTGGCTCTATATTAGAGCTTCACGGAATCATGGCACCGGTTCCGCTCGCAGGGCATCATCAATCCATGAGGTCGGTTTAACCATCAAACACTGCCCCGCAAGCGAGGACTCTCCAGGGAACCGGATATCGAGATAATTTTTTGACATACCCTTTAACAAACCGGCTTTCTTACCGTCTTCGACAATCACTTCAAGCTCTTGGCCAATAAAGCTTTCTGCAAACAGACGATATTTCTCTGTAGCCAGATGGCGCAATCTAGCTGCCCTCTCGCGGCTGACATCACCGGGGATCTGATCAGGAAGAGTTGCCGCAGGGGTGCCAGGTCGTTTACTGTACGGGAAAACGTGCAGATCAGTTACTGGCAAGTCCGCTATGAAATCAAAGCTATTTTCAAACTGCCGATCCGTTTCACCTGGAAAACCGGTAATCACATCAAGACAGATGGCTGAAAGCGGCAGAACGTCTCTGATTTTATTAACAAGTCGAGCAAAAAAACCTGTGCCGTAAGTCCTTCCCATTCTCTGTAAAACACCATCATCACCAGACTGAAGCGGGATATGCAGGTGCGGGCAAATCACCCGGGAAGCAGCAATTGATTCGAGCAGTTCATCCGTCAACTCGGTGGGCTCAATGGAGCCGAGTCGCAAACGATGTATTTTGGTCTTTTGTTCAATGTGTCGAACAAGGTCGTTTAGAGTCACCGGTACTTGCAAATCGGCGCCGTATCCTCCGATGTGAATTCCTGTCAGAACTATTTCCCGGTAACCGGATTCGACCAGACCGGAAACCTGCTGCAGGATCGCATCCGGGCGTGCAGAGCGACTGGCACCGCGGGCATAAGGGATGATGCAGTAGCTGCAGAAAGCATCACAACCATTCTGGATCTGAACAAAGGCTCGACTGCGACTTGCAAAAGAAGTTAATGGCTGTAAACAGACGGTCTCGGCCTTACGAATATCTGAAACCTCGACATATGTCGAGTCTCGTTCATTTTTCAGGAATTCAAGGAGTCGCTGTTTCTCTTCGTTGCCGATCACCAGGCTCACACCAGGTAAATCATGCAGCGCGTTCGGATCAACCTGCGCATAGCAACCGGTTACAACCACCCGGCAGTTGGTATTAAGCCTGCGGGCTCGTCGGATCAGGTTGCGCGACTGGGCATCGGTGGCACTGGTAACAGTACATGTGTTTACTATGACCAGCTCTGCCCCGGCATCGAGTGAGACAACCTGATAGCCGGCATTCCTTAAAGTCTCCTGCATGGACGCAGACTCAAACTGGTTGGTTTTGCAACCCAGCGTCGCAAAGGATACTGTTTTCAACGCCGGAGCCTGGCATGCTGAAGATGGGACGTGTATATTGCCATTGTCAGAGGTCTTCAAAATCATGACCCTCGTCCCGCTTCCCGGATTCTCTTATCCAGCCGCCGCCAAGCACACGATCTCCAGCGTAAAATACTGCAGCCTGCCCGGGTGTTACACCACTCTGCGGTTCATAAAAATCGACCCTGGCAGAACCGTCATCGCGCACTGTGATCAACGACGGGGCTTCCTGGTGACGATAACGGATGCGGCATGCCGCTTCGAGCTCCTTTTCTGGGGCATCAATCAGCCAGTTGATATCGCCGACATAGCAATGATAAACAACCAGACAGTGCTTTTCACCGACAATCACTTTCCGCTTCAGCGCATCGATACCGACCACATAAAGGGGGTGCGGCCAGGAAAGACCGAGACCACGGCGCTGGCCGATCGTATAACGATAGGTGCCCAGATGTGTTCCCAACACCTGGCCATCAACATGCACGATGTCGCCGTTCATGGCTCCGGAACCACGTTGCTCCTCGAGAAAACGCACGTAATCGCCATCGGGCACAAAGCAGATGTCCTGACTCTCAGGTTTTTCCGCCACGTTCAGTCCCAGGCGCACAGCATGCCCACGCACCTGTTCCTTGGTCATGCCACCCAATGGAAAGCGAACGTACTGCATCTGCTCCTGGGTCAAGGTAAACAGGAAGTAGCTCTGGTCCTTGTTGCGATCCCGGCCTATTTCCAGCGCGAAGTATCCATCCTTGCGGACAAGTTGAGCATAATGTCCGGTAACAAGGTAGTCAGCCTGGAGCTCACGCGCACGTCGCAGAAGGACCTCAAATTTGAGAACCTGATTGCAGACAACACAG
>JBPPMD010000049.1:0-13177 GCA_051305875.1 Desulfuromonadales bacterium | reverse complement strand
ATCATCGGCCGCAGCACCACAACCTGCAGGACCACGCCGAAGATCATCATGAAAACCAGAGTCAGCGGGAAGCCCACATAAAAGGGCAGCTCAAACTTGACCAGCATGGCCCAGCAGGTCCAGGCACCGATGAGCAGAAACTCCCCCTGGGCAAAGTTAACCACCCGGGTCGATTTGTAGATCAGCACAAAACACATGGCCACGACCCCGTAAAGGGTCCCGACAATCAGGCCGTTGACAATCATCTGAGTCAACAATTCAAAATTCATGGTTGTTCTCCCGGCACCATTTACAAAACTTTTTTCACAGGCTCTCTTACAGCCTGGTCACGTGCAGACCGCAGATCCACAATCCGGACATCGGTCTGAACCCGTGATTTGTTGCCATCCTGAAAAGTAATCACCGTGTCGATGTGCACCACATCCAGATCGGAATAAATAGTGTCGATGATATCGGCATATTTCACTTTGATGACGCCGCGACGGACTTTCCTGGTTCTGGTCAGTTCACCGTCATCGGCGTCAAGCTGCTTGTAGAGTAGCAGGAATTTGCGAATCTTCTGCGCATCGGGCAGAGTTTCATTGACCGTCTCGACCTCTTTTTTTACCAGTTCGTAGACGCTTTCCTGGGCGGAGAGGTTGATGTAGTTGGTGAAAGCAATGTTGCGCTGTTCGGCCCATTTGGCCACGATTTCGAAGCGGATACAGATGATCGCCGACAGGTAGTCGCGGCTATCCCCCTGGACAACCGCCTCGGCAATAAACGGCGAGAATTTGAGTTTGTTCTCGATGAACTGGGGAGAGAACTTGTCGCCGTTCGAGGTTTCCGACAGGTCGCTGATTCGGTCGATGACCACCAGATGGTTGTTCTCGTTTTTGAAGTAGCCGGCGTCACCGGTATGCATCCAGCCGTCTTCAAGGGCCTTGTCTGTCTCTGCCTGGTTCTTGTAATAGCCGAGGAACATGCCGCAGGTCCTGGCCACCACTTCACCGACGCCGTTATGATCGGGATGGTCAATACGCACCTGGGCATTGCGGAACGGGATGCCGACACTGTCAAAATCGACATCATCGGCTTCATGGATGGTATATGCCCCAGCCAGCTCGGTTTGGCCGTAGAGCTGACGCAAAGGCACCCCCATGGCCAGAAAGAACTTGAAGGTATCGGGTCCAAGAGCGGCGCCGCCGGTCGCCGCGGAGCGCAGATTAGTAAAGCCGAGCCGGTCCTTCAAGGGTCTGAACAGCAGCCAGTACGCGAGCTTTGACTGGTTGCCCTGCCCCCTTGCAGAGGCCTTGCCGGCAAGCTTCATGGCGAACCGGTACATCGCCTGTTTGAATCGGGTCGCATCCATCATCTTCGCCTTGACATCGGCAGCGACCGATTCCCAGACGCGCGGCGCCAGAAGCACAAAGGTCGGCCCGATTTCACGCAGATCCGACATCATGGTCTCCGGTTCTTCGACAAAATTCACGATGATCCTGCTGATCAGAGCCTGGGCCACGGCATACACCTGTTCCATGATCCAGGGGAGCGGCAGCACTGAAACATAGTTGTCGCTCGGATACTTGGGATCGGCCTCCAGGTAAGCGACACAGTGCTCCAGCATGGGTCCGGCCTGCAGCATGGCCAGCTTCGGGTTGGAGGTTGTTCCCGAGGTCGGGCAGAGAATGGCCACGTCCTCGGCTTTGCCCTGATTGACCAGCTGCATATAAAGCTCGGGTTGCTCATCATCAAGCTGTTGGCCACTGGCCATCAGATCAAGATGACTCATCAGCCTGGGATCGTCATATTTGCGCATGCCGCGCGGGTCGCAATAAATAATATGCTCGACGCAAGGGCATTCCGCAGTGATCTCGAGGACCTTGTCGACCTGTTCTTCGTCCTCGGCAATAATGATCTTGGCGCCGGCATAGTTGATCAGGTAGGCGACCTCCTCATTGAGAGAGTCCTGATAGATGCCGAATATCATCGCCCTCAGGGCATGCGAGGCGACTTCGCCATAGACCCATTCGGGCCGGTTGTCACCGATAATGCCGACCGAATCGTTGTGAGCGATCCCCAGCTTGTGCATACCGAGGGCGAACAGCTTGACATGCCGGTTGTAATCAGCCCAGGTGTAGGCGTTCCAGATGCCATAGTCCTTCTCCCGCAGCGCGACCTCATCCGGCCAGTTGGCAGCATTGTGAGCAAGCAGCTTGGGAAAGGTGTCGAAGGTTTTGACGTCGGTATATGCAGAAGGCTGCATGGCCATCAAACAACCTCCTCGCCAGCGTCCTGCACTTCGTCATCGAAGCCGATACCGAGATAGGCGCTTTTGACCTGCTCGTTCTCCATGACTTCATCAGGCAGCCCGGCACAGATCTTTCTGCCGAAATCAAGCACCATCACCCGGTGAGAGATATCCATGACCACGCCCATGTCGTGCTCAATCATGATGATCGTCATACCCCACTCTTCATTGAGATCAATGATATAGCGGGCCATGTCCTCTTTCTCTTCCAGGTTCATGCCCGCCATCGGTTCGTCAAGCAGGATCAGGTCGGGGCGCAGCGCAACCGCTCTGGCCAGCTCGACCCGTTTGCGCAATCCGTAGGAAAGCGTTCCGGCAATCTCTTTGCGGATATGGGCAATCTCGAGAAAATCGATAATGTCCTCAACCTCACGGCGATGCACCAGCTCCTCTTTGCGAGCTCCTGACAACCAGTACAACGAACCGCTCAGAAAGTTGTTCTTCAACAGGTGATGGCGGCCAACCAGGATATTGTCGAGCACAGACATGTGGTTAAACAGCGCCAGGTTCTGAAATGTGCGGCCAATACCGAGCTTGCAGCGGTCATTGGGCTTCAGGCCAATAATACTGTTTCCCTTGAAGGAGATTTGCCCTTTGTTGGGTTGATAACGGCCGGAAATGCAGTTGAGCATCGACGTCTTGCCTGCGCCATTTGGGCCGATGATCGAGAAAAGTTCTCCCGTACGGACCTCAAAAGAAACTTCGCGCAGGGCATGCACCCCGCCAAAAGACAGAAATATATTATCAACTTGCAACAGCGGTTGGTTCTCGCTCATGGTGCCTTCCTTCTGGAGTTGCCAGAGGCAACAGACTGGTGGCGCTGGAACGACCTGTTGTGACAGTAAGCGCAAAGTTGCAAAACGGATACCAAACAATGTTTTACAAAACTGGAACGACCCCGTCAACAAGATAAGACATTGATCTTAATGAAGAATACCATTAAATTAAAAGCATTTCAGAAAATTTCTCTCAGCCAGGCATGTCACCAATCGTTAACATCGTCACAACAGAATGTTAAAAGCAATGACACCAGAGCGCCAGAGCCTTCAATCGGCAAAACCAAAATCGGTTGGCCGCTGCAGACAAGCATCTGGCAGATGTCGCATCACAACAGCAGAGGCGACCACAGTGAACCAGGTCGCCAGAGACAAAACGAACCGGGGTGCATTGAGCATCCCGGCACGGCAAAAAAATGAAACACACTGACCTCTGGAGGAGTGCGGAGAAAAATGTGAGCTTTCGTCTATCTTTGCGAATAGGTCCTCACCCGGTTAGATGAGCGAGAATCCGTTGAATCGACTGAGCAAGCCAATCGCCACGGAGTCAGGCACCTGTCAGTGCAGGTTGTATTTCTGCAGCTTTTTGTAAAGTCCCGGACGGGAAATCCCCAAAAGGTTGGCCGCGACCAGCTTGTTGCCACCAACCTTTTCCATAGCTCCAACGATCAGATCTTTTTCTATCTCTTCCATAATCTCCTGCAGTGAACGTGTTCCCAGATCCTTGACAGCGTCCATGCTGAAGACACCACTACCGAAGACGGCTGGTTCATCGGGACGCTGAAGCTCGGCAATCGCTGCCGGGAGATCATACAGCCGGATAAACGGCCCGTTGACCATATTGAAGGCACTCTCGATAGCACTGCGCAGTTCACGGACGTTCCCCGGAAAGGGGTAGGTTTTCAACGCCGCCCAGGCGCGGGAGCTGAGCCCCTGAACGTTCAAATCAAACTCGGCATTGAACAGCTCGACAAAGTGCCTGGTAAGATAGAAGACGTCCTCCGGTCGCTCGCGCAACGGCGGAATCGGCAACGACACGACGTTGATGCGGTAGTAAAGATCAGAGCGCAGCCGCCCCTCCTTGACCAGAGCCAGTGCGTCACAATTGGTCGCCGTTACGAAACGGACATCGACAAAACGGATATCCTGGCTGCCGAGCGGAGCAACTTCGCGTTCCTGCAGAACCCGCAGCAGTTTGGCTTGCATAGAGAGAGGCATCTCGCTGATTTCGTCAAGGAAAAGCGTACCGCCATGAGCCTGCTCGAACTTGCCGATCTGCCCGCCGCGTCTTGCCCCCGAGAACGCTCCCTCGACATAGCCGAAAAGCTCTGCCTCCAGCAGGTTTTCCGGGATGGCGGCGCAATTGACCCTTACGAAGGGACCGTCACAACGTCGACTGGCAGAGTGAATCGCGTGCGCAAACAGCTCTTTACCGGTGCCGCTCTCACCTGTCAGCAACACTGTCGAAGAACGGTCGGCAATCCTCACCAGACGTTCCTTGAGATCCTGCATGGTCTGACCATGACAGACAATCTGCTCAACATTGTAGAGTGCCGTCGGTCGATGGCCAGCGATAGCACGGCGACTGGATTTACCTTCCAACTGCGGGAAGTTGCCGCTCAGGCGGGAGACACCCGGGCCTTCTCTCAGCTGTATCTTGCCGTAGGCTCCAAAGGTCTTGCCATTCTTTATCAGCGGCCAGCGACTGGCAATTATTTGCCGGCCGTTCAATTGATGCGGTTCGCCAATTTCAGCCTTTCCGGAATCCATGACCTTGGGCAGACGCGACAGGGTTGAATCCGGGTAGGCCTCGTTGACATGGCGCCCCACCATTTCGACGACCTGCATACCCAGGATGTCGGCGAACTCGCGGTTGACCATCAGGACAAACCCGGCACGATCAACCAACAGAATCCCTCCCCCTGCATCCAGGGAAAAAGGATCGATAGACTGCACAAAATCATGGAGGGTCATGACGGCTTCATTACCACGGTCAAGAGATGTCAGCACCAGCTCCCCTCCAGACAGGGTTCCATCAGCACCGCCGGGCAGGTATTCTGCCACATACCAGCGATCATCGATCGGAACCGGCACAGATTTGAAGCCAAAGCCCTTGGCCAAAAGGGCATGAAAGTGGCCCAAAGCGCCAACCTGCTCAAGGTTCCTCCCGACTAAAGCGGCCTGCCCCTGCCCACCAAAAGGGCTGTTATCGCTGGCCGATATAACCTTCAGGTGACGATCAAGTCCAATAACCCATTGAAATGAAGTCTCATTTGATTTTATGACGGAATCCAGACGCCGCAGCGATGATGACGATTTCATTTAAGGGCCCTTCAATTTACTGAGTAATACTATTAAGTTTATCCGGTGGATGCAGCCCATGGCTATTTTGCATTTAGATGTCATTTACAACAGTAACAATAACACCGTTTTATCTTTATTGGAAAGCGAAAGCGCTACAATTAACACAACTTTGCTGAGGCTTGAAAAATCGGCTTGCGACATGCTGGCAGTGCTCTTTTCGTTTACACAGGCTGCCGTCAGCGACCCTGCAATTACTGGCAAAGCAAATTTTTTACAATTATAACAGACGAGAAGCATTGAGTGTCCGGAAGATCTCAATAAAGTCATTGGCAGTTTGCAGCAGTTGGCCGCTCCGGGGAAAATGTAAACAAAGGTAGACATTCAAGACGGCCAAGCGTCACCATTATGCTCACCAGGACCGGACTGGAAACCCGGGAAATCCATGCCTGTGCCTTTTCCCAGGTATTCAACAGGTTCTCCCTGCATGGCATGACACTTGCTAAACTATGTGACGGATAAAACATCGTTCGCACACATCGACAACACCAAGCCGGCGCGCCAGAAGCAGATCAAGCACAGGCAAGGTCTATGAGGAGAAGACGACATGCAAGCACCTGTCTACCGACCGCAACACCCGATTCGCTTTGTAACAGCAACCAGCCTTTATGATGGCCACGATGTGTCAATCAACATCATGCGCCGGATCATGCAGGATTCAGGGGCCGAAGTGATCCATCTCGGGCATAACCGTTCGGTGCAGGAGGTGGTTGATGCGGCAATCCAGGAGGACGCTCAGGGGATTGCCGTCAGCTCTTACCAGGGCGGGCACATGGAATTTTTCAAGTTCATGCATGATCTTTTGCAGGAGAAGTGCGCCGGACACGTGCGGATCTTTGGTGGTGGAGGTGGCGTGATTCTGCCGGAGGAGATCAAGGAACTTGAAGAGTACGGCATCTGCAAAATCTTTTCTCCCGAAGACGGCCGGCGTATGGGGCTGCAGGGAATGATCAACTATCAACTGGAGCAATGTGACTATGCGCCACCACGCCAGCTTGATCAGGACCTGGAGAGGTTGCCGCAGCACGACCCGCAGGCGGTAGCACGACTGATCACCGCTGCCGAATTACTGGTTCAGCAACCCGACGAACAGCTGCAGTCGACGCAGAAGACGATCCGTGAACTGGCCGGACAGGTGCCGGTGCTCGGCATCACCGGCACTGGCGGCGCGGGCAAAAGCTCCCTGACCGACGAGTTGGTGCGTCGCTTTCTGCGAGACTTCGAGGACAAATCGGTGGCGATATTATCGGTCGATCCGACCCGTAAACGGACTGGCGGAGCGCTGCTCGGCGACCGCATCCGCATGAATGCCATCGACACACCGAGGGTGTATATGCGCTCGCTGGCAACCCGCGATTCGCGTACGGAATTATCGGCGGCGATCAACGAAGTCGTCGAGGTACTCAAGGCGGCGGCTTTTGATCTGATTATTGTCGAGACCAGCGGTATCGGTCAGGGCAACGCCGGGATAGTCGAGGTCTGTGATGTCTCGCTTTACGTGATGACCAGCGAGTTCGGTGCGCCAACCCAACTGGAAAAAATCGACATGCTCGACTTCGCCGACCTGATCGCCCTGAACAAGATGGAGAAACGCGGCGCCGAGGATGCCTTGCGCAATGTGCGCAAACAATACCGGCGCAACCGTCATTTGTTTGAAGCAACCGACGAGGAGCTGCCGGTTTACGGCACCATTGCCAGCCAGTTCAATGACATCGGCGCCAACCGGCTGTACCGGGCTCTGATCGACAGGTTGAACGACAGGTGCCAGCTCGGCTGGCAGTCGCAAATGGTGGTCGGCGAGGGGCACAGCATCGCCCAGCTGATCATCCCGCCGGAGCAGATCAGCTACCTGTCAGAAATCGCCCATACCGTCAAGGCATATCGCAAGCAGGTCAAAGAACAGATGCAGATCGGGCGGCAGCTGTACCAGCTTGCCGGAGCACAGCGACTGCTGGTGGAAAAATGCGGCTGCCAGGTCGCGGATCTCGATACATTGCTGGTCCGGACTGAAAGTGCGCTCAGCGAGGAGAACCGCAAGCTGCTGCATAAATGGCCGGAGATAAAAAAGTCCTACCGGGAGGAGGTGATGGTTACCAGAGTGCGCGACAAGGAGATCCGCACCGAGCTGACCGGCACAACCCTTTCCGGGACGCGCATCCCCAAGGTCTGCCTGCCGGACTTTGCCGACTACGGCGAGATTATCCGCTGGTGCATGAAAGAGAACGCCCCCGGTTTCTTCCCCTATACTGCCGGACTTTTCCCTTTCAAGCGCACTGCCGAGGACCCCAAGCGCCAGTTTGCCGGCGAGGGGACCCCGGAGCGCACCAACCGCCGCTTTCACTATTTGACCCGTGACGACGACGCCAAACGGCTCTCGACCGCATTTGACAGCGTCACCCTTTATGGTGAGGATCCGGACGAGCGCCCGGATATTTACGGCAAGGTGGGAATGAGTGGCGTATCGATCTGTACACAGAACGACATGGACAAGCTGTTTGCCGGCTTCGACCTCTGCGACCCGATGACCTCCGTCTCGCTGACCATAAATGGCCCGGCACCAATGCTGCTGGCCATGTTCATGAACACCGCCGTGCGCCAGCAACTGGAAAAGTTCCGACGCGAGAAAGGTCGGAAACCATCGAAAGAGGAACAGGCCGAGATCCAGAGCTGTACCCTGCAGACCGTGCGCGGCACGGTTCAGGCCGACATCCTCAAAGAAGATCAGGGGCAGAATACCTGCATCTTTACAACCGAGTTTGCCCTGCGCATGATGGGTGACATCCAGCAGTATTTCATTGATCAGAAGGTGCGCAACTACTATTCAGTCTCGATCAGCGGCTACCATATTGCAGAAGCGGGAGCCAACCCGATCAGCCAGCTGGCTTTTACCCTCTCCAACGGCTTCACTTTTGTTGAATACTACCTGTCGCGCGGCATGCATATCGATGAGTTTGCCGGCAACCTGTCGTTCTTCTTCAGTAACGGCCTCGACCCCGAATACACGGTTATCGGACGGGTCGCCCGACGCATCTGGTCGGTGGTGATGCGCGACCGCTACGGAGCCAACACCAAGAGCCAGATGCTCAAATACCACATCCAGACCTCCGGGCGGTCACTGCACGCCCAGGAGATGAATTTCAACGACATCCGCACCACCCTGCAGGCACTGATGGCTATCTATGATAACTGCAACTCGCTGCACACCAACGCTTATGATGAGGCGATCACCACCCCCACCGAAGAATCCGTACGCCGGGCGATGGCGATCCAGATGATCATCAACAAGGAGCTTGGACTGGCCAAAAACGAAAATCCTCTGCAAGGGGCTTTCATCATCGAGGAGCTCACCGACCTGGTCGAAGAAGCAGTGCTGGAGCAGTTCGAGCAGATAAGCCAGCGCGGCGGCGTGCTCGGGGCGATGGAGACCCTGTACCAGCGGACCAGGATCCAGGAAGAATCGATGCTCTACGAGCACAAGAAGCACACCGGCGAGCTGCCGATCATCGGTGTCAACACCTATCTGAACCCGAAAACCGAGGGAGAGGGGTACGCAATTCCCGGCGAACTGGCCCGTTCAACCGAAGAGGAGAAACGTCACCAGATCACCAACCTGCGCGCTTTTCAGGCGAGACACGCCACGGAAGCTCCCGAAGCACTCAAACGGCTGCAGAAGGCCGCCGAGGATGGCGGCAACATCTTTGCCGAGTTGATGGAAGCGGTCAAAGTCGCTTCACTGGGTCAGATCAGCGCTGCGCTCTACGAAGTCGGTGGCCAGTACCGTCGCAACATGTAACCAACTGTCCCGCTTGTGAGGAGATGGCTTTGGATATTTTCCAGGTTTTCAAAGATCGCCGCAGTATTCGCAGGTATAAGGACAGGCCGGTCGAGGCTGACAAGATCATGCAGGTTCTGGATGCTGCCCGACTGGCCCCTTCGTGGAAAAATTTACAGTGCTGGCGCTTCCTGGTGCTCGACGATCAGAGCCGCAAGGCGGCCATCCTCGCAGCCTTCCCCGAAGACAACCCCGGCAGGAAGGCAATCGCTGCGGCACCAGTCGCAATCGTGGTCTGTGCCGACCCGGCGGAATCTGACGTAGCAAACGGCATCGAGTACTACATTGCCGACACTGCCATCGCCTTCGAACACCTCTGCCTGGCTGCCCACGCCCTCGGTCTCGGCACCTGCTGGATGGGCTGGTTCGACGAATCCTGCCTTAAAAAAGCGCTTGGCATCCCTGACCGGATAAGGGTTGTCGGAGTCACGCCTCTGGGCTATCCGGACCAGGAACCACAAGCCAGACCTCGTAAAACACTTGCCGAAATCGGCTTCTACAATTATTGGGAGAACACGTCCCCATGAAAGAGACTGGTCATTCAGCCCAAATCAGCCGGCAGCGCACTTCTAACGCCCCATTGGACGGGGGAATGCACTTGTGATTTACGCTGTGTTGTGATAGGAATCTGTCGGACTACCCATGTGCCAGCTGCAAGTTTTCCGGGCTTTTATAAGGTTTTCCCGACCAATTTTTCTGCCATGCATAAAGCGGCTAGAAGTTGACGCTTTTGTTTTTTGAGATCGTTATGGACGACCTGCTCTTTATCTTTGTTCTGATTAGCATTTACCTGATCGCTGCCATCCCCAGCGGTGTCATCGTTTCGCGTCTGATGGGCAGCGAGGATGTCCGTCAGAAAGGCAGCGGCAATATCGGCGCGACCAATGTCTACCGGGTGGTCGGCAAACTGGCCGGCATCCTGACGCTGCTCGGTGACACCATGAAGGGCTTTCTGCCCTTACTGGCCTACAAGAGCTGGCTGGCACCAACGCCGACCCAGCTCGGTGTTGCCTGCGCCATCGCCATCCTTGGCCATTGCTATCCGGTCTACCTGAAATTCAGGGGCGGCAAAGGCGTCGCCACTGCCCTTGGCATCTTCCTGGTCCTCTCACCGCAAGCAGTCCTCGTTGTCGTGGTGGTCTTCGTAATCACAGTTGCCGCAAGCCGTTATATTTCCCTCGGTTCGGTGCTTGCGGCCATGTCAGCGCCATTGCTGATTCTGATGCTGAACCACCCGCAGCCGATTTTTTTGGCGACCCTCTTTATAGCCACGCTGGTCATCTGGCGCCACCGGACCAACATTCGACGCCTTCTGGACGGCAGTGAAAATCGCTTCAAGGTCTGACAGGGACCCAATCTCGACTTTCGCTGAGAACAACTCAACAATAGTCTGATATTCCAGCGATTATCAATTTGGAGTTTTTTAATGACTTTGCATGCCAGGAAACTGTCCCTGATTCTCCTTGCCGTGACCGGCATCCTCCTGTTGTGCATTGCCCTCTGGCTGCAAAACTTCATCTCAACGGCGGTCACACCGGCGGCACCACAGATAGTTGAGATTAAATCCGGCAGCTCTTTCTCGCGCGTTGCCAGCCAGCTCGAACAATCCGGCATCATCAAAGATGCCAGGCTCTTCACACTCCTGGCCCGCTGGCACAAGGCCACGGGACAGATCCACGCCGGTGAATACCTCTTCGAAACCTCAGCTAAGCCGGATGACATTCTCGCGCGTCTGATTGCCGGCGATATCCGCAAGTTTCAGGTAACCATCCCCGAGGGTTTTAATCTGCAGGAGATTGCGGCACGCCTGGAGAAAACCGGTATCGGCTCTTCCGATGAATTCCTGGCGCTGTGCAGCGATGCCCGCTTTTTGAATGAGTTGGACATCGACGCAGCTTCACTGGAAGGCTACCTGTTTCCGGAAACCTATACTTACTCGTCGTCAACGACACCAAGCCAGATTCTGACTGCGATGGTAGCTCAGCTGCGCATGCAATTAACCCCGGAATTACTGAAAAGTGCTGCAGCCCTGAACCTCAATCGTCATCAGTTGCTCACCCTGGCGTCGATCATTCAGAAAGAAGCGGGCAATGTCATGGAAATGCCCTTGATTTCGGCAGTTTTTCATAATCGCCTGAAACGCGGCATCGCTTTGCAAGCGGACCCGACCGTGATTTACGGAATTACTGATTTCGACGGGAATCTCACCCGCAAGCACCTGGAGACGCCGACCCCGTACAATACCTACAGGACAAGGGGGCTGCCGCCCGGGCCGATTGCCAGCCCTGGACACTTCGCGCTGCAAGCGGCGGCGAATCCGGCAGTAAGCAAGGATCTGTATTTTGTGTCGAGAGGCGACGGCACCCATGTGTTCAGTACGAATCTGAATGATCACAATCGCGCGGTGCGGCGCTACCAGCTTGGCCGCTGAAAACAAATAAGCCTGAGAGTAGCCGTCGATATCGATCTGGCAATCTGGCTACGGGTTATCGCGCATTCGCGGAAGTCCAAACTCACGGATTCAGGAGGGGGTTAAGCAGGAAGCTGTCTACCTGATCATGGATGTTGGATAAACGGTCGCAGAGGTTGGAAGCTGTGTGTCAAACCACCTTGACGCGGGCAAAGCCACCGCCCGGCGTACGCATATTGGTGACCTGACCACGATAAAGACGGGCAGTTACACCAAGTGCCCGATCGCGGTAGGCATAGAGGCGAAGATCTGTCTTCATCGGCTCGTTGTCGGGGACATCAGTCAACGAAGGCGGGACCAGGTCCTGGACAAGGGTTGTCGCAGCGGGCATCTCGTTGAAACGCTTGCGGCTGATCTTTTCACCAAGCAGGACACCTCGACTGCCGAAGCTGTCAACCGGTTTGAATACCCTTTGTTTCCTCGCCGTCCAGACCTGCTGCAGGTCGAGATCGGAGAGGAGAGAAGCCGCTGGAAGCGCTTTATCGAGGAGGGCCTGTTCGCCAGCAGAGAGTGAGAAGTCTGCTCTTTTTACCGGATCAGACCAGAGTACCAGGCGACGTTTATCGGCGAGCAACCCATAAGCATGCGGGTTAGGTGACAGACAGACCTTGCGCCCCAGGTATGCCGCGCGTAAACCCGCCATCACTTCGCTTTGCAGATAAAAATCACAGTGACGATTGTAAACCAGATCTACCTGCCGACCATCAAACCTCACGCCGTCAGCAGAGGCCTCCAGCTGCCGCGGGTCGACAATATCAGCGGCAACCCCCCAGGCGTTAAACAGATCTGCAAAAGCACACATCTCCGGGTAGAGGAACTGCTCAGTCGGTTCATCATCGACGATCACGATGCGCTCCGGCCTAATTTTGCTGCCGCCGGAGAACTGGCGAATTTCGTCGGCAAACGTCTGCAACAGACGCTCTTTGAGATTGACCTTGAGTGATTCCGGCTCTATTGGCAAAGAGGGATCGTGTGCAAGGTAGGCGAGCAGACCGCCGCCGGCGTTGGTGTTGACTTCGATCAGACGCGGGATGTCCCCGGCGAGATGAAAATCGTAGCACATCATGACCGCATCGTGCCCCGGGTCAAAACGGGCCACCTCGGGCACTTGCGGATAAACTTCTGCGCGATATGCGGGGCAGCGGCTCATCCGGTCGAGCAGGCGCAGCAGTTCGAGCATGCGCCGCAAGGCAGCGGCAGGCAGTTCGACAACGGCAAGGCTGAGGTTTTCGTGCAGGGATGACATGGCACATCCTGTATCAGAAGACAAACGCTAAACTGATTGTGCCACAGTCTGTACTTGAGTCAAAGAGGAGATCTAGCAGCTTGTCGGACTATCCATGAGCCGGCTGCAAATCCGGCTGTTTGGCCCATATTTCAGCTCCTTTTTGGTCCATAGCTACGGCTATGAACCTGCAAATGAGCTAAAATCTGTTCTCAAACATCCA
>JBPPMD010000025.1:0-2147 GCA_051305875.1 Desulfuromonadales bacterium | reverse complement strand
TTTGTTCCCGCTGTTGTCGCTGTAGCAGTCTTAACGTTTCTGATCTGGTATTGGCCGGCCGCTGCCGGCTTCCTGTTTGCGTTCAAGATGGCCATTGCCGTGTTGGTCATCGCCTGCCCCTGTGCTCTTGGCTTGGCTACGCCGACAGCGATTATGGTCGGCAGTTCCATCGGCCTCTCAGCCGGCATTCTCTTCAAAAAAGCATCGGTGCTGGAAAATATTTCACACTTGCAGGTTCTGCTACTGGATAAAACCGGCACTTTGACACGCGGTGAATTTGCCGTCACAGACCTGATAACGGCTGATGGGGTCAGCAAACAGGAATTGTTAAAGGTTGCTGCCACAGTGGAAGCGACCAGCTCCCATCCTCTTGCCCGGGCTGTTGTCCGCCATGCTGAAAAAAATGCCATCATTTACCCGACCGTCAATGAAGTTGAGGAAGTCGGTGGACACGGCCTGGTTTGTACGATCGATGGAACTCAGATCCTCGCCGGGAGTCATCGCCTGATGGAGCGTGAGCAGGTCGCCGTTGAAGCATTCGAGTCTCAGGTCAACGCATGGGCCGCCGTCGGCAAATCCGTCATTTATATCGCCCGGAATGGACAGGCGATGGGCGTTCTCGCTCTGGCTGACACCCTCAAGGAGGGCGCTGCCGACACGGTTGCCAGGTTGCGGCAGCTCGGCCTGAAGACAGTCATTATTACCGGTGATCGGCATGCCGCCGCCCATGCTGTCGCCGGTCAGCTGGGACTCGACGAGGTCGAGGCCGAAGTGCTTCCCGGCGGCAAGCTGGACGTGGTCCGTCGTTACCAGGAGCAGGGTTTCTTTACCGGCATGGTCGGCGACGGCATCAACGATGCTCCTGCCCTGGCCCAGGCGGATATCGGCATCGCCATCGGCAGCGGCAGCGATGTCGCCAAGGAGACCGGCGACCTGGTGCTGGTCAAGGGCGATATTCGCGATGTGGAGCGGGGAATACGCCTTGGCCGCAGAACGCTTTCCAAGGTCAAGCAGAACCTGTTCTGGGCGTTCTTCTACAACGTCATCGGTATCCCGATTGCGGCTGGCGTGTTGTATCCTGCATTCGGTATTGTGCTTAAACCGGAATTTGCCGGGCTGGCCATGGCCTTCTCGAGTGTTTCGGTGGTGACGAATAGTTTGTTGCTGAAGAGATATGCGAGAAGGCTTTGACCATAAAGGTCAAGAAAAATTATAATGCTGTTGAACTGCTGGGGCACGACATCCCGTGCCCCGCATATTTTAGATGCTCGGGTTTATGACATATTCTGTCGCGCCTCAGCTGTCTGATGTGACAACCCTTCAGGGTACAGCATTGCAGAAGAGCCACACATGAGCCTGGACTACACAACTTTGAACCTGTTGCGGCAACGCCATCCTGCCTGGCGATTGTTGCGCTCGGATCATGCCCCCCTGGTTGCAAGTTTTCTGCACCGGGTTTTCATAGCGCCTAATGTGAGGGAGATGGCGCAGATTGATCTCGCTGAAGCGTTGGAAGATGAGTTGTTTGTACTGCGCGAGCAATATGGGCCTGAGGCATTTCCAAAACCTGCGACTGCTTATCTCAATGACTGGGCGGAGAATGATAAGGGCTGGTTGCGCAAGTTCTATCCGACCGGGTCAGATGAGCCGTATTTTGACCTGACTCCGGCGACAGAGAAGGCGATTGCCTGGCTTGAGACCCTTACCGCGCGCAGCTTTGTCGGTACCGAATCGCGACTGTTGACGCTGTTCGAATTACTCAGGCAGATGAGTGCAGGGAGCGAGACGGATCCGCAGGTGCGCATTGCCGAGTTGAACAGACGTCGAGCCGAGATTGATGTCGACATCGATAGGATTCGCACCGGCAATATCCCCCTGCTCGACGACACAGCACTGAAAGACCGCTTTCAGCAGTTTCTGCAGCGGGCGCGCGAACTCCTGACTGACTTTCGTGAGGTGGAACAAAATTTTCGGACTCTGGATCGGCGTGTACGCGAGCGTATCGCGCTCTGGGATGGAGCCAAAGGGGCGTTGCTCGAAGAGAGATTGATGTCGACATCGATAGGATTCGCACCGGCAATATCCCCCTGCTCGACGACACAGCACTGAAAGACCGCTTTCAGCAGTTTCTGCAGCTGGCGCGCGAA
>JBPPMD010000021.1:0-9760 GCA_051305875.1 Desulfuromonadales bacterium | reverse complement strand
GGTTTTCATGATATCAAAAACCATTTCGACAATCTCAGCGGACTCCTTTTTGGAGAAACCGGTCTTCAGATACACATTTTCGACAAGGTCCGCCTTAGTCATTTCAATCCACCTCCTGTTATATCTACGCGAATTTTCAGGTTTTTATATCACAGCCAGAACGTGCTAAGCAACTGAATTTTTAACGAAGCACTGCTCCAAGCTCCTTTTCTATCGCTTTAATCAATTTAGCATGGAGATTCTGGATCAGTTCATCAGTCAAAGTGCGATCCATAGCGCGATAACAGGCACGGATTGCCAGACTCTTCTTTCCGCCTGGGACTCCTTCTCCACAGTAGACATCAAAAAGCTCAAGACTCTCAAGATCATTGATCTTAACCCGGTTGAGAACAGTAAGGACCTGCTGCGCAGAGATCTCGGCATCAACCAGGAAGGCAGAGTCGCGCTGGACATCCGGGAATCGCGACAAGGGTTGAAACTTCACCGTTCCGCCACTTAAGTCGATAAGAGCTTCCACATCCAGATCACAGAGAATCGCGGTTTGACCGAAGTCAAAATTGTGCAAAACCTGAGGGTGGAGTTCGCCCAAGGTACCGAGCAGACGATCATCCTGAAAAAGTGCACAGGATTTTCCAGGATGATAAAAAGGTTCATCATGTTCAGTTTGCCATCTCACATCCTTGATTCTCAAGTGAGACAGAAGCTGTTCAACAACGCCTTTCATATCGAAAAAATCCGCCTTCTCGGGCGATTGCGCCCAACCTTGTGGTTCACGCCGACCACAGAGTATCGCTGTCAAACGCAGACTTTCGCCAGGTAAATCAACATCATTTTCAGGCTGGAACACAGGTCTCAACTCAAAGAGGGCCAGGTCTTCATTACGATAAGCCTGATTACGGGCAGCTGTCTCCAGCAAACTCGGCACCAGGGTGGTGCGCATACTGCCCTGCTCTTCTGTCAACGGGTTGAGAATCTCGACACGCTGCCGGCGCAGGTCATCCTCTGGAAGCCTGATCTTACCGAGACAGTCAGGATTATAAAAAGCGTAGTTAATAATCTCTGTATACCCCAGTTCCACCATTTTATCCCGCACCTGACTTTCCAGAGCGAGATGGTCGGGGAGCAGCTGACAAGTCAAAGTGCTGACCGGCATAGTCGTCGGGATATGATCATAGCCAATCAAACGTGCAACTTCTTCGATCAGGTCGATTTCACGTTCCAGATCCGGGCGGAAGTTGGGGACTTCAACGCTCAATGCACCGTCACGACGATCAACCAGGAGTTTGCATTTCAATCCGATCGAATTAAGCTTATTGCGGATGTCACCGGTATCGATATCAAAACCGAGAACCTGGCTGGTGCACGAGGCAGTAACCGTAACCATCCGCTGGGGCAGTTTTTCAGGATAGACATCAATCATGCCACCGGCAATGGTCCCTTCAGCCAGTTCGGCAATCAGTGCGGCAGCTCGATCGAGCGCCAGCGGCACCATATCAACGTCGGTACAGCGCTCGAAACGATGTGAGGATTCCGTATGCAGCCCCAGGCGTTTACTGGTGCGACGAACAGCGGAGGGGTTGAAAAAGGCACTCTCAAGAAGAATATTGGTGGTTTCCGGACTAACTTCAGAATTGCCTCCGCCCATAATGCCGGCCAGAGCAACCGGCCCCATACCATCACAGATGACCAGATCCGATCCCATCAAAGTCCGGATCTGCCCATCAAGCGTCGTAAACTGGTCGCCGTCCTGAGCTCGACGCACCTGAATCCGGTGTTCGTGCAAGAGATTGAAATCGAAAGCGTGCAGAGGTTGTCCCAGTTCCATCATGACAAAGTTGGTAATGTCGACAACATTATTGATGGAACGTACGCCAATGGTTGCCAGGCGTCGTGACAACCATTCTGGCGATGGACCGATCTTGACATTTTCGATCAATCGCGCAGCATAGCGCGGACAAAGGTCGGCATCATCGACGATCACGGAAGTTTTTTCCGAGATCGGACAAGCACCTTCCACAATGACAGGTTCCGGCGGATGCAACGGAGCACTAACCATGGCCGAAACTTCACGTGCTACACCGAGAGCACTCAGACAATCGGACCGATTCGGTGTCAAGCCGATTTCATACATGACGTCTTTAAGGCCCAGCTCCTTGAAAACCGGCTGTCCAGGAGTCAACCCTTCGGGCAGTATCAAAATACCGTCGGACTCAGCCGCCAAGCCAAGTTCGCTTGCGGAGCAGAGCATGCCGCAAGACTCCTGGCCACGAATCTTGGATTTCTTGATTTTGAGATTTCCGGGTAACAGGGTACCAACTTGTGCAAGAGCAACCAGGTCGCCGGTTTTGTGATTTTTGGCCCCGCAAACGACCTGCTGAGTCACGCTGCCCGTTTCGACCTTGCAAACGGTCAGACGGTCGGCATCAGGATGCGGCTGGACATCAGCAAGCCGGGCGACAATGACGCTGTCCAAGCCTTCACCGAGCCGTTCCATGGCATCAACTTCCAGGCCGACCATGGTCAGACGATGCGAAAGATCCTCGGCAGAGAGATCAAAATCAACATAATCCTTGAGCCAGTTCAAGGTGACTTTCATACTTAAAGTCCTTTGTAAAACAAAAACTGCAAACAGCTGAATAAAAAGCAAAAGGCAAGAAGCTTATGGCCAGAGACCAGCGATCAGGTTTAAAATTGCCTCAAAAACCGCAGGTCATTTTCGAAGAACAGCCGCAGGTCATTAACGCCGTATTTAAGCATGGCGATGCGCTCGATGCCCATGCCGAAGGCGAAACCGGTATAAAGCTCCGGGTCGTAATCGACCGACTTAAAAACCTCCGGGTCAATCATGCCGCTGCCGAGGATTTCCAGCCATCCTGATTGGCCGCAAACCCGGCAGCCTGTGCCGCCGCAGATCACGCACTGGATGTCAACTTCGGCACTTGGTTCCGTAAAGGGGAAGAACGAGGGACGGAAACGAACGTCAACATTCTTACCGAAGAATTCAGTGATAAAGGTCGTCAGAATCCCTTTCAGATCACCGAACGTCACCTTACGATCAACCAGAAAACCTTCAATCTGGTGAAACATGGGACTGTGAGTAATATCGGAATCTCGTCGATAAACGGTTCCGGGCGCGACCACGCGCACCGGCGGTTTTTGCTTCAGCATGGTCCGGATCTGTACTGGCGACGTGTGAGTGCGCAACACCACATCTTCCGAGACATAAAAGGTGTCCTGCATATCACGGGCCGGGTGATCTTTGGGGATATTCAATGCTTCGAAGTTATAAAAGTCTCTTTCGATTTCAGGCCCTTCCGCGACACCGAAACCAAGAGCAGCAAAGATTGCAATGATTTCTTCAGTTACCTGGGTTATCGGATGCTTATAGCCGCGCCTCCTTCTTCGTCCTGGCAAGGTGACGTCCAGGCGCTCGTTGGCAAGTTTCTGCTGCATGAGTTCCTGGCGCAGGCTTTCCTGACGCTCAGCAAAAGCTGCTTCCAGTCGATCCTTAACCTGGTTGGCGAGAGCGCCGGCCAGGGGGCGCTCTTCAGGGGACAACTGGCCCATACTCTTCATCACTGCAGTAATTTCGCCCTTACGACCCAGATAGCGGGCACGTACCTGCTGCAACTCGGCTTCAGTAGCAGCCACAGTGGCTGACTGCAAAGCAGCTTCTTCGATCTTGTTCAGTTTATCTTTCATGATATTCCAGACCAGAGAACATTTCGGCCTGGCGGTAAGCCAGGCCGTAACAAAAAAAAGAGATGGGATATTTCCCCATCTCTTTAGCTTTTGACAATTACTGAAGCTGGGACTTGGCTTTCTCGACAATAGAACCGAACCCGGTTGGGTCGGTGACAGCCAGTAGCGCAAGAATCTTCCGGTCGATTGCGATCTCGGCCTGCTTCAAGCCGTGAATCAATCGGCTGTAGGACAGACCGTTGTCACGGGCAGCTGCGTTGATCCGGGCAATCCAGAGAGCCCTGAAGTCGCGTTTGCGTACACGACGGTCGCGGTACGCATAATTCAGTGCACGGTCAACAGCTTCGGTTGCACTACGAAACAGTTTGCTCCGGGCGCCGCGATAACCCTTGGCAAGTTTAAGGACCTTGTTCCTTCTACGTCTGGCTTTAAAGCCTCTTTTTACTCTTGGCATTGCTTTCTCCTTGTGAGTCAGTTATGCGGATTTTCCCGCACCCGGATCTGAAGGGGGAGACGTTAAGCCCCACAGTTCACGGGTTGTTGAAGTCCTGCCGGTTCCTTAAAGGTAAGGGATCAAGCAGCTGATGTTCTTGGCGTCGCTTTTATTTACCAGAGTCGCCTGGCGCAGGTCACGCTTACGCTTGGTCGACTTTTTAGTCAGGATATGACTGGTAAATGCCTTGTTACGACGGATTTTGCCGGTTCCGGTTTTACGGAAACGTTTGGCAGCTCCACGGTTAGTCTTGATTTTTGGCATCTTTTTCTCCTTAGCTTTTTATAAACCAGCAATGGCCGGGTCAGGCAGACCACGAGCCATTATCTTTTATTTTTTCAAGGGACTGATCACCATGCTCATAAAACGACCTGACATGTTCGGCCAGCTTTCGACTTGACCAAGATCCTTAACATCATTCGCAATTCTCTCGAGAATACGGCGGCCAAATTCAGGGTGAGTCACTTCACGGCCACGGAACATGATCGTTACCTTGACTTTATTGCCTTCTCCAAGGAAGCGCATGGCATTTTTAACCTTGAACAGATAATCGTGTTCATCAGTTTTGGGGCGTAGCTTGACTTCCTT
Source organism: Desulfuromonadales bacterium (assembly GCA_051305875.1). Classification (GTDB taxonomy): domain Bacteria; phylum Desulfobacterota; class Desulfuromonadia; order Desulfuromonadales; family BM103; genus M0040. Next base: position 4,977 of record JBPPMD010000021.1, on the reverse strand, counting down.
GATTTCAACCCGGACCTGCTTCTTTTTCGCATCAGCCGCACGTTTGCTCTGCTGATATTTGTACTTACCGTAATCCATGATCCGACAAACCGGAGGCTTCGCGGTTGGCGAAACTTCGACCAGATCTAGGCCGGCCTGGGCTGCAGTCTCCAAAGCGGTATTCAGGTCCATAACACCCAGCTGGTTGCTTTCATCGTCGATGACGCGAACTTCACTGGCTCGGATAGCCTGGTTGATATTGGTTGTGTCCTTGCTTATGACGCACCTCCTAATGATACAGTCGACATTCTTCCTGAATAAACGTGACAAACGCTGCCGGGCTCATTGGCTCCAGATTTTCACCTGAACGATGTCTCGCCGTTACGGTGCCGGCAGAAACTTCCTGATCACCGATCACCAGCATATAGGGAACTTTTTCCATCTGGGCTTCGCGAATCTTGAAACCCAGCTTTTCATTACGCAAATCAGACTGCACGCGTACACCTTGTGAGCGTAGTTCCTCACAAATCTGTTCGACATAAGCAGCCTGATTATCTGTTACATTGAGAACCTTAACCTGAACCGGGGCAATCCAGAGCGGGAAGTTACCTGCATAATGTTCTATCAACACACCGACAAAACGTTCGATAGCCCCCAGGATGACCCGGTGAACCATGACAGGCCGGTGCTTCTCGCCGTCACTTCCGATGTAACTGAGATCGAAGCGTTCCGGAAGAGTAAAATCGCACTGAATTGTAGCACACTGCCACTTCCTGTCAAGGGCGTCCTTGAGCTTGACGTCGATCTTCGGTCCGTAGAAAGCACCATCTCCCTCGTTGATTTCATAAGGCAGGCCGGTGTCGTCAAGAGCACTCTTCAAGGCATGGGTGGCGCGCTCCCAATCCTCATCGGAACCGATCGCCTTCTCCGGTCGAGTCGAGAGCTCCAACTCGTATTCAAAACCAAAGATCCCCATAACGTCCTGAATGAACTTGATGACTTTTTTGATCTCACCATCAAGCTGTTCGGGCATGCAGAGGATATGAGCATCATCCTGAGTGAAGCCGCGCACACGTAACAGGCCGTGCAGCACCCCGCTTTTCTCATGACGATGAACCGTGCCCAGCTCGAAATAACGCAGCGGGAGGTCACGATATGAACGTTTCTTCGATTTGTAGATGAGCATATGGGCCAGGCAGTTCATCGGCTTGATGCCGTAGCTCTGCTCATCGATTTCAGTGAAATACATGTTTTCGCGGTAATTATCGAAATGACCGGAGGTTTTCCAGAGTTCGGTGCGCAGAATCTGCGGACCCATGACAATATCGTAGCCGCGTTTAAGATGCTCACGCCTTTCGAAATCTTCGAGCACGGTCCTCAGAAGTGCACCTTTGGGGTGCCAGATAACCAGACCGGCGCCAGCCTCTTCACTGAAGGAGAAGAGGTCCAGTTCGCGACCAAGTTTGCGGTGATCACGCTTCTTCGCCTCTTCAAGGCGGTGCAGATATTGTTTGAGTTCTTTTTTATCGGTAAAAGCCGTAGCGTAAATGCGCTGCAGCATAGCGTTCTTTTCACTGCCACGCCAGTAGGCACCGGCCACGCTGGTCAGTTTAAAAGCTTTCAGCAAACCGGTTGAGGAAATATGCGGGCCTCGGCAAAGATCGACAAAGTTGCCCTGGTGGTAGAGGGTCACCTCCTCCACGCCAAGATCTTCAATCAGTTCGACTTTGTAATTCTCACCCATTTCACGAAACAGTTTGATTGCATCGGCGCTTTTAACGACTTGACGCTCGATCGGCAAATCGGCCTTGGCCAGCTCTGCCATTTTCTGCTCGATCCTGTCAAACTCTTCAGGGCTGAAGGTATGAGACTCACTGTAGAAATCGTAATAAAAGCCGGTATCGATTGCCGGACCGATGGTCACCTGCACTTCACGACCGAACAGTTCCTTGACCGCGTGTGCCATCAGATGCGCTGTGGAGTGCCGGTAAAGCTGCAACCCTTCGGGAGTGTTGAGCGTCACCAGGCGCAAATCAGCGTCTGATTCAAGGGGGGTCGAGGCATCAACCATGGCGTCGTTGAGGTATGCAGCAACGGTTTGCCTTGCAAGGCCTTCGCCAATGGAATGGGCCACATCAAGAGGCGTTGTCCCAGCGGCCACTTCCTTAACAGTTCCATCCGGTAATGTTATTTTCAGCATCGACATATCGAGACCCTTAACGAAAAGAGGCATCCATGGATGCCTCTGCGTGATCTGGGTGAGGAATTTTGGTAGGCACGGGCAGGATTGAACTGCCGACCCCTACCGTGTCAAGGTAGTGCTCTCCCACTGAGCTACGTGCCTACACCCAAAATGCCGGTTAGATTTAACAGAGGAGCCTCGCCCTGTCAAGCCTTTTTCAGCGTAATTCAAGGCATTTGCTGCAAAAAGCGATTCGACTCACACGAAAGGAATTACAAGGTCAAGAAATTGTCAGAACAGGTCAACAACCAGGTTGATACAGAAGGGCTTTCAGTCTTTGACGCTTTCAAAAACTCATCCAGCTTTGGAGGCAACCTTCGATTAAAATCAAGGCCTCAATTGGCTTGCCAGCCGAAGCCTTGGCGAAGGTTGGTGCAGGTAGTTGGGATTGAACCAACGACCCTCCGCGTGTGAGGCGGATGCTCTCCCGCTGAGCTATACCTGCATATTTGTTATGTCAGCACCGTTTGAAGTGGAGAATTTTTATAGCAGTATCAATAGGGGCTGTCAATGGTAAAGGCTGGAGGCTGGAGGCTAGAGGCGGGGTTTTGATTTATCCAGCCCCCAGCCTCCAGCCTCCAGCCTCCAGCCTCCAGCCTCAGAATTCTTAATGGCCTTGACGGTCACTTAAAAAGAGTTGACGGGCCATTTGCAACCCCGGCTCAGTGACCATGTGCTTCTGCAGAATACTTTCTACCTGCTCGGCACTCCTGGAAGACAAAACGTCAGCAAAGTTCACCAGCGCATCGGCATCCCAGAGAATGCGAAACTCTGGAGAATCAACGGCGCGTGCCGTGTGATGATTGCCGACGATCTCGGCAACCAGCGTTATGAATGCGAGATCGGCATCAAGTTCAGTGAGGATTGCAACAACAACCGGTGGGCCCTCAAGCTCCTGCCAGTTGCCGGCACTGGAGCCATGTTTGCGTTCTGCTTCATGAATACCGATATCGTGCAGATATGCAGACGTTAAGGTAAGTACCGGGTCGGCATCGATGAAAGTCAGCAATTCCTCGGCATAACGGCAGACTTGCAAAGCATGATCGATGCGTTTTTGATCGTCGCCAAAGTAGTGCTCCATGGCAGCACGAACCTTGGCGAGAAACAGTTTCTGCTCAGACGTTGGTTTGACAAGGAGGTTGAACATATCAGACTGCCTTCACAAGGAATGAGGTCGGATGCCCGGATTATTCTCTATTGCCTGTCACCACGAATACCGATACAAACCGTTTCAAAAGGGATGTCGCGACCGCTGTCGGCAATTGCCTGTTTGGCCATGAGGACAAGCCCGTTGCAGCAAGGAACTTCCATGTGAACCACGGTCAGACTTTTGATATTGCTCTGCGTGATCATCGCCGTCAGTTTTTCCACATAAGGCTCAGTGTTGTCGAGTTTGGGACAGGCAATCGCCAGGGCTTTGCCTTTAAGCAGGTCTTCCTGAAAATCAGCATAGGCGAAAGGTGCGCAGTCGGCCGCGAGGAGCACATCGGCATTCTGGAAAAAAGGCGCTGTCGGTGGTACCAGGTGCAACTGAATCGGCCATTGCGCCAGACGTGAAGGACGTGAAACAACGTCACCTGACGTGTCGGCAGACGGCTCGTTGAAACTCATCGTCCGGGCAGAAGGGCAACCACCTGCAGCGGGCGCTGCAAAGCTCTTCACTGCCGCGGAGGGACAACCGCCCGCGCCCGGGACAGCCGGGTCGTCATGATGGGGCAGCGATTCGCGACCGATCTCCTTGAGATGATCGTGCACGGCGACCTCATCGTACTCATCTGCTTCGCGCTCTTCAACGGTAATCGCGCCGAGCGGACAATCACCGAGGCAGGCGCCCAGGCCATCACAGAGGTTATCGGCAAGCAGCCTGGCCTTGCCGTCGATGATCTGAATTGCACCTTCAGCACATGAGGGCACGCATTCGCCGCAACCGTTGCATTTCTCTTCGTCAATCCTGACCATTTGTCGAATCATAAGCGGTCTCCTATCTAGTTTTCGTCCGGAAACGGCCCTTTTCCGCAATCTCTGCGTCAATCGGCGGATTTGAGTGTGAGGCGTAAAGGACTACGCCTCCGCTCAAATCCTTGATTTCCTTGACCTTGCGAAATATTGCTCGTTTCCAGATCGAAAACTGTGTCTATGTTGTCCTGAGTTTCCGGCTGGACACTATCTATAAATGATGTCGCTGAATTCTGTCTTTCTGGTTATCGACTTTAACCGCTCTCGCCCCAACCAGCCTTGACCAGAGTCAAGCGACTAGAAAAAATAGTGCCAGAGCAAATCCAGCCTGCCGCGCCTGATCAGATACTGCCCGGAAAAGCGCATGATTTCACGCACCTTTTGTCGATATTCCGGCTTGTAACAGTGCACGGGACAATGTTTGCAGACTGGTTTGTCGTCAAGCGGGCAGCACAGTCGACGTTGCATGGCATAGAGCAGAAATTCGCGGCATTCTTTACAGACAGGAAACTTTTTCAGCGGCAGGGTTTGCAACTCAGGCTCAGCAGTCGTGACGCTTAACCTGGCGCCTTCATGTTTCACGCGACAGTAAACCGAAGTAAACTGCAGCAGCACCTTGAGATCTTTGATCTCTTTACGGGTCAATGGCTGAGTTGTGTTGTTCAAGTTGTCATTCATGGCGATTTAACGGTCTAAAATCAGTGATGGAGAATCAGTGACAATCAAACCGTGACGCGTGACGGCCCCTTCATTACGGCCCCTTCATTACGGCCCCTTCATTACGGCCCCCCTTCATCACG
>JBPPMD010000390.1:0-2003 GCA_051305875.1 Desulfuromonadales bacterium | reverse complement strand
TTGTAATCCATTACAAGGGCACGGCACGCCATGCTCCTACGTTGTTTAATTTACAAAGAGGAACAATGAACGCTTATCTGGTCGAAGCCAAACGGACTGCCATCGGCAGAGCCCATCCCGACAAAGGGCTGTTCAGCGCAGTGCGCGCAGACGAAATGCTTGCAGCTTTGATGAACGGACTGCTCGGAGGACTGGCGACGGGCGAAGCGCTCACCGCGACCATCGATGATATCTATATCGGCTGCGTCGGTCAGCATCTGGAACAGGGCAAGAATATCGCCCGGCTCTCTGCGTTGCTGGCCGGTCAGCCTGCAGAAGTTCCCGGGACAACCATTAATCGCCTCTGCGCTTCCAGCCTGCAGGCCTTTAATTTTGCCGCCTCCACGATTGCCGCCGGCAACGCCGACCTGTTGCTGGCCGGCGGCGTCGAGCACATGGGCCATGTGCCGATGACGGCCGCCCTCAATTACAATCAGATGCTGCTCGATCGCTACGAGTTCCCTTTCACCAACATGGGCTTGACCGCGGAAAAGGTCGCACAGAACTACGGGATCAGCCGTATCGTCCAGGACGAGTTCGCCGTAGAGAGCCATCGCCGCGTGGTGGCCGCTCAGCAGGCGGGTCATTTTGCCAGGGAGATCCTGCCGATTCCAGCCGGTGACTCGCTCGCTGAGCAGGACCAGTCACCGCGTCCCGGCACCAGCCTTGCCAGCCTCGGTGACCTGAAAACGATCTTCATGGAAAACGGAACCGTTACGGCGGGAAACAGTTCGCCTTTGAATGACGGTGCCAGTCTGACCCTGCTTGCCTCTGCGGCCGCCTGCGAGCGCTTTGCGCTGCAACGCCGGGCCAGGGTGGTTGATTTTGCCGTTGTCGGACTCGATCCATGCCAGATGGGTATGGGGCCGGTTCCGGCGATACGCCAGCTGCTGCGGAAGAACCATCTCGCGGTAGCCGACATCGACCTGTTTGAATTAAACGAAGCTTTTGCCAGTCAGGCTGTCGCCTGTGTCAACGAATTGCATCTGCCGCTTGAGAAGGTCAATCCCTGGGGCGGAGCTATCGCTCTCGGTCATCCGCTGGGGTGTACCGGAACCCGCCTGATTACGACCCTGCTCAACGGTCTGGAGACCGCTGGGGGCAGGTACGGCATTGCCTCTCTCTGCATCGGCCATGGACAGGGGATGGCGACCCTGATCGAGAGGGTTGTAAGGACCGGACATGAAACAGCGCGCTGAGGTCGAATTTGAAGTCCGCTACGCCGAAACCGACCAGATGGGGATCGTCCATCACGCCAACTATCTGATCTGGTTCGAACTGGCCCGCACCCGCTTCTGTGCCGAGGCGGGCAAACCCTATCCGCAAATTGAGGCGCTCGGTTATTTCATGATCATCACCCGGGCACAGCAGGATTACCGCCAGGCTGCCCACTACGGTGATACGGTCAAAGTTGTTTGCTGGCTCGACTGGGTAGCGAGCCGCAGCCTGCAATTCGGCTATCGGGTCACGCGCGACGACCAGCTTCTGACAACAGGTTCCACCAGGCATCTCTGGGTCCATCGCGAATCGCGACGGCCCTGCAGTATGCCGGAGAGCCTGCGTGCAACTTTTCTTGAAATTGCTGAACAGACCACATTTAAAGGTCCTGAAAAGGACAGACCTGAAACTGATTCAAAGGAGAAAATGCAATGTCCATAAATGCTTACCGTTGGATGATGAGTGGCGTCAATGAGCCGATGACGCGCCAGGAGTTTGTCGCTGAACCCGCAGCGGACGAGGTTGTGGTCGAGGTCGCCGGATGCGGCGTGTGCCATACCGACCTGGGTTTCTATTACGATGGCGTCCGTACCAATTCGCCACTGCCTCTCGCCCTGGGACATGAGATCAGCGGCCGGGTGGTTGACTCCGGAACGGGTGCCGATGACTGGCTTGGCAAGGCGGTGATCATCCCGGCGGTGATTCCCTGCGGCGAGTGTGATCTCTGCAAGCGCGGCAAGGGCACC
>JBPPMD010000388.1:0-7350 GCA_051305875.1 Desulfuromonadales bacterium | reverse complement strand
AGCAGGGTCGCCGGCGCCAGCATCAGCCATTCCACAATAGTTGTGCGGCGAATCCAGTAGAACATAGTCAGCGAGGAGAAGGCGATGGTACCAAGTATCGCGGAAACAAAGCTCATCGTAATACGCATAGGCGTCGGGGTGATCTCACCACGCACGAGGAGGTCACCTGGGCTGACCATGGCGCCCGGGGTTCTGCTAATCAGGTTGACCTTGGCATTTTTCTCGGAGGTTACTTCGATGATCTGATCGCCGGCCTGAAGCAGGGCGATGACGTCGTCGGGCTGGTACTCGGCACCGTCCTGTGCGTTGATCTGCAGGACAGTGGCAAAGGGAGCGCCATTCTCGAATTGGGGTACCTTGATTTCGTTGAGTTTCCCCTGGAAGAGAATCGACGGCGTGAAGGCGAACAGGAGTGGCATGATATACAAGAGCTTGGCGAACTTGAAGGCTGTCCAGCCGGTCTTCCACGGGTCGGCGCCAGCGATGGCGGCGCCGGCGTAGGCGGCCACACAGACCGGCGGCGTGATGTTGGAGTCCTGGCTAAGCCAGTAGACGATCATGTGGGCACAGATGATTGGTACGCCGAAGGTGCCCAGGGCCGGCACGGCAAGGACAGCCACGATCAGGTAGGCAGCGGTGACCGGCACACCCATGCCGAGGACAAGGGATGCCAGGGTAATCAGGATCAACGCCAGGATCAGGCTGTCTCCAGCCATAGTGATGATGATATCGGAGAATTTAAGCCCCATGCCGGTGAGGGAGATAACCCCGACGATGACGCCGATGACGCCGACAGTGGCACCGATGATCAGTGTATTGCGGGATCCGGTGAGGATCGCTTCCCAGATCTGCTTCGGTCCCATACGGGTCTCCTTCTTGACCCAGCTTATGGCGATGCAGGAGAAGGTTGACCAGAAGGCGGAAAAGCCCGGAGAGCGGCCCATGACCATGAGGATCGTCATCAAAACCAGCGGGATGGCGAAATACCAGTCTTTCTTCAAAACCGTCCGCCAGGGCGGGAGATCCTCCTGAACCCCTTTGAGGCCGAGCTTGCTGGCCTCGAAGTGGATCATGCAGAATACTGAAAAGAAGTAGAGCAGGGCCGGCCCGATGGAGATCATCATGATATAGGAGTAGGGCAGGCCGGTGAGCTCAGCCATGAGGAAGCCACCGGCACCCATGATCGGCGGCAGGAACATGCCGCCAATGGAGGCGGCTGGCTCGATAGCTCCGGCAACGTGCGGCCGGAAACCGGCTTTTTTCATCAGAGGGATAGTGAATGCCCCGGTGGAGACGGTGTTGGCGATGGCGCTGCCCGAAACTGAACCGAACAGGGCCGAAGCGATGACGGCAACTTTGGCCGGGCCGCCGACGCTGTTGCCGGCCAGGGCCAGGGGGAGATCGATGAAAAAGCGGCCGGCCCCGGATTTATGCAGAAAGGCACCGAAAAAGATAAAGAGAATGACATAGGTTGCCAAAACGTTGGCCATGACCCCGAAGACGCCGTTGGTGGTGAGGAAGAGGGCGTTGGCCAAGCGTTCGATGCCGAAACCGCGATGCGCCAACAAGTCCGGCAAATGGGGACCAAACAAGGCGAAAGCGAGCATGCCGGCGCCGATCAGGGTCATCGACCAGCCGAGTACGCGCCGGCAGACCTCCATCGACAACAGGACGCCGGCAATACTGATCAAGCCGTCCAATTCATTTTCAGCGCCGGCCCGATAGTTGAGCACCTCGAACTGGCTGATCCAATAGAAGACGGCGCTACCGGCGGCGACGGCGAAGAGGACATCACTGAGGCAGGGGGCCTGCTTCCAGCGGGCCATTATGGCGCGGTCGCAGAAGAAAAGCGCAACAGCCAGAGCGATGGTGGCGAGGGCCAATGGCCACAACGAGGCTCCTGCGGTCAAAGCCTGCACCAGGCCTTCATCACCAAAGGCATCGGATACTGTGATCATGCGTGCGTGGAAAGCAGCTGCATTCGGGAAAACGAACAGAATCGCGACGACCGAGGCGATGATGGCACCGAGCAGGAGACTGAGGATACCCCGCATTACCGGCCCGCCGGCAGGATAGAGCAGAAAGACCAGTACGTAGGTGATGAAAACATAAATACCCAGATGATATTGCGTACCAACCGTCGCAACGCCCGCGGCATAAAAATAAAACAGCACCATAAACGCCCCGAGCAGGGCAGTAAGCCAATGCCAGAAGCCGGTCGGGGTTCGGAAGGACTTGGCATCCTTCTCCATTAACGCCTTTAGCTTTTTCTTCTCTTCCGGGCTCAGTTCCTTGATTTCATCGACGTCTTCAGACATTGAGGTGCTCCATAAAACTGGGAATGGAATATATTGCAGTTGCGGGCGGGCAAGTGTGACATGCGAAGCGGGGCCTCTGGCCCCGCTTCGTTGCTCTGTCAGTGTCGTTCTGTTCCTGAATCCTATTTGACCTTCTGATCCTCGGTCATGGTCAGACCCTTTTCGGTCCAGAATTTGGCGGCCCCTGGATGCACTGGTGTAACGATGCCATAGACGCCGTCCTTGATCTGCATGGATTTGGCGGCCTTGGTCACGCTGACCATGTAGGCCAAACCTTCATCGGAGTAGGCGTCCTGAAGAGCGGCATAGACGATGTCGTCAGCGACATGCTTGCCAGCCATCCAGATGGCCGAGTCCTGAACCGACTGGACGTCATAGTCGACGCCGCTGTAGGTTCCGGCGGGGATGACCAATTCGGCGTAATAGGGATTATCCTTGAAAAAGTTCGAGGCCTTGGCAGTCTCGACCAGGCTGAGGAGTTTTATCTTGTTGCTGGCGGCAGCCTGGATTATGGAGGAGTTAGGGTAGCCGGCAAAAACCCACATGGCATCGAGCTTCTTATCGCCGAGGGCTGAAGCGGCTTCGCTGTAGCCGATGAACTCAACCTTCATCTTGTCCCAAAGACCGACCGAGGTGAAAAAACGCTGGGCACTGGCTGCGGCGCCGGAGCCGGCGGGACCTACTCCGATCCGTTTGCCCTCGAGATCTTTGACCGCGTTGATGCCGCCGTCCTCAAGAACCACCAGGTGGGCAGGTGCGCCGTAAAGGTAGGCCATCGAATAGACATTGGTGTAGGTCTTGGGATCGTTGGTCAATTTGCCGTTGGCGCCCAGGAAAAGGTCGCCAGCGTAGGTGATGCCGAAATCGGCATCACCGGAGTTGACGCGGCGCAGGTTCTCCACTGAGCCGGCCGAGGCCATGTTGGAGACTTCGACGTCAGGGATGTTTTTCGAGAGGCGGCTGGAGACGGCGTTGGAGAAGGACTGGAAGGTTCCGCCGTCGGGACCACCCGAGAAAGCCAGACGGGTTTTGGCGGCCAGGGCGGTGCACGGGATGGCCAGGGTGACGATCAGGGCCAGGGCGCTAAGCAGTGACAGTAGACGTTTTGTCGTTTTCATGTTGTGTTGCCTCCTCATTGTTTAGGGTTTACAGAAATTAGAGCACATGCCGCAATTTTAATACAATGGTTTGCAGCAGTTCAAAGACGCAAGGAGAGTGCCAATATTATAAAGCTGTTTGCAACCTGTATATTCAAGCATATAATCTGTGGTTTTGCAAGGCTCTGGTAGACATTCACTTGCCAGTATTCCTGGGGAAAGTGGCGAAAAATGTGCATTTGTGGTGGAAATTGGCCAGCCACTGTTTGTCGCATCGACAGGCTCTAGAACGCCTTTTGAAAGTTCGGTGATTAAAACAGAGCGCACATGTAAAGAGTGCACATGTAAAGAGAGCACATGTTAAGAGTTGTCAACCTCTCCTTAAATCTATACTGTATGCCCACAAAGGAAGGTTTGACGTCGGCAGGTAAATCCTGACTTTGATGTCCTTGTCATTTGTATAAACGATTAACGTGAGCACGATTGCGAACTGGATGGCCACCGGGGGCACAAATGAAAAAAGTGGTTTATGCCCCAGCAAAAATTAATCTTTGCCTGCATGTTCTGGGTCAACGTAATGACGGTTATCATGACCTGGCTACTTTGATGCAAAGAATTGATTTGCAGGACCGCTTGGAAATGACGGTGTCAAACGGGTCAGGTATAACGGTGTCTTGCCCACAGGTGACTCTGCCGAAAGGCCTTGAAAATATCGCGGGGCGCGCCGCCAGGTTGTTTCTGGAACATATCGGAGACGAGCGCAGCATATCGATCACTATTGACAAAAAAACCCCGTCAGCCGCGGGCTTGGGCGGCGGATCTTCAGATGCAGCTGCGGTCCTTCTGGCGATGAATGATCTGCTTGATGCCGACTTGTCGCGTGGCGAATTGATGGCTCTGGGGGTGCGTCTTGGCGCAGATGTCCCCTTTTTCCTGTACGGGCAAACAGCATGGGCAACGGGTATCGGAGAGTGCTTGCAGTCCTGGCCAGGATTGCCTCAGGTGACACTGGTTCTTGTCAACCCCGGCATTGTTGTTTCAACAGCATGGGTTTTCCAAAATTTGGGGTTGACACGCCCCAGACCAACCGCTAGAATTCCGAGGTTTCCCGAAAGAGCAAGTGATCTGGTGCGTCTGCTGCATAACGATCTTGAAGTTGTCACCTGCCAACACCACCCTGTGATTACGACTATCAAGGAACGTCTGATTGCCAGCGGGGCTGACGGTTCGCTTATGTCTGGCAGCGGGGCCACGGTGTTCGGTGTCTTCGATGACGCCTCCCGTGCTGAGCGTGCTGCCCAGATTATATCTGCGGAAACCGACTGGTGGGTTAAAGTTGTCAACCCGCTATAGACGTTTGCTTCACTGACAAATAAATATAGGGGCGTCGCCAAGCGGTAAGGCACTGGATTTTGATTCCAGCATTCACAGGTTCGATCCCTGTCGCCCCTGCCATTTGCAGTATCTGTGTGCTCGATTTCTGTTTTTTAAGAGTGTGTCGAGCACGATGTTGCTAATTGAATAGAGTCGAGTCACAGGCTGCGATTTGCCAGGGCCTGAAGTCTCCAAAAACAACAGGTGACATTGTGCTTAAAGAACTTAAAATCTTTACCGGTAATGCGAACCCTGCTCTGGCACAGGAAATCTGTAATCACCTTTCAGTGCCTCTGGCCAAAGCAACCGTCAAGACTTTTTCAGACGGTGAAATAATGGTGGAAATTAACGAAAACGTCCGCGGTCGCGACGTTTTTGTTGTTCAGCCAACCTGCCAGCCTGCCAACGAGAACCTGATAGAGCTTTTAATTATGATCGATGCTCTGAAGCGCGCTTCTGCTGCCCGCATCACTGCCGTTATCCCTTACTTCGGTTATGCCCGTCAGGATCGCAAGGTTGCACCCCGGACGCCGATCACCAGCAAACTGGTTGCCGACCTGATTACGACAGCGGGGGCGCAACGGGTCCTGTGCGTCGACCTGCATGCCGGTCAGATCCAGGGTTTCTTTAACATCCCGGTTGATCATCTCTATGCAGCTCCAGTGGTTCTCGAAGATATCAAGTCCCGTTTTCCCAAAGATCTGGTTGTCGTTTCCCCTGATGCCGGTGGCACAGAGCGGGCCCGGGCTTTTGCAAAGCGATTGAATGCCGGACTGGCGATTATCGATAAACGCCGCAGCGCTGCCAATGTTTCTGAAGTTATGCATATCATCGGTGAGGTCGACGGCCAGACCTGCATTATTGTTGACGACATGATCGATACCGCAGGAACCCTTTGCCAGGCGGCTGCAGCGCTCAAGGCACATGGCGCCGGTGACATCTACGCGACAGCAACTCATGCGGTTCTGTCGGGCCCGGCGCTGGAGCGGATCAACGCGAGCCCTCTGAAGGAAGTACTGGTTTGTAATACGATCCCTACGGAAAAGAAAATTAATGATTGCTCGCGGCTGCGGATTGTTTCCGTAGCAAACCTGTTGGCGGAAGCGATCCGCCGTATTCATGGTGATGAATCTGTCAGCTCGCTCTTTGTCTGAGTTGCTGCGGAAAAAATACAGACACCCAAAGTTATCCGAAGATGGAGGAACTAGATAAATGGCCAAATCGATACTGAACGTAGAAACACGAGTCCGCATGGGTAAAGGCGGCTCCCGCAAAGTCCGTCGCGATGGACTGATCCCGGCTGTGGTTTACGGCAAGGGCTTTGAAGCACTCAATCTTCGCCTTGATCCGAAAGCCCTGCAGCAGGCGATTGCCAGCGAAGCAGGTTGGAACACCCTGATTACCCTCAAGGGTGATGGCCCGTTTGATGGTCAGGTCGTTATTCTTAAAGATATGCAGATCGATGCGATTCGTCGCGACACCCAGCATGTCGATTTCCTGGCGATCGACTTGAAAAAGTCACTTTCGATCATGGTCCCCGTGCATCCAGTAGGCAAATCTCAGGGTGAAGTTGAAGGTGGAACCTTGCAGCTGGTTCGTCATGAACTGGAACTTAACTGTCTTCCAACAAATATCCCGACATCTATAGAAATCGATGTAACCAAACTGGGTATCGGTGATGTTGTTCATATTGAAGAAGTCGCTTTGCCTGCAGGTGTTGAATCCTTGCATGACGTCAACTACACAGTCTTGACTGTTGTCGGCCATAAGGCCGAAGAGGTTGAGCCTGGTGAAGAGGAAGAAGAAGGTGTGGTCGCAGCAGAGGCCGCTGACGAAGACTAGGCGAGGCGCCATTGAAGTTGATTGTCGGGTTGGGCAACCCCGGTACGGAATATGCCGAAACTCGCCACAATATTGGTTTTATGGTCGCAACGCACTTGGCTGAGCGAGCCGGGATCGCCCTGAAGCGCAAGGGTTACCAGGGTTTCTACGGCGTAGGCAGAGTGGCCAGTGAAGAGGCAACAATTCTGCTGCCACAGACATACATGAATCGCAGTGGCGGAAGCGTTGCTCCTGCTTATCAATCCCTCGGTATTAAGCCGGGGGATTTGATTGTGGTTCACGACGAAATTGACCTGGCGTTCGGCTGCCTGCGTATCAAGGTCGCCGGCGGTCATGGCGGGCATAACGGTCTACGCAGTATCTGTGCGTCGCTCGGTGAAACAGGTTATAGCCGATTGCGCATGGGGATTGGTCGACCTCAAGCCGGTGGAGATGTCTCCGGGTATGTCTTGAGCCGCTTCAGTGCCAACGAACGTGTTTGCCTGGAACGATATATTGAAACGGCTGTCGATGCCCTCGAGTCGCTCGTGCGAAACGGGGCGCAGGAAGCCATGAACATTTATAACAAACGTGAAGTATTGATCTGAGTATATAACCACTCAATTTAACGAAAAACAGGGAGGAATGAAAAGATGGAACTGCAGATGTTTGCACCGATTCTCGGTGTGGTCGGTTTTCTGGTCGCGATAATCGAACCGACATACGACTCGAAGATATCC
>JBPPMD010000349.1:0-7490 GCA_051305875.1 Desulfuromonadales bacterium | reverse complement strand
GGCCTGCCCGGTGACCAGCCGATGGGCGGGGTGTGGCGGTGGCTGGGCAGCTGAAGTCGCGTCTTGCTGACCCGCCAAATCCCTGCGCAATCTTGCGAAATCCTATAGGTTACAGGGTACTAGCAGCCTGTCGGACTAATCCATGAGCCGGCTGCAAATCCGGCTGTTTGGCCCATATTTCAGCTCCTTTTTGGTCCATAGCTACGGCTATGAACCTGCAAACGAGCTAAAATCTGTTCTCAAACATCCAACTTTTCGCTTCGGCCCGTATAGTCCGACAGGCTGCTAGGAGCGTTATTGCTCTTGAGTCGTACAAAATCTGAAACGAAAAGCACAACAACCGAGTTTTTGAATTGGTCACGATTCAAAGCTAAGCAGCAAAACCAAAAATATTTAAATTCAGGCAGTTGTGGTTAAGTTGCTCAGAGGATGAAGGACTTCCTTTTTTTCGGTGTGTTTTATATAGTTTAGCTGAGCTTTTTTGCTTGTCAACGAATAGGAGTTGCCCTGTTGATCGACGACCGGGAATCCGCTGATGCCGCTGGCACTCATGAGTCGTCGCACTGCCTCCACCGGGGTCGCCGGAACGATCGACTGCACCGCCCGGGTCATGATGTCCTCTTGACCAGGGACGCCCTGCCGGCAAAGTTGCCGGCAATCATGGTGTCGGCAAAATGCCTGAGGGGAGAATCCTCCTCTGCCACCGAAGCCTGCATTCCTCCCAGGGCCATGATGGTGTTGGAATTGCCCAGGCGCAGTTTGGTGGCCAGTAAAACCCTTGCCCCCAGACTCTCGGCGAACAGTGCAGCGGTGACTCCGGCTCCGCCGCCCCCCAGCACCAGCACGTTGGTGGTGAATTCGGGTTGAAGGTTGATCCTCGCATGGGTGACCGGGTCCAGTTTCAGGAACTTTCCTTAACTTTACCAAAGTTTTATCAGAGATTGGTCAGATGGCATTATTTTGAGCCAAAGCAATGGGCGGCCCTGAGGCCGCCCATTTCATGACGTGTTTGTGCGCCATTCGCTGCTACCAAAAAGCCCGCAGCCCGAAAGGGATCACCAGATCACCATTTGAAACCTATGCCGAGAGTATAGACGAAGCGGCCATCGTTAAACGCCTCATCCGCGTCATCCTTATCATCGAAAAGAAACTGGTATTCGACGGCTGCAAGAATGAAGGTGGTGTCATTCACGAACGACTTCAAGCCGACTTCGGGACCGGCTATGAACTGCTCCTCTACGCTGTCGCCGTAGAGATAACCGAGGCTCGCACCGATGTAGGGGACGAACTGGGTGAAGGGAAAGTTGTAATCGATCCCCAACCTGGTCGAAGCATTCCAGTCGCTGTCATTAGGAGTGTCCGAGAATCCGATGCCCTGACGTATCACCGCTTCGAGCGTCGGGGTCATGAAGTACCCCAGAGATGCCTCTACCGATGCTGTCGTTGCGTCGAAATCATTGTCGCTGCTGCCGCTGCCGCTGAGAGACAACTCCATGTCACCCGTGTTGAATTCCGCAAGTGCCGTTCCCGGGATGGCGAAGAACCCCGCTACCAGAAAAACCACGAATAATTTCCTAATCATGTGGGCCTCCTCTGAAGATTGTTGGTCTTTTCTCTCGACGCGCCCTATTGCGCGCTAATTGTTGAATCGTCAGTTTTTTTACACCACGCACACCTCCTTTCTTAGAAATGTTAGATTCACTCTAACCTTGGTCTGGTCTTTGTCAACTAATTCAGAGAAGAAAATTACATAAACGGCAGAGCTGCTGAAAGAGGATTCTTACTATTTATCGGGCCTTTGGGACAATTCAGACACTGTTTGATTGCTTTTCCCGGTGTTGCTGAGTCGCCCGGCGATTTTTCCTGAACTCGCTTAAGATCGAGGTATCGGAGATCGTCGATCGCTGGCTTGCCCCCGATCATCGCTACTTCAAGCTCCGGGGAGACGACGGCGATCTGTACAACCTCCGCCACAGCTTCCCGGAGGGGCAATAGCAGTTGACTTTTCATGCCCCGGCTGGTTAATGCCTGTTTAACGTAGGAGTTGCTCGTAACGGAAGCAGTCGGTGGTATGGTCGTTGACCATGCCGACGGCCTGCATGAAGGCGTAGCAGATGGTGGGACCGACGAAGTTGAAGCCGCGTTTTTTCAGGTCTTTGCTCATTTGTGCTGATACAGGAGTGTGAGCCGGGATTTCTGCAAGTGTCGCCCGACGATTGACGACGGGGGTGCCATCAACGAAACGCCAGATATAATCGGCGAAAGAAGCGTATTCTTCAAGGACTTGCAGGAAGCCCCGGGCATTTTTGACGGCTGCTTCTATCTTCAACCGGTTGCGGATGATACCGGCATCCTGCAGCAGCCTCGCGATCTGCTGTTCGCCGTAACGCGCAACCTGTTCCGGATCGAACCCTGCGAACGCTTTGCGATAGTTCTCCCGCTTCCTCAGGATCGTCAGCCAGCTGAGCCCGGCCTGCGCGCCTTCGAGGATCAGCATCTCGAAGAGCCGGTGATCGTCTCGAAGGGGAACACCCCATTCCTGGTCATGATAGGCGATGTAGAGCGGGTCACTGCCACACCATGCACAACGTTTGATCATATTTTAAGCCCTTGCCGTCAACACGGGCGCCATATATGCCCGCACGCCTCTCTCGTGGAAGCTCAGGGAGATATCCCTGCCCACATCCCCATCCCATCGCGTTTGGCCACTGTTTCAGCCGCCAAAAAGTCGTCCTTCATGCTGAAGGAGAAACGCCGGTAAACAACTGCCAGCCCCTGCTCGATAAGCAGTCGATTGAGCAGGCGGCCGTCTGGCAGGTAGACATAGGCAAGCAGGCGGCCATGACGGTCGCGGGGCGGCTCGTCGAGGATCAGGCTGACCCTCTGCCCTTTGACCTGGCTGATGTTGAACTGCTTGGCGGCGCGATAGATTTCCCGTTGTCTTGCCGCGGCAATTCCCCTGTTGGCGAGATAGCTGTCACGGCTCGAGCTCTCTCTCTCCGGCACATCGATGCCGATCAGGCGCACCTTGCCAAGCGTGTCAATTTCCAGGGTGTCTCCGTCGTAGATCCAGGTGACCGTGCCCTTTAGTGCGGGAACCGGTTCTTCGGCACAGGCTGACAGGATCAGCAGGAAGCTCAGACAGAGGAACAGGGAGAAGCTTCTGGAAATCACCCGCGACCCCAGAACAAACGGCTGAAAACACCGGTGAAGAATCCCCAGACCAGGTTGTTGAAGAAAACGAAAATGGGGGTGAGTTGTCCGAGATCAAGGCCGAGCCAACCGTGACCAGTCATGTGAGGAAAAACAACGAGGAGTTGAAAAGCGGTGGGCAGCAGACTGATCCACAGGCCTTTGCGGACCCAGTGACGACGTGCCTTGGGCGAGGCGACGACGAGAAAATAAATCAATCCCCAGAGGCCTCCCCAAATCAAGCGGGGATAGAGCCAGTCAGGTGTCAGCAAAGGCGCCATGCGCACACCTGCCATTGCGGGGATGCCCAGCTGGCCTGCTTGCCAGGCAACCAGGCTGCTGCAGAGGGCGCCAAGCAACCCGGCACAGAAACAGACGGTCATCAAGGTTCTGCTGCGTTGCATGCTTCCTCCTGGAAATATGTCATCCAGCTTACAGGGGGTGAATCATCCGGAAACTTTTTGAGGCGGGCAGCCAGCCGGACTATCCATGAGCCAGATTTTCGCTTCCGCCCGCATAGTCCACAGCCTGAGGGGCTTCAAGTTTTGTTAAGTGCCGTTGCCTCGTTCATGCTGCCGGTTCGGTAGCCTTGAAGATCCAGGGCCACGTAGGTGAATCCGGCCGATTTGAACTCGGCCAGCAGCGGCACACGCATCTTATCATCAATGATTCTCGACAGGTCGTCAAGGGCGACCTCGATGCGGGCGGTTTCATCATGATAACGGACGCGGAAGGTGTGAAAGCCATTTTCGCGCATGAAGGTTTCACAACGATCGACCTGCTGTAAACGTTCAGCGGTAATACGCGTGCCGTAGGGGAAGCGCGAGGCGAGGCAGGCGAAGGGTTGTTTGTCGGCCGTTGAGAGACCACTCCGACGACTCAGGGCGCGGATGTCCTCCTTGGTAAGACCGGCTTCGAGCAGAGGCGAACGTACCTTGAGCTCCAGGGCAGCTTCCCGGCCCGGTCGATAGTCATTCAAGTCGTCGAGGTTTGAACCGTCGAGGACTTCGGCGTAACCGAGCTCTCTGGCCTTGTTGAGGCAGATTTCAAAAAGCTCCTTCTTGCAGTGATAGCAGCGACGCGGTGGATTGTCAGCAAAGCCGGGAATTTCCAACTCGTTGCTGTCAACAACAAGTTGCTGAACGCCAAGTTGCTTTGCCAGCTTCACGCTTTCGTTGAATTCGTGGCTCGGGTAAGTTGGCGATGTGGCCGTCAGGGCAATAACATGCTCGGCACCAAGCACGTCGCGGGCCGTCTGCAGCAGGAAGGTAGAATCGACGCCACCGGAAAAGGCGATGACCGCTGAGCCTGACTCTGTCAGAATATCCTTCAGCTTTTGAAATTTAGTGTCAAGTTGCATGGGTTTAATGAAGGGCTCCGGCCAATGAGCCGAAGGCCGCCTGGCTGATGGCTTGTTAAAGGGCAGTTCAGTCAAATATGTCGGTAGAGAGATAACGTTCACCGGTGTCGCAGAGGATCGTCACGACATTCTGCCCCGGCTTGAGTCGTGCGGCAATCTGGCGGGCGGCAAAAACGTTTGCCCCCGCAGAGATGCCGACGAAAACCCCTTCTTCCCGGGCAAGGTCACGGGTTGTTTGCCTGGCTTGCTCGTTGGTGACCGTCATAATCTCTGTTAAGAGGTCCATGTTGAGAACATCAGGTATAAAGCCGGCACCAATCCCCTGTATTTTATGCGGGCCAGGTTCACCGCCAGAGAGAACCGGCGAATCGCTTGGCTCTACGGCGACGATCAATACGTGAGGGTTTTTTCCCTTAATCGCCTGTCCAGCGCCGGTGATTGTACCGCCAGTGCCGACGCCGGCGACAAGGGCGTCGACTTTATTGTCCAGGTCACGCAGGATCTCTGGCCCGGTTGTTTGCAGGTGAACTCTCGGGTTGGCAGGATTGCAGAATTGTTGAGGCATGAATGCCTTGCGCTCGGCAGCAACCTCTTCGGCTTTTTCTATCGCTCCCCGCATCCCCTTTGCGCCAGGAGTGAGGATAAGCTCGGCACCGAAAGCACCGAGCAGGCGCCGACGTTCCATGGACATGGTGTCGGGCATGATCAAAACAACCTGGTAACCCTTGATTGAACCCACCAGAGAGATGCCGATGCCAGTGTTGCCGCTGGTCGGTTCAACGATAGTGTCTCCAGGTTTCAGCAGACCGTCCTGCTCGGCCTGCTCAATCATGGCTTTGGCGATCCGGTCCTTGACGCTGCCGCCTGGATTGGCGTTCTCCAGTTTTCCCCAAAGTGTTGCCGAACCTTCCGGCGTAGCGAGTTTCACTAACGGGGTGTTGCCTATGCGGTCGAGTTCTGAGGAAAAGCTTTCTGCCATGAAGTGCGCCTCCTTAAGGATATAACCCAGGCAGCCTGTTCATTGATAGACCAACAGGCTCCTAGATAAAGTACATGAAGCGGTGGTCCAGTTCCTTGTCCAGTCCCATGGCCTTGGCGTCATCACACAGGTCCTTTAAGGTGACGGAATCCAGGTAGTCTTTGAGACGCTTGTTTGCTTCCTGCCAGACTTTTTGAGTGACGCATTCGTTGCCGAACTCACACTCTTCCTTGCTTCCTTTGCCTGATTTTTTGCAGTCAACCAGGGACATCTCGCCTTCTGCTGCCGTAATGACCTGGTGAACCGTGATTTCATGAGGTTTGCGGGAGAGAAGATAGCCGCCTTGAGGTCCTCTGCGGCTTTTCAGCAGTCCCCCACGCTTCAGGTCCTGAAAAATCTGTTCAAGATAGCGTGGAGAGATATTCTGGCGGCGGCTGATATCTTTAATCTGCGCGGGCAAGCTTCCAGCATGATAGGCCATGTCAAAGAGAGCACGCAAACCATATCGGCTCTTGGTGGATAAACGCATAAATAATCTCCCGAAATCTTAGTTGGTTAAATTTTTAGTAAAGTTCATTTTACTTGTCAAGAACTTAGTTGTCATTAAACTTTTGCCAGAACCGGAAATGACATATACTTGAGTTCATCGTAGCATGAAAGAGTTCTTGTATGATTGAACATCCTTTTGGAATTAAAGCCCCGGTGGCCTGGTTGCCGGCAGGATTGATCAGCTGGTACGGGGCTGGTGGTTTGCCGATTACCCTGGTGACGGCTTGGGTTGCTCTGATCGGTGGTGAAAGACCGCGCATCAGGACGGCATGGCACGGCCGCCACGAGTGCTTGTCCCGTTTCTGGACTGGTGCTGATTTTGTCGTGAATATGCCGTATGAGAGCGAGCTGGTTAAGATTCGCGAAGTTATGAGCCAGGGTAGGTTGTGTCTCAATGCCGAGTTGGACCTGGGTTACGCTTGTGCGCCAGGCATTGCTGCTGTGGCCCCCCGATTGCTTGATTGTGCCGTACAGATTGAATGTGTGGGTGGCCAGCTGATTAAAGCCTGCTTTGACACCGATCTTTGTGGGGATGTGGTTCGTGTGCATCGAGAGAATGTCATTATCGATCCGGTCGATATCTCTGACCTCTGCGCAATTCATCCATTGATGCCGTTGGGGCATTCATGACATCGGTGTCTCCACGATTACCTCTCTCTACTTACTGCCTTTATCTGTAACCTGAATCCGTGAATTTGACCTGCCTTTCCAGATTTTAAGATGCTTTGCTGCTTCCGGCAAGTGAGGAGTCAGGCGTGAGGCGTAAATCTTTCAATAAAAACGTGGTGTTTGTTTTTTCCCCTCACACCTAACCCCTCACCCCTCACGGATTCAGATGTAAAGCAAAGGGCCGGCTGAATAGCCGGCCCTTTGCTCATTGTAGTAATACGCAGGTGACGGTTATTCGTCTTCTGCATCTGGCCAGTGAAGATTGTCGACGAAGGAGGCAATGCCGTAGGTCACCAGGAAGGCCACCATGGATACGGCCAAACTGGCTCCGGCAGGAATCAGAAACATCTGGTGTCCCAGATAATCCCAACAGAACATCACGCCGGCAATCCAGCCGAGAGTAAAGCTTACACCGACAACATGTTTAATGATTTCCAGGTAGATGACAAAGGTGTAAACCATGTCGCCTGCAGACTCCGAGCACACGCCTTCGAGTGCAAGGCGACGATTCAGGCTGCCGGCAAAGAGACGGCAGGCTGCCCACAGGCAAACGAAGAATATGCCGGTGTAGACAGCGTGCCGGGCAAGCAACCCGGCGTGTGCATCGATTTTTTGAACACCGACGGCAAAAAAGATCGACGACATCAGGCCGGCAAGATAAATCGGGCGGGTACTTTTAATGACTGCAACTCTGATTTTCTGGAACATGCTGGTCTCCCGAGTCAGGTGAGTTTGTTCCGA
>JBPPMD010000344.1:0-11991 GCA_051305875.1 Desulfuromonadales bacterium | reverse complement strand
GGTACCGATCAGGGCCCGCTCATGCAGGATTTTTTCCAGGTTGACCAGCTTGCCTTCAGCACGACATATATTGACCTGCCCTTGATCAAGGGCTGCGATCCCTGCCGAATCATAACCGCGGTATTCAAGTTTCCGCAAACCATCCAGAACGATTGACGTTGCTTGCCGGGGACCAATATAACCAACGATGCCGCACATAGGAACCTCGATATGTGAAATGTTAAATGTGAAAAGTTAAAAGCAAAGGCAAGATGTCGAGATCACTTCTTGTCTTGATTCTGACGTTTTTGCCGATTACGCTCGGCCCAACCTTCGATATTCTTCTGTTCTACACGGGCAATGGCCAAGGCATCAGCCGGGACATCCCCGGTAATCGTCGAACCGGCAGCAATCAGGCTGCCGCGGCCAATGGTGACCGGGGCGATGAACTGGGTGTCGCTGCCCACAAAGACATCGTCCTCGATAGTCGTCTGGTACTTGTTGACGCCATCGTAATTGCAGGTGATGGTGCCGCAGCCGATATTGACGTTTTTGCCAAGAACCGCATCGCCTATGTAAGTCAGATGGCTGGCCTGTGATTTCTCGCCGATCACGGCTTTCTTGGTTTCCACAAAATTGCCGATCTTGTTGTTGCCGGCCAGCACGGTTCCGGGCCGCAGGTGCGCCATTGGCCCTATAGCGCAGTCAGCACCGATTCTCGATTCACTCAACACGGAGCCGGGCTTCAGATGCACTCGGTCACCGATAATGCAGTCGGTGGCGATGACCCCCGGCTCAATTTCGCAGCCGCTGCCGATGGTTGTCTTGCCCCGCAGGTGAACACCGGGGTGAATCAGGGTATCGTAGCCAATGGCAACGTCCGGACCGATATAAGTCGTGTCCGGATCTATCAGGGTCACGCCGGCGCGCTGGAGAGCTTCATTGATGCGCTGACGCAGCAGGGTGCCGGCCTGGGCCAGTTGCACCCGGTCATTAATGCCCATCGCTTCCTCGGCATTCTCTATCATCAGGGCTTCAACCCGTTTTCCCTCGTGACGAGCAACCGCCACGACATCGGTCAGGTAGTATTCACCCTGGGCATTGCTGTTATCAAGCTGTTGTAACAAACCGAAAACCTCCGGTGTCCTGAAAAGATAGATGCCGGTATTGACTTCGTCAACCTGGCGTTCAGTGCCGGACGCGTCTTTTTCCTCGACAATCCGCTCCACCCCGCTCGGTCCGCGAATAATCCGACCATAGCCGGTGGGGTTGATCAACTGTGCGGTCAAAATGGTCATACAGGCTGAATTTACGTGATGATGAGCCAAAAGCTTCTGCAAGGTGGAACTGCGCAACAATGGAACATCGCCACAGAGCAGCAAGAGGTCTCCCGTAAAACCATCAAGGGCAGCTTCGGCACACTGCAGGGCATGGCCGGTACCGAGTTGTTCTGCCTGCAGGACAAAGGTCAAATTTTCGCTCGCCAACGCATCACGGACCCGATCGGCAGCGTGGCCGATGACCGGAATAATCAGCGCCGCTTCGAGCTCTCTGGCGGTCTGCACAACATGGCTCAGCAGCGGCTTGCCGGCCACCTGATGAAGCACCTTCGGCAAATCCGATTTCATCCGGGTTCCCTGACCTGCCGCCAGGATCACTGCAGCTAGATTTCTTGACATTATTTTCTCTCCCTGGTCCAGAAGCTGTTGATGATTCGGGCCAAACAGCCGGAGATGCAGCCGGCTCGTGGAGGTCCGCAGACTTCAAACCGATTCATTATTTCGAAATGGCTCACAAAGGTCAAGCTGAAGCTGAGAGAGATCTAAAGCCACCTGAAAGCGTTGTTGCAAGCCAGTCCCATGGCCTGTTCAGCTTTCTCTTTGCCATCCAACCGCTGCTCCAGTATATTGAGATCAGATTTTCTCATAAGAATGGACGAAAGAATGGGCAGTCGCGGGCAAATCACAGAGATGTTGAACCTGCTTGAGAAAGACCTCAAAGATCTTGAGATTGCTTTCGAGCAATATTTTCTTGGTTTGGAAAAACGCTCGCCAGAGCAGGCGCGTCAGAAACTCACCCTGCGCATGCGCAAGATGATAACTCACTACATTCCCCAGACCGACCAGCGCTTCCGGTTGCAGAGCATTACCAGCCGTTTCAACAGCTACTGCGGCTACTGGGATCGCATCCTGCGCCAGATCGATGAGGGTAAGTACGAACGTCATACATCACGCATCCAACGTTTTGCTCAGACGAAATCGTCAGAACAGGATGCCATTCAGACCGCAGCTTCTGTGGATCCGATAGACAGACTTTATCAGGAGCTTGTCACCGCGCACCAGAGATGCCAGCTTCGCCCACCCAACAGAAATCAGGTTATCAGCTTTCTGGCGAAACAGGAAGAAGCCATAAAGAAGCGCTTTGGTAACAAACAGATCGATTTTGTGGTGGTTACAGAGACCGGCAAACCAAAGATCAGAGTGCGTGCTAAACGTTGAGTCCGATAATGACCAATCAACGCAGTAAAACAGCTATGATCCTTACCGGTGGCGGCATCATGGGCGCTGCATATGAGATCGGCTGTCTCGCCGCATTCGACCGCCTCTTCTGCCCGGGATTTTCCACCCGCCGTTTCGACACCTACATCGGCATCAGTGCCGGTTCTGTTATCGCCGCCCTGGTGGCTAACCGTATCGATCCTGGAGGGCTGTTCAAGACCATTACACGCAACGAAATGACCGTTTTCAACTGGCGACGACGCGATATTTATCGTTTTGACTGGTGGGCAGTCATCCGCTCCCTCAGCAGGCTGCCGCGAAATTTGCTGCATGTGCGGCAACATTACCGTAAAAATGCCTGGGAATTCAGCCTGAGTGATCTGCCGCATCTGCTCCATGAGCAATTCCCGGCCGGACTTTACTCCCTGGACCCACTTCAGTCCTACCTGTGCAACTCATTTCACAACGAAGGCATCAGCGATGATTTCAATAATCTTGACTGTGAACTGTTTATTCCCGCCTACGACCTTGATTTCGGCGAAAGAGTCGTCTTCGGCACAGAAGGATATAAGAACCTGCACATCTGTCAGGCTATAACAGCTTCCAGTGCCATCCCTTTCTTCTTCCAGCCATACCGAATCGGCGAGAACTCTTTTATTGACGGGTCCACCGGACAGGTCACGCATATTGATATCGCCATTGAAAATGGTGCTCGCCTGATTGTACTGATCAACCCACGGGTTCCTTTTCGAAACGATCAGCAGATTACATGTCTCCCCTCGCTCTCCTATGGAAAATGTTCGCAGATTGACGAACTTGGCATCCTGCTCACATGGGAACAGGCAAAGCGGATCGAGTGCCGTGAGAAACTGACCCTGTCTCTCGATTACTATCGGCAGACGCATCCTGAGGTGGATATTCTGCTCTTTGAACCAGGCAACGATGAAGCTCTGCTCTTTTTCCAGGGTCCCATGTCGATTACCGCACGTAATCAGGTCATGCACTACGGCTACCAGTTAACCCTTTCGGAGATGAAGAACAACTACCATGCGCTGTCCAGGATATTTGCCCGGCATGGTATTGAGACAACAGCAAAGAACCTCGATAAAGCGCCACCGGAATAGTCGGGCTCTCAGGAACCGGATTGTTCCAATGGTCTTTGCTGTTTTGAACTTTCTGTAGAACGTCAAACTCTTTCTTTGTGACCAGGGGGCCGACCTTTTTCAGGTGTAGAAGCGTACTTTTTACCGTTGGTTGACGAAGGCGAAACGAGCCGATAGAGTTAACTTATCGCGAGTGCTTATGAAAATTGTATTTTGTACCCTCCATGCCCGTCGCTCCACTCAGGCGGTTTCACTGGCTGCCGGTTGCCTGGCAGCAGCCCTTCCGCCAAGCTTTCGTAAATCCAGCGTCCTGATCGACGCTTTTCCGGGACAAACCGACCAGGAGATTCTCTCTGCAATTCTCGAGGTAAAACCGGATGTTGTCGCCTTTCCGGTTTATGTCTGGAACCGGCAGCGACTGATCAGCATTGTCCGGCAACTGCACGAAATCGCCCCCCGCCTGTACCTGATTGCCGGTGGCCCGGAGGCAACAGGCGACCCATCCGGCCTGGCATCGGCAGCACCCTGGACGGCTCTGGTCCACGGTGAGGGAGAGACGGCTCTCGCCGGGCTGCTAGCCGCATTGGCAAAAGGGCTTCCGGACCAACCATTACCGGGAGTTACGCTTATGCGGCAGGAAGGGCCAATA
Organism: Desulfuromonadales bacterium; assembly: GCA_051305875.1. Classification (GTDB taxonomy): domain Bacteria; phylum Desulfobacterota; class Desulfuromonadia; order Desulfuromonadales; family BM103; genus M0040. The sequence continues at coordinate 7,762 of JBPPMD010000344.1, read as the reverse complement.
TCGGGCGCAGAGTATTGTCCGCACGACCTCGGCACTGCACCTTCACCGTGGCTCACCGGTATTCTTGTGCCAGAACCATCAGGCGGTGTTCTCTGGGAAGTCGCCCGCGGCTGTGCCTTTTCCTGCGACTACTGTTTTGAAGCACGCGGTCATGCAGGCGTCCGTCACATTGATCGACAACGCCTGGAGGCAGAACTTGAGCTGTTTGCCAGGGCGGAAATCAGCCAGATATGGGTTCTGGATTCAACCTTCAATTATCCTCCGAAGCGCGGTATTGCCCTGCTGGAGCTGCTTCTCGAAAAGGCGCCCCATCTTCAGTATCATCTGGAGGCCAAGGCCGATTTCATAGATCGACATACCGCCAGCCTGCTGGGCGCATTGCACTGTTCTGTGCAGCTCGGCCTGCAGTCCGTACACGAACAGGTGCTCAAAGCCATCCACAGACCGCTTGATCTGGAGATCCTTGCGGAAAAAGTCCATCTTCTTGAAGCAGAAGGGGTCATATACGGATTCGATCTGATTTATGGACTTCCCCAGGACAGCTACGCCGGTTTCAAGGACAGCCTGGATACGGCATTAAGCTTTTCACCGAACCACGTCCACATTTTCCCGCTGGCGGTTCTTCCTGGTACCAGGCTGTCGCAGCAGCGCGACCGTTACGGGATTAAAGCGCAGCAGGAGCCCCCCTATGAGTTAATCTCGTCGGCAAACTGGTCCGTTGCAGAGATGGAACTCTGCCGACGGCTGGCGGCTACCGTTGACATCTTTTACAATACCGGACGAGCCGTGGCGTTCTTCCCCGCGATTGTGCATGCCTTGCAGACCCGACCGAGCGAGCTTTTTGAGGATTTTTTCACATGGGCCTTGCAGCAGCAGGAAATCGGTTACGAAAACCTGCTGACTCCTGACAACTGGGCTGCGGATGACGTCTATCGCATGCTGCAGGGTTACCTCAGCCAGAAACTGCAGAGTACAGGCCAGGGCCACCTGGTCAGCGTGTTCCTTGACCTGCTCTGTTACCACTTCCACTATGCCGAGACCCTGCTTGGTGAAGAGCTTCCGCCGCCGAGCGAGACGTTGCTGCAGACAAACCTATGGGAGACGCCCCTGCAGCGTTCAAACAAGTGTCGCCTGGTGCCGTTTGTCTATGAAATTCTGGATCTGCTGGAAATGGAAGGGGTGCAACTGGAAGAGATTTCCGACCTGTTTCGGCCTATTGGTTCAGTCGCACTTTTTATGAGACGTGACAACGAAGTCATCTGTGAATCGTTAAGTGAAGAGATGCTGCACCTGCTGAAGCAAAGCAATGGCAGCCTCAGTCCTAAAGACATTTTCGCCGGCAGTCTTTCACAGGCGACCGGCGTAGAGCTGGTACAATTCGCAGTCAGCGAAGGGCTGCTGCAACCTGTGCACGCAGACACTCTCAGAGAAAAGGGCCCTGCGCAAACAGGACCCTTGGGTTAGCTTAGCCTATTTAAAGCTGATTCAGGCCACTTCCTTAATCCGCTCAACATATCGGGGTCGTTCCACGATAAAAGACTTTATTTCACGGATATCGGGAACCCGTCCGGCAACACGCACGACATCATCAATCAGTAGTGCCGGAGCAACATAAACGCGATTATCAATCAACTTGCGACGGTCACAGAAAAGATGTACCTCTGCACGCACCTCCATCTCATTCAGAGCCTGACGAACCTTGGCAAGGATTTGCTCACCGCGCTGATCACCTTCCGGTTTACAGAGAATATCTATACGCATGATATAAATCCTTTCTGCTAATGATGACCTTTTTCATCAATTATAGGGCTCCAAACAAAAAAGGCAAGCACTTTCAACAGCATTTTCTACTTGCCGGGAAGATTCCACTCTGAGAGACAAACAAGCCTCAACGGGGAGGTGGGCTGGTACCATAAATAATGCGCAGGGCATGCCTGGATCTTGCCACCAGACGTACAGGATTAATCGGCTTAGCAATAAAATCAAAGTACCCCATTTCAAGCAACTTGGCCTCTTCTTCTGCAGTGGCTTTTGAAGAGAGAGCAATCACCGGGATATGCTTGATGCTTAAATTTCCCTGAATCGCACGAAACATCTCGTAACCATCCATCCGCGGCATGATGGTATCAGCGATGATCAAGTGAGGTTTTTCCTGTAGGGCAACTTTTAGACCATCCGCACCATTTGAAGCTTCGAGCAGATTATACCCTTCTCTTTTCAGCGCAGCCACTGCCGCACCGCGAACCAGATCCTGATCATCGACAACCAGCACGGTCCACCAGCTGTCCGGATCTTGTTTCTGTTCAACAATTTTGAAATAGTGGCAGTTAACCGCTGACCGGATTTCTGTTGGAGTGGTGATACAAGGAACAATCCGCAAACCTGTTTTGAACGAAATATTTTCGATGGTCTCTATGTCGAGCGGATTGACCATGGCCAGGAAGAGAGAGGTTCCTTCCAGCTTTAATGGAAACAACATCTTGTTCATTGCCGTTTCGCCATCAAAGAGATCAAGCAGTTCCTTACTGAAGCTTGCCCGGGCTATATTGGAAACCGTCTTGAAGCCGAACTGGCGGGCCAGAGCCGCAGCGATATCGCGCTCAGTGACCACGCCCATTTCCTCAAGAATCTGGCCAAGACGCCGGCCAGTCCCTTTCTGCTTCTCCAGTGCTCGTTCCAGCTGGCTCTCATTCAAAACCTTGGTCTCGACCAGGATTTCACCGAAACGCATGTATTTAGCCATACAACCTCATGGACTGCATTTATACCCCCTCCTGCATCGGACCGTTAGATCTTAGCAAATTTCTGCTGAAAATCCAGGCATTTCGAGAAATTTCGGCATCACGGCAATATAAAGTCATTTCCTCTATTCAGCGCTCGCACCTGTCGATACAGGCACTTCAAAACTGATTGTCAGGGCATCATTGTCTTCATCAACCTTGATATAACTGCCTTCCAGTACTTCTGAAGCAATCATAGCGCGGCCAATTTTGGTTTCCAGGTGATGTTGCAGATAGCGTTTGAGCGGCCGGGCACCATAGACAGGATCATACGCAGTTCTTGCGACAAAGCTGCGTGCAGCCGGCGTCAAGACAAGGAACAGACCAAGAGCCGCCAGCCGTTGCTGCAACTCTTTGACCTGCAGCTCAACAATCTGTTCAATTTCTGCCAGAGTCAGGGGTTTAAACAAGACGATATCATCAACCCGATTGAGGAATTCCGGTTTGAAACTACTGCGCAGAGCACTTATCACCATTTCGCGGGTCCCCTCACTGATCACGCCCTCTTGTGCAAGTCCTTCGAGAAGATACTGTGAGCCAATATTGGACGTCATGATCAGCACAGTATTCTTAAAATCGACCGTGCGACCATGACTATCAGTGATGCGTCCATCATCGAGGACCTGCAGCAGCACATTGAAGACATCAGGATGCGCCTTTTCAATTTCATCGAACAACACGACGCTGTAGGGGTGACGCCGCACGGCCTCTGAGAGTTGGCCGCCCTCCTCGAAGCCGACATAACCGGGTGGTGCACCGATCAGTCGGCTGACTGTATGCTTCTCCATATACTCCGACATGTCGATCCGCACCATATTCGCCTCGCTGTCGAAGAGGGCTTCGGCGAGAGTCCGCGCCAGCTCAGTCTTACCGACCCCGGTCGGCCCCAGAAAGATGAATGAACCTATCGGTCGACGCGGATCCTTGATCCCTGCCCGTGCACGGATAACGGCATCGGCAACCAATTGCACCGCTTCATCCTGACCGATCACGCGCTGATGCAGAATCTGGTCGAGTTTGAGCAACTTCTCCTTCTCCCCTTCGACCAGGCGGGTGACGGGAATGCCGGTCCAGAGAGCGACGATGCCTGCGATCTCGTCCTCAGTGACCTCCTCGCGCAGCAGGCGCTTTCCCTCGCCCTCAACGGTGAGTTTTCGCTCAGCATCACGCAGTTGCTGCTCCAGCTCTGGCAGACGACCATGCTTGAATTCCGCCGCCCGGTTCAGGTCATACTCCCGCTCGGCGACCTCGATCTGCTGGCGGGTTTTTTCGATCTCCTCACGCAAAGCCTGCAGCTTCTTGATCTCCTCTTTTTCGGTCTCCCACTGTGCCTTGTACGTATCAGCCTGATGGCGCAGGTCGGCGAGTTCCTTACGCAGATTTTCAAGGCGCATCTGGCTCGCTTTATCCTTCTCCTTTTTCAAGGCGGCTTCTTCGATTTCCAACTGCATTACCCGCCGGGTCACTTCATCAAGATCGGTCGGCAAAGAATCAATTTCAGTACGAATCATGGCACAGGCCTCATCGACCAGGTCAATCGCCTTGTCAGGCAGAAAACGATCGGTGATATAGCGATGGCTCAGGGTGGCGGCAGCCACCAGCGCATTATCCTGGATACGCACGCCATGATGAACTTCGAAGCGCTCTTTTAGACCGCGCAGGATGCTGACGGTATCTTCAACCGTCGGTTGCTCGACCAGAACCGGCTGAAAACGCCGCTCCAGGGCCGCGTCCTTTTCTATATACAGACGATACTCGTCGAGGGTCGTTGCGCCGACACAGTGCAGTTCGCCGCGAGCCAGCATCGGCTTCAGCATATTGCCGGCATCAATAGCCCCTTCTGCTTTACCGGTACCGACAATGGTGTGCAGTTCATCAATGAAAAGCAGAATCCGACCGGCACTTTGACGGATCTCGTTGAGAACGGCCTTAAGCCGCTCTTCGAATTCTCCACGGTACTTTGCTCCTGCAAGCAATGACCCCATATCGAGCGCAAAGATGGTTTTGTCTTTCAAACCCTCCGGCACATCGCCACGCACGATACGTTGCGCCAACCCTTCGACGATTGCTGTCTTGCCAACCCCCGGTTCCCCGATCAGGACAGGGTTATTCTTGGTTTTGCGGGAGAGGATGCGAATCACTCTCCTGATCTCGCCATCCCTGCCAATCACCGGGTCGAGCTTGCCCTTCTGTACCTCTTTCACCAGGTCACGTCCATACTTCTCCAACGCCTCATAGGTTCCTTCAGGATCAGCGCTCGTCACTCTCTGATGCCCACGTACAGCGGTCAAGGTCTGCAGCAGTCGGTCACGGCTCAGATTGAATTGCTGCAAGATTCTGCCGACCGCCGTCTTATTGCCTTCATCGGTCATCACCAGCAATATATGCTCTACGCTGATAAAATCATCTTTGAGCCGTTTCGCCTCGGACTCAGCCTTGACCAATATTTGATTGAAGCGTTGAGTAACATAAATCTTGCCGGGCTCTACACCTGGGCCGGAAACCGAAGAGATCCTCTGCAGTTGTGAGCGAACGGCCTCAAGCACAAGCTCGGGGTCAATATTCAGCCGCTGGACAAGTCGGGAGACAAGTCCACCCTCCTGCTCCAGGAGTGCCAGCAACAGGTGTTCACCGTCGACTTCGACGTGGCCGTAGCGAACCGCAAGACTCTGGGCCGATTGGATCGCTTCCTGGGTTTTCTGGGTCATGCGGTTCATATCCATAAGAATTCTCCTGGAGATTTCTCTGTAAGGCCTGCCTGAAGTCTATCCAATTTCAGCGACAATGCACCCCAATTTAGTGACTCTGAAAGGCCATTTCAAGAACGCCTCTGCGAAAAAGTACAGCAAGCAGCCGAATCAACTTATTTTCTTAGCGGCACAGGCCGTACCGGGCACGCTTTTTTCGGTCATCTGAATCTGCTCGCCTGGCACCAGAATATTGGCAACAGGAAGACCTTCTTGTGTGCATAATGCTCGCAACCTGCTATATATAGAGAGTCCTTTAGATTTCTACAGGAGACAACGAATATGCATCCCCGCAACGAAATTCTGGATTATCACTTCACAGAAGTCCTTGACGTAAAAACTCGCGAGCTGATTCGGATTGCCTGTGCCGTAGCGGTCAACTGCCCTGACTGACTCACCAAGCACTTCGCGGTCGCGAAGGATGCCGGCGCCACAGAAGATGAGCTGCGTGAAGCAATGGCTTATGGAATTATTGCACCGTCAGGACGTGCCAAAAACTTCGTCAAACGTATGCAGGCAGAACTCGATAATGATGAATAGGTCGTCACAGGAGGTATCCTTATGATGGGTAGAAGTGCGAATCAGAGAATGCTCAACGAAAAGGTTGTAACGAAACAGCAACTTCGCGAAGCTGCCAGTCGACAACGTCTGCACGGTGGACGTCTCGGGCAGAACCTGGTAGCGCTGGGTTATATCAGCGAAGACCAGCTTGCCACTTTCTTTAAACACACGCCGCCTGCTCCCGAGGAAGTCAAGGATACGGGCCTTGATCTGCCGTTCATTGCCGATCTTGCCTTAAAGCACATCATGTCTATGGGTGAGTTTCGCCTGAGCGACCTCTCACTGCGCATGGGTCTATCAACCGCAATCCTTGATGAAGCGGTCGCCCTGCTGCGTCGCGAGAAGCTGGCCGAAGTGCGCAGCGCAAGCCAGTTCGTCAAATCTTCTTTCAACTTCATCGTTACCGAGACCGGGAAAAAGTATGGTGGCGAACTGATGGAAATCTGCCGTTATGTCGGGCCGGCGCCGGTCACCCTTGAAGACTACAAGGAAATGGTCGAGAACCAATCGATTCGCAACATCACGATCAACAACGATGTGGTACAGGCGGCATTTTCGCAGATTGTTATCAGTGAGAACATGCTCAGCCGTCTGGGCCCGGCAATAAGTTCCGGCGCTCCGATGTTTATCTACGGTCCTGCCGGCAACGGCAAAACAACCATTGCCGAAACGATAGGCCAGGTCCTGCCGGGAACTGTTTTTGTCCCTCATGCCCTCTACGTGGGAGGCCAGATCATCAGTGTGTTTGACCCGGTTAACCATATCCCTGTTGAAAGCCTGCCCGACGATGACACGTCTCTCGACACCATCGATCGGCGCTGGGTAAGAATCCAGCGTCCGATTGTCATAACCGGCGGCGAATTGACCTTGCGCATGCTTGACCTGGAGTTCAACTCCATCGCCAAATTCTATGAAGCCCCCTTGCAGATGAAGGCTAACAATGGGCTCTTCATCCTTGATGACTTCGGTCGCCAGCAGATGGATCCGCAAAGCCTTCTCAACCGCTGGATCATCAACCTGGATCGTCAGATCGACTTCATGTCGATGCATACTGGCATGAAATTCGAAATCCCCTTCGACCAAATGGTAATTTTTGCCACCAATCTGGAGCCGAAAACCCTGGTTGATGAAGCTTTTCTCCGCCGCATCCGCTACAAGATCAAGATTGAGCACCCGACGGAAGCAGAATTCCGGGAAATCTTCGAGCGCGTCTGCCGGATGAATGCCATTCCTTTCCGACACGATGTCTTCGAGCACCTGGTCGAGCACTGGTACCGCCGTCACAATATAGCGTTCAACGCCTGTCACCCTCGTGACCTGGTAGATCATGTGATTGATCTCGCGCGCTTTTTTGATGAAACTCCGGAGCTGCACCGCGACACCATCGATCATGCCTGCGAAAACTACTTTGTTGACGTGTGAAATCGAATGACATAAATCTGGCCACTAAGGCACCAGGGCACAAAGAATAAGCCTCAAGACTTTAGAATTTAATTTTCCGTTCCTCCTTGGTGTCTTCGTGACTTGGTGGCCGCAACAACCTTTACTTGAAACATAGAACCGCTAAAAATCAGCACTGACAATATATCCAGCGCATGAGGCCGGAAAGGCTTTCCAGAATGGCCCGGCATCACTATAATGCCTCCCCATCATGGATAAATTCCTCTCAACAAA
>JBPPMD010000335.1:0-6519 GCA_051305875.1 Desulfuromonadales bacterium | reverse complement strand
CGGCGGGGTCGTGACGGTCCTGACGCTGGTGCTCTATCCCTATGTCTACCTGCTCAGCCGCAACGCCTTCCTCACCCAGGGCAAGCGCATGCTCGAAGCCGCAGAATCACTCGGCTGCGGCCCCTGGCGCGCCTTCTTCCTGATAGTGCTGCCGATGGCCAGGCCATGGATCGCCGGCGGTACGCTGCTGGTGATCATGGAATCACTGGCCGACTTCGGCGCGGTCTCTATCTTTAACTACGACACCTTTACCACCGCCATTTACAAGGCCTGGTTCGGCTTCTTCTCCTTGACGGCCGCCGCCCAGCTGGCTTCCTGCCTGGTGCTGCTGGTGTTTGTGCTGCTGGTTGCCGAACAGCGCATGCGCTCGCGCATGCGCTTCACCGAAGGACGGCAGAGCGCTGCCGGCGAACGGATCCGCCTTGTCGGATGGCGGCGCTGGTGCGCCGGCGGGTATGCCTTCGCTGTGCTGGGTGTGGCGTGTTTGCTGCCGCTGCTGCAGCTGCTGCGTTGGAGCGTGGAGGCCTTTCAGCAGGAGTTTACGTCGCGTTACGTCGGCCTGCTCGGCCATTCCCTGCTGCTCGGCCTGAGCGCCGCGCTGCTGGTCTGCTGCTGTGCACTGCTGCTCGCTTATACATCCCGCCGTCACCCCGATCCGCTGACCCGGGCCCTGGTGCGCATCGCCAACCTCGGCTACGCGTTGCCCGGTACGGTGCTGGCGGTCGGCATCTTTATCCCGGTGGCGGCGCTCGACAACACCATCATTGATCTCTGCCGCAGCCTGTTCGGCATCGAGACCGGTCAATTGCTGCAGGGGACCCTTGTGATCATGTTGCTGGCCTACCTGGTGCGGTTCATGGCCGCTGGTTTTCAGGCGGTTGACGGCGCCATGCATCGGGTCACCCCGAGCATCGACGAGGCTGCCCGCCTGGCCGGCTACCGTGGCGTGCACCTGCTGTCACGCATCCATCTGCCGATGCTGCGCAACGGCCTGCTGACCGCTTTCACCCTGGTGTCTGTCGATGTCATGAAAGAGATGCCGATAACCCTGATGACCAGGCCGTTCGGCTGGGACACCCTGGCGGTCAAGATCTACGAACTCACCTCTGAAGGTGAGTGGCAACGAGCGGCCCTGCCGGCATTGACCCTGCTGCTCTGCGGACTGGTGCCGATCATTGCCCTGATGCGCAAGAGTGACGTTTAAAAACGAGGAAGCTATGGATCAAACAGTTCTGGAATTAAAGGATATCTCCCAGGCTTACGGTCAGCACTGGGTTGTCAAGAACCTGTCGCTGCGGCTGGAGAAGGGCGAGATCGGCTGTCTGCTCGGTGCCAGCGGCTGCGGTAAAACCACTGTGCTGCGCACCATCGCCGGCTTCGAACCGCTGCTGCGCGGCACGATCGTTTTGAACGGCAAGGTGGTCAGCCGCCAGAACGAGACGCTGCCGCCGGCGAAGCGGGCAATCGGCATGGTCTTCCAGGATTACGCCCTGTTCCCCCACCTGACCCTGTTCGACAATGTTGCCTTTGGTCTGCGTGGCCTCGAGCGTAGCGAGCGCATCATACGGGTCACCGAGATGCTCAAGCTGGTCGGCCTCGACAACGCGCACGCCAAGTATCCACATGAGATTTCCGGTGGGCAGCAGCAGCGGGTCGCTCTGGCCCGGGCGCTGGCGCCCAAACCTGAACTTCTGCTGATGGACGAACCCTTCTCCAACCTCGATGTCACCCTGCGCGAACGACTCTCTTGCGAAGTGCGCGACATCCTCAAAGCCTACGGCGCGACCGCCCTGTTCGTGACTCATAACCAGCACGAAGCTTTCGCGGTGGCCGACCGGATCGGGGTGATGGACAACGGCGCGATGCTGCAGTGGGACGACGCCCACGCACTCTACCATTGCCCGGCTGATCGATGCGTGGCTGCGTTTGTCGGTGAGGGGATGCTGCTGCCGGGAATCGCCCATGATTCAGAGACTATCGAGACCGGGCTGGGCATGCTCAGCGGGGTCTTCTGTGCGAGCGCGGAACCACGCGGTGCAGTGGATGTGCTGATCCGTCCCGAGGATGTGGTCCATGACGACACCAGCGAGATCAAGGCCGAAGTCGTGCGCCGCAATTTCCGCGGTGCCAATGTCCTCTACACCCTGCGGCTGGTCAGCGGCGACCTGGTGCAGGCACTGGTGCCGAGCCACTGCGACCATAAGCCGGGAGAATTTATCGGCATCAGGTCCGATGTGCGACACCTCGTGACGTTTCCCAAAAAAGATGCTGTTTGATGGTTCTGTGATAAGACGTGTGAAAAGACGTTGATGTGTCAACTAACGCATGACAATATAATAGAATGATTAAACACATGCAAAAAAGATAACACGCAACAGGACACAACTTTACTGGATAGAGACGCTTATGATTAACGCATTAACCGGAATCATCGTTGAGTGCTGGAACATCTTCAATGAAGCCGCGCCATTTGTGCTTTTCGGCTTCTTCGCGGCGGGTGTACTCAAAGCGCTGATCCCTGAAAAAATGATTGTCAGACACCTTGGCGGAAGCGGCTTCAGCTCTGTATTGAAGGCCTCATTGTTTGGTGTCCCCCTGCCGCTTTGCTCCTGTGGCGTCATTCCGGTAGCCATCGGCTTGCGTAAACAGGGAGCGAGCAAAGGCGCGACAGCTTCGTTCCTGGTTTCAGTCCCTGAAACGGGCGTTGATTCGATCGCCATCACCTGGGCACTTCTCGATCCCTATATGACGGTCATCCGGCCCCTGGCTGCTTTTCTCACCGCTATGGTGACCGGCACCCTGATCAACTTTTTGCCGGAGGGTCCCCCCCTCCAGTCCAGCGAAATCCAATCGGCTTGTGGTTGCCCAGACACCCTGGACATGGACGCGCAAACAGCAACAGTGAAACCCGTCTTTCAGCGATTGAAGGATGGGCTGGTTTATGCATTTACCGACCTGTTGAAAGACATTGGCGGCTGGCTGATGCTGGGGATCCTGATCGCCGGAATAATCTCCTATTTTGTGCCGATTGATTTTGTCGAGCGTTACCTGGGCGGGGAATACAGCTCACTGTTGATTATGCTGGTCATCGGCATTCCTTTATACATCTGCGCGAGCGCGTCCACGCCAGTTGCAGCGGCGTTGGTTCTGAAAGGTCTTTCGCCAGGTGCGGCGTTGGTCTTCCTGCTTGCCGGTCCTGCGACCAATGCCGCCACCATGACAGTAGTTGCCAGGCAGCTTGGCAAGGCCGCGGTTACTGTCTACGTTTTAGCCATTGCCGTTTCCTCGCTTGTCATCGGCTGGGGTGTCAATCGTTTTTACTCATGGTTGTCAATAGACATCACGAGCTGGATGGATCAGGTTGGCGACTCGACAGATTCCGGAGTTTACCTGTTATCATCATTTGTTCTGGTAGCGCTGCTGGTGCGGAATTATCTGCCACGAAGGAAAGCTGAACAGTCTGATTGTGGATGTCATCAATAATTCACAATTCTGTTTAATTGTATTCAAATGCCAAAACAAGAAGTGGCCAAACGCGACTTCTTGTGTTATGTTTTATGTAACACATAACTTGAGGGGGGGGGACGTGATCCGAACTTTTCGCGACAAGGACACCGAGGCGCTTTACCTTGGTCGTCGGGTCCGCCGATTCGAGGGTTTTTTAGCCCAGGCAGAACGCCGCATCCAGACTCTTGATAGTGCAACCTGTCTTGAAGACCTGGTCGGGTTGCCAAGCAATCGCCTCGAAGCTTTGAGTGGTGACAGGAAGGGGCAATACAGCATTCGGATCAACAAGCAATGGAGGGTCTGCTTCGAGTGGCTTGATGACGGCCCTTACAACGTGGAAATCGTTGACTATCATTAACTTCCGATTCGAAAGGATTCACGTCATGACTAACAACATGCGGCCGATTCATCCCGGCGAGATTCTCAGGGAAGAGATGGAAGAATTGAATTTTTCCGCTCGCCAACTGGCAACAGCCCTCCATGTGCCGCCCAACCGGGTGACAAGCATCCTCAATGAGCAGCGCGCCATCACTGCGGATACCGCATTGCGCCTGGCCCGGTATTTCGGCACGACTCCAGAATTTTGGATGAACCTTCAGGCTGCCTACGAGCTTCGTCGTACGCGTTTCGATCACGGCGAAAAGATCAGCAGAGAAGTTAATCCGCATGCTGCTTGATATGCAAGCGAATAGACTCAGGGCCAGGTCTACACATTCCACAAAAAATGTGCAGATTTTGGTAATGTAACATCAGTCAAAACCGGCGGGTCGCGTCCCGCCAGACGCCTTACTTTTTGCAAGCCGCCAAAAAGTAAGCAAAAATCGGCTATCTCCTGCGGAGGGCACTTCTTGCGCGAGGTGTTGCGGTGTTCATAGCCGACATTGCTCGGGAGCTTTCGGCGCAGTCATTAATGCTGGGGCCTATCTTAACGGCCATGAAGCTTTGGTGGATGACTATGAGTTTTACACCTTTAAACACTCCATTCGGGGATTGTTACTGTAAACCAGCGCAAGAAAAAACTGGGATGCGGTCATTCGTCGGCATAATTATTAATTAACGCGGGGGCCGATAACACAGGCCCCCTTTTTTCTTTACATAACAGCACACTGACGTTCCCGGGAATCCTGACAGTTCTCTCCTCAGAAAACTTCGCGCAAGAAATGCTCCATGCCATGGCCGCCGTTTTCTTTGCTGACTTTCTTTTCGGCGGGATAAAAAGAAAGCCAGGCGGGTGCAGGGTGCAGCGCCTGCGGTCCTGGTTTCTGTTGTGAAATTAAATGAGAACCAAAATTTTATAACCGGTGGGTAGCGTTTCGCCAGACGCCGTACTTTTTCTTGTCAGCAGCGAATCCTTCATAATCCAACCCGGCGATGAAAGAACGAATGTCGCTTATCGCTTCGATAATGTCCGCCAGATAATCGTCAATCGGCCGATCAGTTGACATAGCGAACCTCATCGAGAATGCGCTTGCCTATACCGGGTTTGAGGGCATTTGGGGTGACCAGGTCGACTTTTGCTCCCAGAAGGTCGGAGAGCCAATTTTCCAGTTCGATGAATTTGAACAAGCCAACAGGTCTCTTGAATTCAACCAAAAGGTCGATATCACTTTCGGAGTGCTGGGTGCCGCGGACCAGCGACCCGAACAGGCCGATTCGTTCAACACCATATTGTATTCGCAGGTTCTCAAGGTGATTCTCAATTTTTTCCCTGACATCGTCGGCACTCAGCATAACGCTCATCCTCTTCTGAGACTACATGACCATTGTCTGGTTGTTGTTTGAATATGGCAGATACTTTAGCAGAATTTTTTCTGAATAGGAATTGCCAAAGGATTGGTTTTGCATGTGCTGGAGTAACAATCAACACCGGCGGGTCGCGTCCCGCCAGACGCATTACTTTTTGCAAGCCGCCAAACAGGCTCGCAAAATCGCGAAATTGAAGTGACAACCATTATTACTCTTCGGGATTCCGAAGGCGGAGCTTGTACAGGCCAATATTCTCGTCAGAGGTCACCAGAATTAGACCCTCTGACTGGGCCTGCGCAATCAACATGCGATCAAATGGATCATGGTGGAACACAGGAAGGCTACCGGCCAATTGGCCATGGTAGAGACTGATGGGAAGCTTACTGAACCCTTCATCTTCTACAATGGAGTCTATATCCTCTGGGGCCTCTAATTTGCCAAGATTTTTTTTAATTGAAATTTCCCACGTTGTTGCGGCGCTGACAAAAATTTCATTGCGCTGATCGGCGATGAGTTCCTTGCAACGTGGGCCTAGCCTTGGCGAGTCGTCAAGCCACCAGAGCAAAACGTGCGTGTCGAGCAGGAAGCGTTGCATCAGCTTTCACCTTCGAACGCCTTAATAACGTTTTCCGGCGTCTGGTCAAAGTCATCTGCAATGCGAATCTGGCCTTTGAAGCGGCCTGGCGCACGCTGACGGCGTCCCTCCTTGTGCGGAAGGAGGTCAAGGTAGGGCTTTCCAGCTTTTGCGATGACAACAGTCTCCCCTTCCCAGACTTTTTCTGCCAAGGCTGACAACTTGCTTTTCGCTTCGTGCATATTGACTTGCATAAACACCCCCATATAGATTAGCTAAGTCTAGCTAAGCTCAAAATAACTTTTTGCTGCGGCACGGTCAAGGAAAAATTGAGTTGTTTCCTATGGTGACCGGTGAGGCAAGCGTATATAGAATTCAGGGAATCAACTAAGTTCGCGAACAGAGCCGAAAGTAATCAAAAAACGGTTTCTCCTGCCTGCACTGCCGGGACCGGCGGTTTTGAGTTGAGGTTTTTACTGCGAAAACATAAAAGATTCAACACCTTAGAACCAGTGCGTAGATTCAGGGCCAGGTCTACACATTCCACAAAAAATGTGCAGATTTTGGTGATGTAACATCAATCAAAACCGGCGGGTCGCGTCCCGCCAGACGCCTCACTTTTTGCAAGCCGCCAAAAAGAGAGCAAAACTCGGCTATCTCCTGCGGAGGGCACTTCTTTTGCGGGGAGTTGT
>JBPPMD010000186.1:0-3385 GCA_051305875.1 Desulfuromonadales bacterium | reverse complement strand
GTGTGCAGCTGACTGCCCAAATGTTCGACCAATACCTTGACCATGCTGTTGAGCGGTGCACTGTCTGTGGTAATACCGCTCTCCAGCTGCAATCCTTCGCGACTGGCCAATACAGCCATACCGTGATCGCCGATGGTGCCGTTGATCAGAATTTTATCGCCGACTTGTGCATTGCTGCCCGAGATCTGCAGATCATGTTCGATGACACCGATGCCGGAAGTGTTGATAAAAATCTTGTCAGCCTTGCCGCGTGGCACCACCTTGGTATCGCCGGTGACGATTGTCACTTCGGCCTGCCGGGCGGCCGCACGCATGCTCTCCAGGATTTCCCGGAGATCATTGATTGCCAGCCCTTCTTCGATAATCAGGCCGACGCTGATGGCGATTGGTCTGGACCCGGCCATGGCCAGGTCATTGACCGTACCGTGGATTGCCAGGTCACCAATATTGCCACCAGGAAAAAAGATCGGATCAACCACGTAGGAGTCAGTGGTAAAGGCCAGACGACCATTCTGCGCGGCAAGTACGGCGGCATCATTCTGGTCGCGTTGACTGATTCCGGACAGGGTCGGCACGATCAGCTTATCGAGAAGTTCGTGGCTGAGCTTGCCGCCGCTGCCGTGGCCGAGCAGGATGATGTCGGATTTCATATTGACTCCTGGGGGCTAGAGGCTGGAGGCTATTTTCCCCTTTGCCAGTCCCAAGTCCCTAGCCTCCGTACTTGTATTCCGCCGCACAGGTTCCTTCGCTCGAAACCATACAGGCGCCAACCGGATCCTCGGACGTACAGATCGTGCGGAAGAGTGGGCAGTCATTCGGGCGGGCCTTCCCCTTGAGAATCTCTCCGCAGAGGCAGCCCTGGTGTTCCATGGAAGGTTCGATTTCAACCGGCAACCGGCGAGCCGCGTCAAAGCGATAATACTCCGGACGCAATTGCAAGCCACTGTCGGGGATGTCGCCAATGCCTCGCCAGCGGGCATCGCAGGGTTCGAAGACCTGGTAGAGAATATTGCGGGCCTTGAGGTTGCCTTCCGGTTTGACGACCCGGCGATACTGGGTTTCGACCCGGGCTTCACCGGCGACCACCTGGCGAGCCAGCATCAGCACGCCCTGCAGCATGTCCAGAGGTTCAAAACCGGTGACCACGCACGGAACCTGATAAGCATCTACCAGGGATTGATAAGCATTGGCGCCGATTATGGCAGAAACATGTGCCGGGCAGAGATAACCGTCAACCTGCAGCTCCGGGTCGCCGGCGAGGGCGGCCATGGGGCCGGGCATGGTTTTGTGTGAGCAGAGGATGTAAAAGTTGTTGAGGTTTTTCCGGGCGGCGGTAAGTACGGCTGCGGCGACGGTTGGTGCCGTGGTTTCAAAACCTACACCAAGAAAAATCACATCGTTGTCCGGGTTTTTTTCTGCGAGAGCCACGGCATCGAGTGGTGAATAGATGATCCTGACCGTCGCGCCTTTGGCCTGTTCCTGAAGCAGGTTGGACGAAGAGCCGGGCACACGCATCATGTCGCCGAAGGTCGCGATGATATTGTCCGATCGCCGGGACAGGGCGACAGCCTGATCAATATAGCTGACCGGGGTGACGCAGACCGGGCAACCTGGGCCTGAGATCAGCCTGACCTGCTCCGGCAGCAGGTTGCGGATACCATGCTGGTAGATGGCCATGGTATGGGTGCCGCACACCTCCATGAGGGTGATGGTTCGGTCGACTCCGGCGACTGCCTGGCGGATGGCCTGCAGCTGCTGCCTGGCCAGGTCGGGGTCGCGGTATTCGTGCTGATGCTTCATTCAGGCACCAGTCCCAGATCGAGGGCTTCGCGCAACGCCTGCAAGGTCAGCTGAGCTTCATCCTCGTCGATCCTTTCGATGGCAAATCCGGCATGAATCAGCACGTAGTCACCGACCAGGACACCGTCAAGCATCATCAGGCAGGCTTCACGCTGCACGCCGTCGATTTCACAGACGGCCATGTCGTTGTCAATGGTTTTGACCTGCATGGGGACACCTAAACACATGCGTTTGCTCCTTGGCAGGGTGGTTGTGGAGAATTGATCACCCGGCTATTTTTAACGCCCGTTCGCTTCGCTCACTCAAGGCGCAAAGAAAAACAAACATAGGCGCGAAAAAATCCGGCTATCGCGGTTCTACAACGTAATCTCAACTCAATCCACGGCAAAACGTGTTTTCATCATAAAGCCGCAAAGTAAAATCTTGTCGGACAGATAACCAGAAAAAGCTTAGCCACCAAGGCACCAGGACATAGAGCAAATTTTTTAATTTTCTTCAAACAGTCATGTCACGAGATAGAAAATATCGATTTTACCCTGTAAAATTGACTGCTTGGTGCCTTTGTGTCTTGGTGGCAAACATGCCCAGCTTGCCCACGATCCCCGCATGCAGCCAGTCATACCATGCCGACATGCCTGCGCCGCTGTGACAGGAGAGCTCGATGATCCTGATCTGCGGGTTGACCTGGCGCGCATAAGCCTTGCACTGCTCCAGGTCGAAACGCAGGTAGGGGAGCAGGTCGATCTTGTTGATCAGCAGCAGGTCGGAAGCCTGGAACATGTGCGGGTACTTGAGCGGCTTGTCCTCGCCTTCGGTGACTGAAAGCACCACCACCTTGTGGTCTTCACCGAGATCGAAAGAGGCGGGGCAGACCAGGTTGCCGACGTTCTCAATCATCAGGATGTTAGTCGATTGCAGGTCAAAATCATCGACGCCGTGTCCCACCATGTGGGCATCGAGGTGACAGCCCGCGCCGGTGTTGATCTGTCGCACCGGCACGCCGGTGGCGGCGATGCGATCGGCGTCGTTGGAGGTCTGCTGGTCGCCTTCGAGGACGGCGAAGTCAATTTTATCCTTGAGGTCGGCCAGGGTGCGCTCGAGTATCGAGGTTTTCCCCGAACCCGGTGAACTGACCAGATTCAGAACCAGGATCTGTGCGGCGGCAAAACGTGCCCGGTTATTCGCGGCCAGGCGGTTATTCTTGGCGAGCAGGTCTTCCTCGACTCGGATGGTGCGAAAGGTCTTGTCCTCGTGATTATGATCGAGGTGATGGGTATCGCCGGGTTCGGTGCTGCAGCCGCAGTTGATGCACATATCAGTCAATCTCCATCTCGGTAAATTTCATCTCCTGCCCCTGCACGGTTTCCAGGGCCAGGCTGCCGCAGCGCGGGCAGGAGTAGGACAGGGTGGCCAGCTCTGACTCCTCATGACATTCGAGACAGCGGCCAAGGCCTGCGATGTGCAGGATTTCCAGGCGTGCGCCCTCGGCCATGGTGCCCCTGCTGCAGACCTCAAAGGCAAACTCGACGGCATCGGCGAGCACGCCGGAGAGCGCGCCGATCTCCACGGTGATACTGCGAATGAC
>JBPPMD010000182.1:0-21708 GCA_051305875.1 Desulfuromonadales bacterium | reverse complement strand
GACTTATCTTATGTCGCGTGTGTCTGCAAGACTTCTCTAGTGAGTATCTGCCGTATCCAATTATGCCTGAACTTCCTGAAGTAGAGACCACCCGTCGCGGTATTGAGCCTCTGGTTGTCAATAAAGTTGTCGATCATGTGCAGATTTACAACGCTTCGTTGCGTTGGCCGATCCCTGACAAACTTGTTGAGGTGTTGCCGGGCCAGCAGGTTTCTGCTGTCGATCGTCGCTCAAAGTACCTGCTCTTTCATTTCGACCGGGGAACGCTTATTGTTCACCTCGGCATGACCGGCCACTTGCGACTGGACTCATCGGCAGCGGAGCGGCGCAAGCACGATCATGTGGAAATCGTGTTCAGAGACGGCTCTTCGTTGCGCTACAATGACTCCCGGCGTTTTGGTGCCATGCTGTGGACCGAGGGCGATCCGTATCAGCACGCGCGTCTGGCCGGTTTAGGACCAGAGCCTTTCGACTCTGTGTTTAACGCTGCTTATCTGTACAAGCTTTCCCGCGGTCGCAGCGTTGCAGTCAAGCCGTTCCTGATGAATGCGAATGTGGTGGTGGGAGTAGGCAACATTTATGCAAGTGAAGCACTTTTTCGTGCCCGCATTGCTCCTGCATGTCCTGCCGGAAGGGTCACGAAGGCCGCATATGATCGTCTGATATCGTCTGTCAGAGAAATCCTTGATGCAGCGATTTCTGCTGGTGGTACTACGATTCGGGACTTTTCAGACAGCCAGGGACGGCCTGGATATTTTGCGCAGGAACTGCGTGTTTATGGGCGGGCAGGGCAAGCGTGCACTGTTTGCGGTGCTCTCATTGAGCAGGTCAAGCTTGGCCAGCGCTCGACTTACTACTGTCCAGCTTGTCAAGCTTAAGACTTTTTTCCGGACTTATAGCCAAAACAAAGGTTCGCCACGAAGTCACCAAGGCACGAACTTTTTTGGTTTATATAACCGTTTTTTTATTCGTTGGCGTTCGCAGGTCGCATCTCAAATTATCGATGGAGTCTTTATGGACGGATTTAACTTCACCATCCCTTATTCAGTGCGGGTCGTTGATGTAAATTATGGCGGACATGTTGCCAATTCTGCGGTTCTCAACTTTTTTCAGGACGCGCGCATCGCTTATCTGCATAAGCTTGGCGGTTATTCCGAGCTCGATATCGGCAACCAGTGTGGCATCATTCTTCCAGAGGCCCATGTCAGATACCGGGCTGAGATGTTTCTTGGTGATGAACTGGTCATAGGCACCAGGATCAAAGATGTCAGCCGTTCGTCATTTAAGATGGAGTATCGCATTGAGCGCGATGGCGAGGTGATGGCAGAAGGAGTGACAGCGCTGGTCTGCTTTGATTATCAGAGCCGTAAGCCCCGGCGACTTGACGCGCAGTTCCGGGAGAAGGCCGAAGCTTTCGACGCATTCAATTGAGCATGGCACATACACTAATTTAATCCTATTCAGCACATAAGCGAGTGCATGTGGTCTGCAGCCATTGCCTGCGTCCAACGTTGTCACTTAACTTCCCGCAAGCAACAGCTGCAGCCCACATGCTGTGCCGTTGGTAAGCGAGCTGAAAACTGTTCTCAAACATCCAAATTTTCGCTTCGTCCCGTATAGTCCGCCAGGCTGCCAGAACACAAAAAAGGGACGACTCATGCATGAGTCGTCCCTTTATTACTTACGATCGGTGTGCTGATCAGCCGAGAATTTGCTTCAGATCCTCTTCGGCAGTTGTGATTGGGCCGATGTTGTAGTTAGCAACCAGGAAGTCAAGGACGTTCGGCGTAATGAAAGCCGGCAGTGTCGGTCCGAGCTTGATATCCTTGATGCCGAGGTGGAGCAGGGTAAGCAGGATAGCTACGGCCTTCTGCTCATACCAGGACAGGATCATGGAAAGCGGCAGGTCGTTGACGCCGCACTCGAAGGCGTTTGCAAGGGCAACGGCGACCTGGATGGCACTGTAAGCATCGTTGCATTGACCAACGTCGAGCAGTCGGGGGATACCGCCGATATCGCCAAGATCGAGCTTGTTGAAACGGAATTTACCGCAGGCAAGCGTCAGGATCACTGTGTCCTTGGGCGCTTTTTCGGCGAACTCGGTGTAGTAGTTACGGCCCGATTTGGCGCCGTCGCAGCCACCGACCAGGAAGAAGTGCTTGATAGCACCAGCTTTCACGCCCTCAATAACCTTGTCAGCGACGCCGAGGATGGCGTTATGGCCGAAACCGGTGAGGATCTCCTGACCCGGATTGTCTTCGAAGCCGTCGCATTCCTGGGCTTTCTTGATCACCGCGGAGAAGTCCCAGCCATTGATGTGCTTGACGTCAGGCCATTGCACCAGACCCCAGGTGAACAGGCGATCAATGTAGTTGTCAGCAGGCTTCTGGATACAGTTGGTGTTGAAGATGATAGCTCCGGGGAATTCGGCGAATTCTTTATGCTGGTCCTGCCAGGCACCGCCAAAGTTGGCAACCAGGTGAGAATACTTTTTCAGGCCGGGGTATCCGTGAGCCGGCAGCATCTCGCCGTGGGTGTAGATGTTGATCCCCGTGCCTTCGGTTTGCTTGAGCAGCTCCTCGAGGAACTTCAGGTCATGACCGGAGACCAGGATTGCTTTACCGGCCTTGGTGCCAAGCTGGACCGGAGTAGGAACCGGGTGGCCGTAAGCTTCAACATGGGCCTGGTTGAGCAGTTCCATGGTGACGTAGTTAATGCGGCCGGCTTCAAGGGCCAGGCCGACATTGGCCATCAGATCGAGGCTGTCGTCGAGTTGCGCTGCCAGGGCCTTGTGGGTGAAGGCATAAATTTCATCGGACTCCTTGCCGAGGATACGTGCATGATCGGCATAGGCTGCGTAGCCCTTGATTCCGTAGGTGATGATTTCTCGCACCGAGTGGATGTCCGGGTTGACATTGAAGTCTTTGACACCATGCAGTTCGCCCAGCTTGACCTGCTCTTCCAGGGATGCGGGCAGGGTCCATGCCTGGGCTGCTGCGGGAACAGTACCAGTATAATTTCCGGCAAGCTGCTTGGCTTTGTCGCGCAGACGCACGCCTTCGGTAACAAATTGGGCAACGGCTTCAGGATCGAAGTCTACATTGGTGACGGTGGTGAAGAGTCCATCGATCATGAAACGATCGATTTCCTGATCTTTGGCACCATTCGCACGAGCCTTGTCAGCCCAGAAAGCAATGCCTTTGAGAGTGTAGACCAGCAAGTCCTGAAGGGCGGCTACATCGGGTTGCTTGCCGCATACGCCGATAGAAGTACAGCCGGTACCTTTGGACGCTTGTTCGCATTGGTAACAAAACATGGACATTGTTTTTCTCCTTTTTGGGGTGAGTAAAGTTGATGACTTTGATCCAGCCGTGACAGAAACATGCAACTTTAACAGATTTATGAAAATTGTCTGCCTGATTTATCCCTGTGATTTGCTATACTTGATGCTCTGTGAGCAGCGTTGGTGTGACCATACACTCTCCTGCCATCCGTTAACTTTGACAGAGGTCAAAAAAATCGAATAAACGTGACCGGAGTCTGCAGAAACGGGGATCGAGTCAAGATTTCTACCCCGGGAGGCTGTCTCCCAGGTATCGAATTCCCTGATCCCGGAGTTGTTATGAATTACTGGTTAATGAAATCTGAACCTGCAAACTTCTCGCTTGATGATCTGCAGGGCATGCCGAACAAAACCGAACACTGGGACGGGGTGCGCAACTATCAGGCACGTAATTTTTTACGCGATAAAATCAAGATTGGTGACGGTGTGCTCTTTTATCATAGCAATTGTGCGGAACCGGCCATTGTTGGTTTGGCAAGAGTCGTTCGCGAAGGTTATGCTGATCATACGGCTCTCGATCCTCGTGAGAAGCATTTTGATGCGAAAGCCACCGATGAAAAGCCAGTCTGGTTCATGGTCGATGTTCAGTACCTGTGTCATCTGCC
Source organism: Desulfuromonadales bacterium (assembly GCA_051305875.1). Lineage (GTDB taxonomy): Bacteria > Desulfobacterota > Desulfuromonadia > Desulfuromonadales > BM103 > M0040. Next base: position 17,760 of record JBPPMD010000182.1, on the reverse strand, counting down.
GCAGCCATTAAGCCGCGACGATTTGCGACAGCATCCGCTGTTGTCCGGCATGAGCGTATTGCGTAAAGGTAACCGTTTATCAGTTCTGCCAGTCAAAGCTGAAGAATGGCAGGCCATTCTCACCTTAAGCGGGATTGCCGATCCCTTATGAGCTTGTGGCTGTTTTTAACAGGCAGCATGCACACTCTCTGAACCGGACTTGATAGGAGTCGTTAAAATGAAAAAGCGGACAAAAATATTCTCTGTCGCAGCAGCCGTTCTGGTTCTCTTGATTGTTGTTTTAATCGTGCTGGCCAACGTGTTGATTACCCCGGAACGGATAAAGGGAACGCTCCTGCCGCTGGCTGAAGAAAGACTTCACCGTAAAATCGACCTGGGTACAATCGAAGTCAGCCTGTTTTCAGGGATTGAAATCCAAGGATTGACTATTTATGAGCAGGACGGCAGCGAGATTTTTGTGTCGACTGACCTGGTAAGGCTCAGATATCAGCTGCTGCCGTTGCTGGCCATGAAAGTTGTGATTGACGAAATTAGACTGGAAAAACCGAGTATCCGGATTGTTAGATTTGATGATGAACTGTTTAACTTCAGTGATCTCATGGTTGCTGCCGAGAATGAAACAAATCAATCCGAGTCAACTGCAACCCAAAAGCCTTCAGATACGCAAGACGGTGCACCGATCAGCCTGCTGGTTTCAAATGTTCTGGTGCAGGATGGTCAGCTGATCTTTCTTGACCATGTCCTCAATAACAAAGTTCCTTATCGTTATGAAGTGTCTTCTCTGCAAATTGCTGCTAAAGGCGTGTCTCTTTCAGGAAAAGTTCCCTTGTCGATACAGTGCCAACTGAATGGCAGCCATCTGACACTTGACGGACATGTGAACCTGCAGCCACTGGGGGGAGATTTTAAAGTCGAGCTGCAGGATCTGGATGTCGTTGCCTTCCGTCCGTATCTGCAGAATGTTTTGCCCGGCAAGCTGGGTGGCCTGAAGCTGAATTTGAAGTCGACAGTTTCAGGAACGCCTGATGAAATATCGCTCAAAGGGACGCTGTCGCTTAAAGAGCTTGACCTGATCCTTGACGCAATGCCTGATGCGCCTCTGAAAAATGCCCGACTGGACGCAAATTACGATTTACGGTTTACCCTGGATCAGGAACGGCTGCAACTTCAGCAGTTGGGACTCGATTACAACGGCATCAAAGTCAATACCAGCGGCGTGATCACCGGGCTGATGAGCAAGCCCGCACTTGACCTGACTGTTGCGATTCCCGATTTGCAGATTCACCAGGCAATAGCCGCTGTTCCTGCAGGGCTTGTCGGCGATATCAGTTCTCTTGATCCGGCCGGAGCCCTTTCAGCTGAAGCAAAGTTGTCAGGCAGCACGGATAATGCTTTAAAACTGTTAAAGACGGCAACCATTAATCTGGAGGGTGTCCAGACCACAGCAGGAGGACTGCGCCCCGCATTTTCCGGACGCTTGATTGTCGCTGATGAGCAAATATCTTCTGAGGGCTTGCATGTGTTGCTTGGTGACAACAAGGCTGATATCAAGCTCAAGGCGAGTCAGATTTTTGCCAGACCGATCATTGTAAAAGCTGATATATCCTCGGAACGCTTCTTGTTGGAACCGCTTCTGGCGGGGAGCGCCGGCGCGGCAGTCGCCTCTGGTCAGAACAAGGGCGATGTACAGGAAAAGCAGTCAGCGGGACAGATAGGCCCTTTCGATATACCTTTGCTCGCTACGGGAACGATAACCGTTGCTGAAGCCTTGTGGAAAGGTCTGGAGATCAAAAACTTTCTGGCTCAATATGAGCTCAAGGACAATGTCCTCAACCTTAGCCGTGTGGATGGTCAAGTTGCCGGGGGGGCTTTCAGTAACAGCGCCCGTGTCGATCTGGGCAAAAAAGATCTGGCTTATTCAGCTCAACTTGGGTTGAAAGCCATACAAGCGGATCCGTTGCTGACAGCATTTGCACCGAAGGCTGCCGGCAACCTGCTGGGGGCCATGGATCTGACATTTTCTCTCAATGGACGTGGAACAGAGTGGCAGGCACTCAGTCGCAATCTTTCCGGAGATGGCAACATGCTTGTTGCGGACGGACGCCTGGTCAGTCCTGGTCTGGTCGGTGGTTTGAGTGAAGTTCTGCAGCTTCCAGAGCTGAAAGATATCCCGTTTGATGATTTTAAAGGTCAGTTCAAAGTTGAGAATGGCAAAGTCATACTGGACAGCCGACTGCTGAGCAGCAGGCTTAAGCTTTTCCCAAAAGGCACCATCGGTCTTGATGGATCTCTGAATATGGCCCTTGATACGCGCCTGAGCCCGGAGTTATCAGCAAGGCTGGATAAAAAAGGCGGCGTCTTAGGCTATCTTGCAGATAAGGACGGTTGGACCCAGATACCGCTACTGCTCAAGGGCAGTTTCGCCTCACCAGGTTTCGGGTTGGATCCCAAAGGTGTGCAGGAGCAGGCTTCAAAGGCATTAAGCAACGAAGTGGGTCGCCAGATTGACAAACTCCTCAAGCGGTCGGAGCCGGCATCACAGGATACTGATCAGCAACCTGCAGAAAAGGACTCCGCACCTGCAGAGGATCCGGCGCGCAAACTATTGCAGGATTCATTGCAAAAACTGTTTGGTAATTGACAGAACCTCCCGTTTGGGTTACAAAAATTGCATATCAGGTATGGAGGCAATATTTATGAGTGGTATCAAATACTTCAGTGGTTTTGAGGTTATTGCGGCAGCAAAAGATGTTGAAAAAAACGGTCATCGCTTTTACTCCACGATGGCTGAGCGGGCGTCTGATCTTTTGTTGAAAGAACTTTTTAGCTGGCTTGCCCAGGATGAAGTTGAACATCTCCGGCGTTTGAATCAGCTGGAAGCAAATTACCAGGATGGTGCCTTTGCTGAAGGTGAAGAAGAGCTTTTGCCGTATCTCAGCCAGTTTTCCACGGCGAAAATTTTTCCGGATGCCGAGCGACTGGAAGCGGTTTTGAAAACCGATACAGCAGATATTCAAGCCTTGGATATGGCCATTGAGGCGGAAGTGAAGTTCGCAGAATATTTTCTCAAGGCGAGCGCATTGGCGCAGACGGATGATGGTAAAGAGGTCTTTGCCTGGCTGGCTGGTGAAGAAGCCAGACACGCGGAGATTCTGAAAGAACGTCGTGCCAAATATTGTCGAGAACAGTCTTAGTACTATGAACTGATTAAGAGTGATGGCGTCGCAAAAAGTCCACCCTACGGCGTTAATTCTAACTGCACCTTGATTTGTAGTGATTTGTAGGGAATGAATGGGGAAATTATGGGGGAAGACCGCTTTAAGAAGCGTCACCGTAAACGGATCTCGGTCAACTTTGGAATCGACAAAAGTGAAAAGTTCGGTTTCACCGATGATTTCAATCATGATGGCCTCTTTATCCGCTCGGCAATCGTTTTCAAACCAGGAGTGGCAATCAGGGTTGAAATCAAGCATCCCAAGGGTTGATTGCTTTGATCGGTGAAGTTAAATGGGGCAAAAAGATTCCGCCAAGTTTTTTGAATAAACTAAAAGGTGGGATGGGAGTGCAGATCAAGTCTTTCCTGGCGGGGGAAGAGATTTATTATGCCCTCTGTGACGAGCTGATCTCGCAGCGGGGAGAATAATCGCCTGCTGCATAGTTGTCAAAGTGAAAGGCCTGCCGCTTGATGCGCAGGCCTTCGATTAACCTATCTGTGTACCCTCATCACGGGTTATTCCGGCGGTATCAAGCGCCGGTTGGTTTGGAAATATTCACAGTGATCAGGCTTATTCTCGATAGGCAGATCCTCCTTGTGAGGGGTTTAAGTTACAAGCAACGTTGCTTGATTACAATTATAACAACAATTCAGTTTTTTTCATCCGTTGCCGGGTATTATTTATTCCACATTAACAGTTCGTGCCCATCCGGAACCCCGGGATGGACACAACGCGTTTTCAATTCACTGAATCCGTGAGGAGCGAAGGGTGAAGAGAGAAGAGAAAAACCAAATGCCCGGTTTCCGCCTGAAGATTTACGCCTCACCTGCTGAGTCTGCAAAATGGCTTGAAATCGGCAGAGCCAAATCAAACTCACGGATTCAGGAATTCTTTATAAGGTTGCTTTTGCTGTTATTGAGTCACCAGCCTTCATAATTCAACAGCAGCTCACATACTATCTCGGTGCATTCATGATCGAGATCAAAGGTCAGCCCACAAAGTGATTTGTGGCATTCGATGCGGCTCGCCAGTTCTTCACCCCAGGCTGGATCGTAAAAGCTCACCATGGCTGCAAGAAACTGTTCTTCACCTTCGCTCTCCTGCTCGAAGACAGCTTCAATGATATCCCTCAGGGGCACCAGCTCTTCTTTGCAGCTGGCGGTCTCCGGAGTTTGAGGGCCAAAAAAATGTGGGCCAAAAAATTCAACGCCATGCTTCCATGCCTTCAAAAAACGTGAATGTTTTTCTTCAGATTGTTGCAGTACGTTGAGTACGTTGTCCCTGTGCATGGCATTACCTCACTTGCCGCTATCCAAGGAGGCTGTCCGAGAATAAGGGCCGTAGCGAAAATCCAGAAGTTTGAGAACAGATTTTAGCTCGTTTGCAGCCTCATAGCCGTAGCTATGGGGCAAAAAGGAGCTGAAATATGGGCCAAACGGCTGGGTTTGCAGCCGGGCTTTTATTCTCGGACAGCCTCCAATGTCGCTGGCGGATGTCGTATATGCATTCTATCAAATAAATTTTCGTTTGCCGGGTTGTAAATATGCCTGTAAATCATGAGGAGTTGTTTCTTAAGTTTCAATAGTGATTTCCACATTAAGCTCTTCAGCAACGATGTTCAAACCCTCTTCCATGGCTTTTTTTGAAGACGAACCCGGGCCCTGTATGTGGATATCCATTAAATATAGCGCTGTGCCACTCTCCGGAGTGATCTTCACCGTTGATTTTAAATCGACAATATTCAATGAATTCTCAGAGAGAAAACGACTTATTTTGAAAACGATGCCCGCCTGATCCATCCCTTCGACATGCAGTTTACAAGTAAAAAAACCTGCCTGGCTCGCCGGTCTACGTTCTTTAACAGGGCGAATGAAAGCTGCAATGCTTTTCTGTTGCTCCAAATTGCGACACTCCTCAAGGAGAGTTGCTTCGATATCCCTGTTGTTGGATGAGAACAGCAGGTTTATTGTAAATTCATCAGCTAACATCGACATGGTGGTGTCTTCTAGATTGCAGTCGTTCTCGTATAAAATTTGCGTCACATCGGCAACTATGCCATGCCTGTCTTTGCCAAAGGCGGTCAGGATATATCGACTCTGCATGCTTACCTCCATTATTGATCTGCTTACAACTTTGATGGCGTCGCAAAAAGTCCGCCCTACAGCGTTATGGCGCTTTTTCAGGACCTCGACAGACCTTATGTATGCCTTCGCCCCTGAAAAAACACCAAGCCTTGTAGGGCGAAATTTTTGCTTAGCCATCCCATGACTATTTGCGAATGCATCAACTTTAAAAGACGTATAATCTTCGCACGTGCTGACTGTTTCTTCAATTTCTTTTTCTGTATCTTTTCTCTGCACTATAAACTGGACTGTTCCCATGCGCTCCCTTTTGCTGTCAAAATTGTAAAATATTGATTTCATAGGTCATCAACAGACGTCCTTTGTGGTAATCTTTACGCATATGCTGTTGTAGTCTACTTTAACCTGGAGAGATGTCATGAATGATCAGAACGACAAAAAAACTGAACAAGAAGAGGTCGGGCTTTATGAGAAATTAGCTTCCCGTACTGCTGATCTCCTTGAAGAGGGGAAGAAAACCTTTGATGAGGCACTCAAAAGAGCCAAGGAAGAACTTTCTGCCGCAGGTGAATTTTCGCGCGAGCGTGCAGACAAGCTTGGTGAATATGTCCGTCGAGACTTGAAAGCGAATGCCGGCAAGGCCACAGAAGCTGTAAAAAAAGCTGTCGAACCGCTGCGAGTGGCTGTCGGAGTGCAAAGTGCCTTTTCTCGAATTTTGACAAGCGCTGCCGCGAGTCTTACCGAACTTGCCGAGAAATCTGAAAAGTCCCTTGAGTATAAAACCGGCGAAATCACCAGCCCGGGAACCTTGACCTGCAAAGACTGCAATGCTGAAATGCATATGTCGAAAACAGCCCGAATTCCCCCCTGTCCGAAGTGTCATAAAACAATTTTTCGTAAATCGTATTGATGGGTGTGTTGTTTCAGATTCAAGATGCAGGCAAGGCCAGTGATTTCCATGAAGGTAATGAATGAAAATTGAATGGTACCCGGGACACATGGCGAAAGCCAAACGGCAGATCGCCGAGGTGTTGCCGAAGATTGACTTGATTATCGAAGTTCTTGATGCGCGGTTGCCGGTTTCCAGCGCCAACCCGATGCTGGAAAAGCTCCGTGGTAACAAGCCCTGTATCAAAGTCCTGAATAAAAGCGATCTCGCAGATCCAGAGGTGACTGACGCGTGGGTGGAGTATTTCGATCAGATGAAGGGCGTGAAGGCCATCCCACTGGAAGCAAAGAAACGCTCAGCCGCCGGTCAAATCCCCAAGCTCTGTCGTCGCCTGGTACCTCATCGTGGTGTGCCTGGGAAAACCTTGCGTGCCATGGTTGTCGGCATTCCCAATGTCGGCAAATCGACGTTGATCAACACTCTGGCCGGTAAGAAGATGGCGCGTGTCGGTGATAAACCGGCGATCACGACCTGTCCGCAACAGATCGATCTGCGCAACGGCATTCACCTTGCCGACACCCCCGGCTTGCTCTGGCCCGACATCCGCAACCAGAAGAGTGCCTATCGATTAGCAGCCAGCGGCGCAATCGGTGAGGGTGGCATGGATTATGAGGGCGTTGCGCTGTTTGCTGCCGAGTATTTGATGAGCCGATACTACGAGCCGCTTGCCATCCGTTACAAACTTGCAGAAATGCCAGAGAGCGCTTCTGCCCTGATTGATCTTATCGGCCGTAAACGTGGTTGCCTGATCGCCGGCGGCTGTGTTGATCATCTGCGTGCATCGGAATTGCTTTTGCGTGAACTGCGGGCCGGCCTGATTGGCCGTGTCAGCCTTGAGAGGCCAGGAGACGATCTGGAAGGAGAGGGCAGGCGTTAGCCTGAGAGACGGGTGGGTCAAGGGTGATATCAACGTTCATTTCTTGATCAGGAGTTTGAACAAGACGACCAGCAAGGCCAGGGCGACAACATACCAATAGAAGGGTACATCTCTTAGGAGACTGGTGAAATTGTTGAAAGCGACGCGCAGTTGCTCTCCAAACGAATTATCCAGCAAGGCAGCATATCCAAGCATTTGCAGTCCTTTCCCGGTGAATGGCAAGAGCTTTTCTATCCGGAGTCTGTATTAAGTACTTCTACACGTATTGCGAACGAACCGCAAGAGACTGCTTGGCACGACAACCCTTTCAATGGCAGCGAAATCGATGAATCATCTGCAAACAGAAAAAAGCCCATATCTACTGCAGCATATCAATAACCCTGTTGACTGGTACCCATGGTCGGAGTCGGCTTTTGAGCGTGCCCGCAGTGAAAACAAGCTGATTTTCCTGTCTGTCGGCTACTCGACCTGTCATTGGTGTCATGTCATGGCCCATGAGTGCTTCGAGGATGCCGAGGTCGCCGAGCTTCTCAACAGTGATTATGTCTCTATCAAAGTTGACCGTGAAGAGCGACCGGATATCGATCAGGTCTATATGGAGGTATGTCAGAGACTGACGAACAGCGGTGGCTGGCCGCTGACCATCATTATGACGCCGGAGGCACTGCCCTTTTATGCCGCGACCTACATCCCCAAGCATGGCCGCCACGGACGGCCGGGTTTGATGGAGCTTCTGCCGAGGGTAACGACCAATTGGCACGATAATCCGGAGTTGCTTCGCAATGCGGCACACGAAATTACTGCCGAACTGCAGGCAGGCAGGAGCGCTGTCGAAAGGAAAACTGTCAAACTTGATTTGTATGCAGAGGCTGAGGAGACGCTTAAAAAAAGCTATGACAGACAGCATGGAGGGTTCGGCCAGTCTCCCAAGTTTCCGCGCCCTCATGACCTGACTTTCCTGTTGCAGCAATTCATGCGCTCTGGAGACGTGCAATGTTTGTCGATGGTCGAGCAGACGTTGCAGGCGATGCGCAACGGTGGAATTTACGACCAGCTCGGCTTCGGTTTCCATCGTTATGCGACGGATGAGAAATGGCTGGTGCCGCATTTTGAAAAGATGCTCTACGATCAGGCTGGGCTGGTCCCTGCTTACCTTGAGGCCTGGCAGATCACCGGCGCCGATATCTATGCCGCAACGGTACGCGAAATCCTCTCTTATCTGTTGAGTGACATGACGGCACCCGAAGGTGGTCTCTTCTCAGCTGAAGACGCAGACTCCGAAGGTGTCGAAGGGAAATTCTATCTTTGGTCGAAGGCGGAAATTGCAGATGTCCTGGGCGCTGATGCCGCAGAATTTTGCAAGACTTACAATGTCCTGACCGCCGGCAACTATCATGATGAGATGACCGGTAAAACCACTGGCGGCAATATCCTTCATCGTTCTACTCCGAATGTTGCTGAAGCTGAAAAGTCGGTTGCGGGCGAAGCCGTTGCAGCATCACGAAAACTGCTTTTCGAAGAACGTAAAAAACGTGTCAGGCCGCACCTGGACGACAAAATTATTACCGCCTGGAACGGAATGGCGATATCGGCATTTGCCAGCGCGGGCAGGATGCTTGGCGACCGAGGTTACCTCACTGGTGCACAGCGCATCGCTGACTTTATCCTGACGACGATGCGCAACCAGGATGGACGTCTGTTCCGCCGATACCGTCAGGGCGAAGTTGCGGTGTCCGCCTTTTCGGAAGACTATGCGTTCCTGGCTCGCGGCCTTCTGGACCTTTATGCTGCTGATTTCGTTCCTCAAAATCTGGCGCAGGCCATCGAAATTGCACAATTGCTGCTGCAGTTTTTTCAAGATCCTGAAAGTGGGCAGCTTTACGATACTCCGTCTGATGGTGAGCAGCTCCTGGTAAGGCCGTCAAGCACCTATGACGGTGCCACGCCGTCAGCCGGTTCGATCGCCCTGGAAGTTTTTGCCCGACTGTTTCTGCTGACGGGGGCGCCAATATGGCAAACCGCAGCTGAGCAACTGCTACAGTCTGTTTCGACAGAAGTGTCCAGATACCCGGCGGGTTACACGCAGTTGCTGCAATCGGCGAACTGGTTATTGCGACCGACCCGGGAAGTCGTCATCGTTGGGGTTCACGGAGAATCTTCAACAGAAATCATGCTGTCTGCTGTACGCAACTGCAAAATGCCGCAGACGGTGGTTATTTACAAAGCGGTTGATGATCCGGAGACAATCGCAGACCTGGCACCGTTCACATGTCATATGCATATCGTGAATGAGCTTGCAACGGCATATGTCTGCCAGAACTTCACCTGCGATCAGCCTTTGAATGACATCGAAGAACTTCAGGTCATTTTAAATTCATTGCCTAGCTGAATCTCTGTATCTGTCACTTTTTATAAATTCATTGCTCACCTGTGCATAAACATTTTGTTATCCGCAAGATTCTGGCTCAAGCCTTCTTTTTAATTCCGAAACGAGCTGAAATTCCCTTGAAAATTTACATCTTGACAGTGTGATTCAGCAGGGAAGCATGCTATAGTCTGCAATTATTTCAGGTGAGGCAAACAGATGCAGATTTTGACCGTAATTTTTGCTCATGGGCGCGAAAGCGGCCCCTGGGGAACAAAGATCAGGGCTCTTGCAAAAGTGGCAGAGCGACTTGGTTGTCAGGTCATCAGCCGTGATGACAGAGATAACCGTGATCCTGAATTGCGCGTTGTCAGGTTGATCGATGAGGTCAAAGCGATAGATGGGCCGGTTGTGCTGGTCGGTTCAAGTATGGGCGGTTATGTGGCAACGGTTGCCTCTCAGGTCGTGCGGCCGGTTGGCTTGTTCCTCATGGCTCCTGCTTTTGGTTTGCCCGGTTATGTTAATCAGGCGCCGTTACCGATCAGTCGTGAGTTGACTGTAGTTTATGGCTGGGATGATGATATTGTCCCGGTTGAGCCGGTTCTCGACTTTGCCAGAAAACATCTGGCGATGCTGCATATGGTTCCGGCCGGTCATGCACTCCTGGAACAGGTTGAATGGCTGACGCAGATTTTCGAACTGTTTCTTGGCCGCTGTCTGCAGCTCGATTGTGCTACAGCAAGAGAACGATTCCTGGCTACCCTTTAGTCTTGATCGCAGGATGGTTTAGAACTTCGATGGCTGCCAAGGAGAGAATTGACAAGCTGATGGTTCAGTTGCAGCTGGCTGGTTCGCGTGAACGGGCCAGGGCCCTGATCCTGGCGGGGCGCGTTCTGGTCGATGACCAGACTATCGACAAGGTCGGCACCCGGGTTGATCTCGCCGCATCCATTCGCCTGAGAGGCGAGGATATCCCGTACGTTTCCCGAGGCGGACTGAAATTGGCCGAGGCCCTTGACTATTTCAAGCTCAGTGTCACCGGGCGCATCGCCATTGACGTTGGTGCTTCGACAGGTGGGTTTACCGACTGCCTGCTGCAAAATGGTGCGGCAATGGTAGTAGCCGTCGATGTTGGCTATGGCCAGCTGGCATGGAAACTGCGCAATGACGACAGGGTTGTCAACCTTGAGCGTACCAACATCAGGCATCTGACGGCTGAGACGCTTGATGCCACTCCCGATCTCGCCGTGATCGATGCCTCATTTATCTCGCTGGAGAAAGTTTTGCCGGCAACCTTGACGTTACTGGCGCCCTGCAGTGATGTCATCGCTTTGATCAAGCCGCAATTCGAAGTAGGCAAGGGGCAGGTGGGCAAAGGGGGCATTGTCCGCGACCCGGAACAACATGCCCAGGTTGTCGAGAAAATTAAGCTTCTGGCAACACAGCTCGGCTGTCAGGTGATAGATGTTTGTGAAAGCCCTGTTTTGGGCCCGAAGGGTAATCGTGAGTTCCTGATCCATCTGCGTATGGAGAAGGTTCTATGAGTAATCAGGTCTATTTCCTTGGCGCCGGCCCCGGCGGCAGCCACCTTCCGGTGCTCTGTGCTATACCTCAACTTATACATATAACTGGAGCTTTTGACAGGGGAGCAACATGACAGGTTTGCTGGGTAGTGCGCATATCGAGACTCTGGCTCGCGAAGAGAGTGTTCCTGGTGTGCTCGTAAGCATGGTGCTAAAGCAGGCAGAGCATGCCGATAGTGAAGAGAAAATGCTGTTGGAAAATGCCCTGCAGTTACTCTTGACGCGTTTCCAGGTCATGGGTGGAGAGGATTCATGATACTGCGTAGCATAGAACTGGAAAGCTTCGGCCGATTCCGTGGTCAGACCATAGAATTCCGGCGTGGCTTGAATCTGGTGATCGGGCCGAATGAGGCGGGTAAATCGACCATTGCCGGTGCTGTTCCTGCTGTCCTGTTCGGCACAGATCGTCTGGAGAGATTTAAACCCTGGGGGCGTAACGTCTGTTCCGCCGTACTCTTTTTTGAAGGGCAGGGGCGCACAATTCAGGTCAAGCGTAATCTGATTACCGATGAAGTTGAGTTGATTGAAAAAGATGACCTTTACCATGTCTTGTCGCAATTTACCGGCAAAGCCCCACTGCGAGGACGGAGTACGTCCTGCCGGGAGTATCGCGCTCTACTTGAATCTTTACTGGGTATTGCCGACGAGAGTCTGTTCCGGGCAACTTATTTCTTTGGACACCAGCCGCAGGAATGGAGTGGCGAAGAGCTTGCTCAAAAGCTGAGAACACTGGTCAGCGGTACGGCAGAGACAGATTATGCAGAGATCCTTGACGGCCTGTTGAATGAACATTTTCAGCTGACCCGCAGGAATCCCTGGGGCCGCGATAAACAGCGTGATCGCGAATACGAAGAAATCTGTCAGCAGCTGAACGAGCAGGGTGAAGCTGAGCCTGTAGAAACCGTCCCGGTTTTTGTTGAAATAGATAGCTCCGCTGACATCAAGGAACAGATTGAAAAGCTTTCCATTGAGCTGGAAGATGACCGTCAGGAATATGAAAAAGGTTTGCGGTATATCGAACATGTCCGTCGTCAAGTGCCGGAAACATCGGAACATGCTGTTTCAACTGTTGTTGAAAGAAAGCCGGAAGCCCTCAAAACATCAACAAATAATGAAAATCTGGGTGAGCAGCTTGCTGCTGCAGGCTTGCCGCAAAATCCACCGCGAGAGTTGCCGGAACTGCTCTCTGAGGCTGCGCAGGTCAGACAGGAGTTTGCCGAACTGCAACAACCCTTCTCTGCGCTCAACAACCGTGAGAAGAAAATCCCTACGGTGCCATGGATGACTCTTGGTCTCATTGCCGCAGTCCTGATCGCCGGGATTGCTGTTTCCTGGTGGCAGGATTTCCAGTTTCTCTGGATTTCTGTGGGGGCCGGAATATGCAGCACCCTGTTTCTTGGCTGGGGGGCCTGGCGTCAGATTGAAAGAAAAAAAGCTTTGTCTGAAAGTCGCAAAGAGCGAAGTCGCCTTGAGCAGAAAAAGTTGGACGCGCAGAAACGACAGGCAGGGTTGAGTGAACGCTGCGAGGCGTTTGGATTGCCATCTTCTGCCGTTGATCTGGTCAGGCTGCAAAAACTCGTTACCAAGCATCGTGAGTTGCTCGAAAAGTGTTGGAATCTAGCTGGTATTGCTTTGGCGGAAAGTGATGCATGCGAGAACGGCAATGCCAGTGAAGATGAAGAAGCCACAAAGGTTGGCAACGCGTCATCAGACAATGATGACGCAGAGAAAGAGCTGCTGCAACTTGAAGCGCTGATGACTGGTTTTGAGGCAGAATTCAAGCGGAAAGAGTTGCGATTGCAAAATTTGCGATTGCAGTTCAATGAGCTTTCTGTCAATCAGGACTCAAGGGCTAAAATTCCTGGAACTGCCTTGCACAATCGCAAGCGGGAGTTGGAAGAGCGTATCACGGTCTTGCGCAAAGCAATTAATCTGCTCGCCGGAGCTGTTGATGAGTTCAGTCGTTCACACCTGGCGCGCTTAAACGATGAAGCCAGCAAGCTGTTCGGCAAGATAACCGGCGGACGTTATGCTGCTATAAAACTCGACGAGAACATGGCTCCTTCGGTTCAGGTCGATGGTCGTCGCTGGGTGCCTGTTGATCACTTCAGCAGAGGAACGGTTGATGCCATCTATCTGTCGTTGCGCATTGCGTTAGCGAAGGTCCGCGATGATGGTCGTTCGCTGCCACTGATGCTTGATGACCCGTTTGTTCATCTCGACCAAAAGCGTCTGGCGACGACCCTCAACCTGATTGATCTTGCTTCAGCGGATGGACAATTGATTCTCTTCAGTCATAATCTGGATTTAGGTAAACGTGCCGCCCGTGAACGGTGGCATGTTATTCCTCTGGATGAGGACACTGTTGACACCAGCTCTATGGAAGGAGAAGGACATGCCGGACAACTGCATCTTCTGTAAACTTATCTCCGGAGAGATCCCGGGAAAACCCGTCTATCAGGATGACCGGGTCATCGTCCTTGAGGATATTAATCCTCAAGCTCCCAAACACTATCTGATTGTTCCGCGCAAGCACATCCGTACCACTCTCGACCTGACAACGGCTGATAATGAACTGATCGGCCATGTTTTCCAGGTCGCAGGTAAAATTGCTCACGACATGGGTTTTTCCGAGGATGGTTTTCGAATTGTCAACAATTGTAACGAAGCCGGTGGCCAGGTCGTCTGGCATATCCATTTCCACCTGTTGGGTGGCCGGGATATGGGGTGGCCTCCCGGCTGATGGAGCCTTGATAGGATTTATCAGGCCGGCAACACAGTTGCGCGCCTGCTGTTTCTGTTTTACTATCAAACTTATATCGTAACTATTCAGTTCCCTTACTCAACGGCACAGCATGTGGGCTGCAGCTGTTGCTTGCGGGAAGTTAAGTGACAACGTTGGACGCAGGCAATGGGTGCAGATCACATGCACTCGCTTATGTGCTGAATAGTTACCTTATATCTTTGTATGGAAGCGTGGTTACATGGACATTGTTCGTCAACCGATATCTCGACCGGACAGGCCGGAATGTTATGATGGAAAACGCCAGCATCGCCTGATCAATGAGATCATGGAATTACTGGTTACGCATCATGGTGGGAGTCTCAGCGAGAAAGTTCTCGACGAATCAATTGAAAGCCTGCAGAAAGCGATCAATCTTGCGCAGGAAGCCCATAGCCAGCAGGTTCGCAAATCTGGCGAACCTTATTTCTTTCATCCTTTACGTGTCGCACATATGGCCGCTCGGCACTGGATGGATTTCGCTTCAGTCATTGCCGCTCTTCTGCATGACGTCGTAGAAGACACTGCAACAACCCTTGAAAATGTCAGTGATATGTTTGGCATGGAAATCGGACTGCTGGTCGATGGTTTGACCAAGGTCGATGATGGTCTTCTCAGTCGTAACGTCCTGAAAGAGCAAACGTACCGCAAGCAGGTACTTCTGGCAGTAAGAGACATTCGTGTCCTCTGTCTGAAATTCTGGGATCGAATCGACAACCTGCAGACCATCCAGGCCCTTGACCCTATAAAGCAGCGTCTGATTGCAGAAGAAACGCGCACTATCTATGTCCCTCTTGCCAGGCACCTCGGCATGGGGCGTGTAGCCACTGAGCTTGACGCACTTTCCCTGGGTATCCTCTACCCGAACAGAGCGGTGCATTACGAAGCAGCTGTGAACGAGATGCGCAAAACGCATGAGGCCGCACTTGGCCGCATCCGTTCAGAAGTGCACAATATCCTTGAGCATTACAAAATCGATGCTCTGGTCAAAGATCGCTGGCGGCCATTCTCCATCGTCGCAGCCCGGGCGACTGCCCGTGGCCTGCCTGCCCTCTATACCCTTGATATACTGGTCGATCGTTCCATGGATGCCTACCACGCACTTGGTCTGCTGCATCGACTGTACCCGCCGATTCCGGGAAAACTACGTGATCATCTGCATGTTCCGTCGCCATTTGGTTATCAGGCTTTGAAGACCAGTGTGCAGGCTGGTGAAATTCGCTTGCGGGTTGAAATTACTACACGCAAGCTGTCGCGATTCAACGAATCGGGGGTTTTGGCCCCTGGTTTCGAATTTCGCAGTTCGAGTTTTGAAGATTTAATGCAGTCACTGATAGAGGGTGAGTCGGCTTTTGATATGGAGAGCCTGCGACTGGCATCTGCTTCAATTCAGGTTTATACTCCACAGGGTGATGTACGTTCGCTGCCGGAAGGAAGCAGTGCTCTTGACTTTGCTTTCGATATCCATGAAGAGTTGGGTTTACATGCAGTTCGTGTGCGTATCAACGGCAAGACTCGTCAACTCAAGGCTCGTTTGATGGACGGAGATCAGATTGAGGTCGAAACCGCCGATAATCCAACAGTGCTGCCTAAATGGCTGGAATGGGCTGTTATGCCGCGTGCACGTAACAGTATCCGCCGCTATTTGCGTTCTAAGGTCAAACCGCCGAGAAGTGAAAAAAGCAAGAGATAGCCATTTGTTGAAAATTTTCCAGTCCGGACTGCTGATTTTCCTCCTGCTGTTGGCTGGCCCTGTGTTTGCTGACCAGGCGAACGTCTTCGTTTACCATCGATTTAACGATGCACGCTATCCCTCAACCAACGTATCCCTGCAGGATTTCCGCGCTCATCTCGAGCTCTTGTCTCAACAGCAGTTTACTGTCCTCAAACTCGGCGAGGTCGTCGAGAAATTGCAAAAGGGGGTCAGCCTGCCGCAACGCTGTGCCGTGATTACGGTTGATGATGCTTATCGTTCATTCTTTACGGATGGTTGGCCGTTATTGAAGGAGTATGGTTACCCGGCAACACTCTTTGTGAGTACGGATTCAGTTGGCGGAAACGAGTATCTCAGCTGGCAGGAACTCAGGGTGTTGCAAGGCGAAGGCGTTGAAATTGGTAACCACTCGGCAAGTCACGCCTATTTGCTCGACAGGTTGGTTTCTGAAAGTGAGGCTGATTGGATCATACGGGTAGCAGAAGACCTTTATCGTTCTCAGCAGGCATTTGAGAAGCAGCTTGGCTCTTCTCCAAAGCTGTTTGCCTATCCCTATGGTGAGTTTACGCCGGAGTTGGCCAGCTTGGTAAAGGTGGCTGGTTTCGAAGCGGCAGTCGGTCAGCAGTCAGGGGTCGTTGATGCCGGGCAGGATCTTTTCAGTTTGCCACGCTTCCCTGTGGGAGGCGAATTTGCCTCTATTGCTGAGTTTAGCAGTAAGCTCTTTATGAAAAGGTTGTCAGTCCGTGTCGTCTCACCCTCCAGCCCGGTCGTTAAAGAGGATAATCCGCCAAGACTGAGGTTTTATTTGAAGCAGAATATTGACAGCAGCTCTCTGCGCTGTTTTGTTCAAGGGCAGTCGGATTGTCTGGTCACGCAAGTAAGTGGAGAGGATGGTCTTTACGAGGTTACTTCGCTGCAACCGCTTTCCGGAAGACGCAGTAAATACACCTTGACGGCCAGGGACGCCAACGGCAAATCCTGGTACTGGTTCAGTCAGCTATGGATTCTGCACCATTGAGGAGAATCCACCGATCATTCTGTTTCTCGATGAGAAAAGGCCGCTGCCGGAGGTCCTGGTTCTGCTCACTCCAGCTGTTTCCGGTTGGCGAAGAAACGCACTGTTTGCAAGTGACAACCTGTTCTGGCGAATCATCGCCTGAATCTCCTCGATGTAATCCTCGCCACGCTGCGAGTATTTTAGCAAACCTGTTGTTAAAGCGATCCCTGTAACCGGTTGCTCCGCCTGACGCAGCTTTTCCCTGATGTCGCGCAATTTGCGGTAAGCACCGTTGCTATTGAGATTGTTCATATAGCTACGGATCGATTCGTAAATGCTTGAGAATTTTCGCACCTCATAGATTTCCCCTGGCGGGCGATCCTCCGGCACGATCCCGGTGCCGGGTCTGAAAGTCCATTCGCCGAAGAGGTTGTTCCCACGTTGTGCGAACTTAGAGGTTCCCCAGGCGGATTCGTTGGCGGCCTGGGCCAGTACCAACGCCGGGGGCAGTGTGTCAACTCTTCGCAGCAAGCGTGAGCGCATCCGATGATCATTAAGCATATCTCCGCGCAGGCCGTAACGGTTGGCTATCGTTTCGAGACGTTGCCTGTCGTCAAAATTCAATGTTCCGGTTCTGTGCCGTTCAAATATCTGCAGAATTTCTTCGCGCTCTGCTTCAATCTCCTGGTTGGCCAGTAAAACCATCGGTAACAGCCCCATGAAAAAAGTACGTTTCTTTGAGGCCGTATTGACCGAGTATGTTATGTCAGTCGGAATGTTCTCGAGAATAAGTGGCGGCACACCCTTGTCCAGCTGCCTCCAGTCGTAGTCGAGGGTTTGGTAAAAAGCCTGCAGGCCCAAGGTCGTTTCCGGCCGAATGGTTTGAGCCCTGTCGTGATCGGTTTGCTGGGCCACTGCCTCAACTGTTGATAAATGGCAAGCGACGAACAGGGGCAGAAGTGGGATAAACAATGAAGTCCTGAGTCTTAAAATTGTGGTGTGGGTTATCATCAAGTTGTCCATGCCAAGTGCTTAATTATGTTGAAAGCACTATACCATACTTTCCAGGGAGTCGAAAAGTAAGCGTCGGATGCCGGAAGGTTGTTGGTGAGAATCTGTCGTAGGACATTCCCGGGCATCTGAGCCACTTGCAAAACGAGGTTGTCATCACCGTTTTTGACTTATGCAAGTTTCTAT
>JBPPMD010000294.1:0-2123 GCA_051305875.1 Desulfuromonadales bacterium | reverse complement strand
AGGGCACTCAAGGAACTGCCGCAAGCTGCGTCAACCACGCAGTTGGTACCGCCGAAATCAAAATGCTTGCTGATCCGTCCGGCGACCACGTTGCCCAGCAGACCCGGGAAAGAATTCTCCTGCCAGGGCACGTAGGAGTCGCTGATGCGCTGCACGACATCTTCGGCAATCGCATCAGCAATCCCGGCGTCTTTTAGCGCTTCGCGCCAACGCGGATGACCGAGGCGGGCACCGAGGGGCACCACGAGCTCCAGCGTTCCGGTCACACCAAGAATCACACTGACCCGGTCGCGGTCGAATTCCTTGCCGGCAGTGTAGCCGGCATCCTGAAGCGCCTGGTCGACGGCTACCAGTCCGAGCAACTGCGAGGTATCGATCGCTTCCAGTGCATTGGGCAGTACACCATATTCCATCGGGTTGAAATCGACCGGCGCAAGGAAACCGCCGTATTTGGCGTAAACCTTATCGGCAGCTTTAGGATCCGGATCAAAATAATCATCAGAACGCCAGTGACTTTCCGGGACCTCGATAATCGCATCAGTACCATTCTTGATGTTGGTCCAGAAAGTCCCCTTATCCTCTGCCTGGGGAAACAAGCAGCCGATACCGACAATGGCCAGTGGCGTCGCTGCTGCCTGGCGGTTCTCTTCTCCGCTGTATTTTTTCAACTGAGAAACTCCTTGATCTGTTCGATTTCCAGGGGCGCCGAGAGTTCTGCCTCATCGTCGAGGCGTACCCCTTGAAGTTTAAGTTGGTTGGCCCGCATCAATACGGCCGCACCAAAGAGGATATTCCATGCAACAGTTGCAACCCGTCTTTGCCCGGGCGCTTCCAGAAAAGAACCTTTGACCCATTCATTGAAAGCCCCCATGGCCGGGCCGCACCAGATCTGATAGTCGAGTCGCCGATCCGGTTCACCGCGGTTGGCCCAGACCGGTGACTGGCCGAGGTACCAGCGAAACACCAGCGCCATCTTGTATTTCGGATCGCGCTCAGCCTTGGCCAGCTGACGAGGATCGCGTTGTTGAAAGTAGCGGCGCGTCTCCTCCCAGACCTGATTGAGATCCTTGCGAAAAATCGTTTTTTCCAATTTCTGCCGTTCACCGACCGGCAGGTCCTCGATGCTGTTGTGCGCCCGATACAGCTCGTAAAGCTTGGACGCACGCATGGAGAACATGGTACCACGTTTGATCACCTGGACGTTTACGCCCATCTCGAACATATCGCCAGACGGCGCCATGGTGACATCAGCCTGCCGGGTTTCAGCAAGCATCTGGCGCACTTCGTCACAGGTGCCCGATTCAACACAGGCCTGATTGACTGTGCCGGTCACCAGGTAGGCCGCGCCCAGAGTAAACGCCGCCGCAGCAGCAGCCGGCGTGGCGATGCCGCCGCCGAGACCGACGCGCAGTGGCTGCACATAATTATACTGCATCTGACAAACATTTTTCTGCGCCTGGATAGTCGGGAACAAAGCAAGGGCCGGACGGTTGTCAGTATGTCCCCCGGAATCGGATTCAACAGTCACATCCTGGGCCATCGGAATCTCGCCAGCCCACCGAGCCTGGTCAGCGGTCAGCTGTCCCGAAGCAACCAACTCGCGCAAAAAACGCTCCGGCGGTGGCGCAAAAAACTTCGCGGCCACTTCCTCACGGGAGATTTTGGCGATGACGCGATTCGGCGTGACGATTCGTCCTTCGCCATCGCGGCGGATGCCGTGGGTCCGGTAGCGCACCAGGGCCGGAGTCAGATCAAGGAATGCTGATGCTTCCACCAGCGCGATGCCCCGGCGCAGATAGAGGTCGACCAGGGCGTTTTCCAGCTCCGGCTCGTTGGGGCTGTGAATCAGGTTGAAACCGTAGGAACATTCGGGCACGCGGCTTTGCAGTTGATCGATGGCCACTTCGACTTCCTCGACCAGCAGACCTGCGGCACCAAAGAATCCGAGCATGCCGGCCTGGGCCAAAGCTTCGACCATGGCCACCGAGCTGATCCCCTTGGCCATGGAGCCACCCACATAAGGATAGCGAATAGCATGATCCCGACAGAATTCGGCGTCGCCTAGCTTTTCCGGGGCACAAGGCAGCGCCATGCCATTAAAGACCTGGCCGGCGGCGCTCTCC
>JBPPMD010000268.1:0-4253 GCA_051305875.1 Desulfuromonadales bacterium | reverse complement strand
GAACTGGGCATGTAGTTCTTTCAGGTCAATCATCGGCTCACCTCCCATTCTAGTGGACGTTAGGGCTAAAAACCGTTGAATCGTTGAATCGCTTAGGGCTAAAAACCGTTGAAGCGTTTAAGGCTCTTCCGCCAGCATCTTCTCCAGTTGGTGAATCTCATCGGCCATCCCCGGAAGATCCATCTGAATCGTTTTCCAGACAATTGCCACGTCGACCAGAAAGTATCCATGGGCCAGTGCATTACGCATCTCGTAAGCTATACCCCATGGCACTCCGGGATGATCTGCCGCAAACTCGGGATGATGGCGTTGAATATTATTGGATGCCTCACCAATGATCTCGAAATTGCGGATTACCGCATCCTGGGTCTTTTCATCCCCGATAAACTCTTCCTCGTTCATATCGGCGACGTAACGGTTGATACGCTCGATCGCCTCCAGAATGTGGGCCAGGTAGTCTCTGGCGCGGAGTTTGTGTGCTCGATTCATATTGGCCTGGCCTCCTCGATCACACGATTCCGGAATTTTGCAGGCAATGCCATTGGAGTCAGCACATCCACCTGAACGCCAAGCAGATTACGAAGCTCAAA
The DNA here is from genome assembly GCA_051305875.1 of Desulfuromonadales bacterium. Lineage (GTDB taxonomy): Bacteria > Desulfobacterota > Desulfuromonadia > Desulfuromonadales > BM103 > M0040. The sequence continues at coordinate 3,663 of JBPPMD010000268.1, read as the reverse complement.
TCTGATCGCGCCTATATCCATCAATGTGGTATCCGGCGTGGGGTCGACCAACAAGTCAAGATCGCTGTCGTCGGTATCATTGCCATGGAGCACGGAACCGAATACACGGACGTTCTTAACACGGTGGCTCAGGGCAATATTTTTCACTTTCTCGCGATGAGATTGAAGGGCTATTGATGGTTTCATATCGTCTCCCTGAAATTCGGTCTTTCCGGACGTAGCTGCTTTATTGCTTTAAGCCCGCGGCCTCCGTGAATGCTGATCAAACCAAACCAAAATCTTTATTTAGCCGCCCTCCTCCGCCAAGACTGCGGCGGACAGGCTGATCAAGATCTATGAAAACCTGTAAGATCAACACCTGAATCTCTTGCTTTTTGGTTTAATCATAGACCTTGATAGATTTTCATTGCGGCTAATGTTGCCTTTGCTTTTAAGATCAAAATAATGGGACGCTGATCAAATCTGATGAACGCTGATCAGGCGCAAAAACTGTTGAATTGCTTAATGCTTAAAACGATTCAACGATTCAACGTGCGTAGCACAATCAACGATTCAACGTGCGCAGCACAATCGTTCCTCTTATTTGTTCCCACGTGTCGCCTGCAAAGTCTTGAGCAACTCATCTGGCGAGCATACCGACAGGCCAGAGCAGCGAAAGTCCCTGCTATTGCGTGTAACGATTGCCTGAGCACCGACATGACAGGCCGCCTGATAGATCACGGCATCTTCGAAGTCATCGAAATTGTTATCCAAGGCTTCCTGCAGGACCGGGCGGGTGATCGGAGCAATCTCGAAAAGATTGAGCAACTTGCCGATTTCGGTGCGGGCACGGTCTCGCCCCAAGCCTTTGGCGGCCAGGTAGTGGATCGTGGTGATGGTCGTCCCACAGAGGCAACCGGCGATCTCTCCCTGCTCGACGGCGGCAAACAGCACGGCCGCTGCATCGGCATAGGGGGTACGATCCATGAGCAGATCGAGGACAACGTTGGTGTCGAAAACGACCTTCACGTGTGTTTCTCTTTCAGGTGTCGCCGGTAATCCTCTTCATCCAGCGCCACCCCGCGCAACACACCACGGAGGGAGCGGGTCAGCGGCGTAGCCGAGGGCTCACTGACTTGCCCGTTCCCGGCCGGGAGCAGGCGGAAGTAGTCTGCCACGACTTGCGAAACTGATTTACCGGAACGTGCCGCATAGCTCTTGGCCTGGTCGATCAGTTCAACTTCAAGCCGCAAGGTCAATTTGGTCTGCATGATTTACCTCCGCATCAGTACGACGTATAACTTTCTATAAACTATACGTCATATGGTCGCAAGGGTCAATTCTTAAGGACTGTTGAATCCTCACTCCTCACTCCTCACGGTTTCACGTTTCAGCAGTCAAGAACCAGACTGACAGCATCGCTGAGATCACAGCACTTTTTCACTGATGCAATCTTAGGGTCTAATGCAGCGGTTTCTCCATAGCCGGTCATTACCAGGATAGACTGGCAACCGGCTCGTTGTCCGGCCTCGATGTCTGCCGGTTTATCGCCGATCATGAACGATTTCTGCAAGTCGATATCATGTTCCCTGGCAGCCTGCAGCAACATCCCCGGCGCGCCTTTGCGGCATTCACAGTCGACCTGGTAATGATCGAGGCCATATTCGGGATGATGGGGGCAGAAGTAGAAGCCATCGATGGAGGTGCCATACGCGGCCAGTTCAGTCTGAATATGCGCATGCAGTGTCTCGACCGTCTGTTCGTCGAAGTAACCGCGGCCGATTCCGGACTGGTTGCTGACGACAATCACGAAGAAGCCGGCGTCTTTGAGCCTTTTGATCGCTTCCGGCGCGCCGGGGATAAACTCGAAATCCTCGACCTTGTGCAGGTAGTCTTTCTCGACGTTGATGGTGCCATCGCGGTCCAGGAACACCGCCCGGCGGGTGTTTTCCTCACTCCTCACTCCTCACTCCTCACTCCTCACTCCTCACTCCTCACTCCTCACTCCTCCAGCCTCCAGCCTCAAGCCTCAAGCCTCAAGCCTCAAGCCTCACTTCCCACTGCTAGCCATAAGACTTAAGGATCTTGTCGATGAGGCTGGAGGTGGAGCGACCTTCGACGAACTGGATCAGTTCGACCCGGCCGCCGTAACTTTCCACGAGCTCACGGCCAACGACGCCGTCCAGGTCATAGTCACCGCCTTTGACCAGGATGTCCGGTCTGAGTGCGCTGATTAATTCCAGGGGCGTGTCTTCGTTGAAGATTACGACATAATCTACGCAATTCAGGGCGGCCATGATATGCGCCCGTTCGGACTCGCCGATCAGGGGACGCTTTTCGCCCTTCAGGCGACGGATGGAATCATCGGAGTTCAGCCCGAGCACCAACAGGTCGCCGAGCTTGCGGGCCGCCTGCAGATACTTGACGTGGCCGACATGCATCAAATCGAAACAACCGTTGGTGAAAACGATCTTGTCGCCCTGGGCGCGGCGTTTATCCAACAGTCTGGCCAGCTCCAGGCAATCGTGAATTTTCAAGTCACTGTCTTTATGCTGACGCGCTATCGTGTTAAGAATCTCATCAGGTGAAACGGTTGAGGTCCCTATTTTACCGACGACGATTCCTGCTGCGACGTTGGAAACCCAGGCCGCTTCCTGCATTGACAGTCCGGCTGCCAGGCCAACGCCGATCAGGGCAAGCACGGTATCGCCGGCTCCGGAGACATCAAACACCTCGCGGGCTTCCGTGGCCATATGCTCGTCACGGCCGTCACGGAAGAACAGGCTCATCCCCTCTTCGCTGCGGGTCAGCACCAGCGTCTCCAGTGCGAGCGCGTCGCACAGGCTGTGTCCGGCCTTGTGCAGACTCGCCTCATCGACGATGGCGACCCCCGAGGCGATCTGGGCTTCCTTGCGATTCGGCGTCAGCACGGTCGCGCCACGATACTTGTGGAAATCGCTGCCTTTCGGATCGACAACCACCGGCACCCCGGCCTCACGTCCGGCGGCCATAATTGCCTGGAGAAAGCTTTCCGGAAGAACCCCTTTGAGATAATCGGAAACCAGAATCACCTGGCAGGTCGGCAGCGCTGCACGCACAGAGCTGGTCAACTGCTCTATGTGTTCCGTGGTTATATCAAGTCGGGTCTCACGGTCGATACGAACGATCTGCTGGTTATTGGCCATCACCCGGGTTTTGCGACTGGTCGTGCGGCCGGCATCACAAACCACTCCGCCGGTATCGACTCCGAGACGTTCCAGCTTCTGTTGCAGCAGGCAGCCATCGGCATCATCACCCAACACGCTGGCGACAGAGACAGAAACGCCGAGGGCGACCAGGTTATTGATCACATTGCCCGCACCACCCAGGCGCAGATCGTCGTTGTAAACCTCGACCACCTGCACCGGGGCTTCGGGAGATATGCGCTCGACTTTACCCCAGACGTACTCGTCCAGCATCAGGTCACCGACAACCAGGACGCGGAGGTCGCTCAGACTGGCCAGAAAACGTTCAACGTTCAGACGATCCATATTGTGACCCTTAGGTTCGTGAGGAGTAAGGAGTAAGGAGTTAGGGGTGAGGGGGGCAAGCCAATCTGTCAAGGACTGCCGCAGCGAATAGCGGGATGTTGATTTCGTGGTGACCGGTAATCGAATAACCCTTGCCGCTGTCGGAGGTAGGCCG
>JBPPMD010000193.1:0-28011 GCA_051305875.1 Desulfuromonadales bacterium | reverse complement strand
GTATCCCCTTCGTTTATTCGCTAGACTCCCACCATACATAATTGACGTTCCATCCAACTGGCGAGGGGAGGTCCCCCGAACATCGGTAACCTTGCTTCCGGTTCTTCTGCAGTCTTATAATTTCGACATATAAACCATTTTTACCCATTTTCATTATGGAAGGAGTCGCCATTGGCCTCTCTGGATTTCGAACGCGAAAAACGCATTTTCAGGAAATATTATGATAGCAACAGGCCCCTGTTTGATGAGGCCAAAAATGCTTATATCCGTGCCATCAACGCATTGATAAAACAGTCCGATGTCGGCGAGGTGACCAAAGTTGAAGGGCGGGTCAAGGACAAAGAGGAGTGCATCAAAAAATTCCACCGGAAATACCAGAATAAACTTGAAGTCGATGAAAAGGCCTACGAGATCAAAGATTTCCTTTCCGATCTGATCGGTATTCGTATTGTCTGCCTCTATGAAGATCAGATCGCTGTAGTGTCCGAGGTTTTGAAGGGCCATTTCAAGATTATCGATGTCACCGACAAAATCGCTGCCATTGAGAGTACTGAGGATTTGTTCGGCTACAAAGGGCTGCACATGGATCTGGCCTCCGACAGTGCGATGGCCTCATTGCCTGAATACCAGAGCTTTAACGGCTATCCCTTCGAAGTACAGATCAGGTCTTTGATTCAGGATGCCTGGAGTGTGCTGGACCACAAGATAAAATACAAAAAATCAATTCCCAATGACCTCAAACGCAGGATCAACGTCCTTTCTGCACTGTTTGAGTTGGCCGATCGTGAATTCAAAGAAATCCGCAACGCTACCGTGGAGTTAATACAGCAGGCAACGGTGGATTCAATCAGCGAGTCGCTGGCAGATGATGGCGAAGTGAACTGTGGTACGTCGTCGTCGGCCAACGGCAAAACTGTCAATGCCTTCAATTTCCTGCGGGTAGCAGGCCATTTCTTTAAAGATTTCGAGTTTGAAGATTACAAGGTCGATAACTTTGTCCAGGATATCCTGAAACAGGATAATGACTTTAAAAGATCGGATCTGCACAAAAGCTTGATCGGCAACTTCAAAACGATCAGAGAATACCGCGATGAATTCATGGTGGAAAACCCTGAAAGCACCTTCAGTCCCTATACCTCTATCAGGCACTGTTTGTATCTCTATGATCAGAAGACCTTCTGCCGGATTTTATCCAAGGGACCAAGAGATCGCTTTGAAACCTGGTTGACAAATTCCTGAGCCAGCCACCAGTAAGGCCAATTCGGAGAGATTACTAAATAGTGTCCACCCGGAAACTCCGGACAACACAAGCACAGTGTTCGATCTGGAAACGAGCAATTTTTCGCAAGGTCAAGGAAATCAAGGATTTGAGCGGAGGCGTAGTACTTTACGCCGCACAACCAAATCCGCCGATTGACGCAGAGATTGCGGAAAAGGGCCGTTTCCGGACGAAAACTAAATAAAAAGGCAGGCTATCCTGTGGGTAAGGTGCCTGCCCTATATTTAATGTGTCCAGCCAGATGTGAAAACCGGTGCAATTATCCTTGCCATAGTGTCCATGTCAGGTCGTTTCTGTCAGTGCTCTGGGTAAATTTTGAGTTGCATGTCAGACACTGGTAATCTTGCTCTTCGAAGCCTCTGGGTTTCTTTCCTTTGAAAATGCGTTGCTCGTCTACTTTGGTTAAGTATTCATGAGGCTTGCCATTGCGTGTTTTCTTTGATTGCTCTTCACACAGTTCGCAAATTGCCATTTTTATCTCTTTCAAGTGGGTCGTCACTGGTATATCCCGTGTCTCATCATCCCCGGCGAACGGTACGGCCGGTTATGGTAGACGGTGGCATGCGGGTTTATTTGCAGCGCATCGTTTTCTTGCCGTCCTCAAAGAGTACACTGACCTTTCGTGGTCCGCCCAGACTCTGCACGAGGCCGATTCCGAAAACGGGATGATTCATCAGTGAACCGACTTTAAAGGCTGTTGTCATAGAATAGTCTGTCTTCTGTTTGCCGTTCATGGCGGGCAGCAACTCTTCCCACTCTTTTTTCTCGGCAATTTTCGGATCAACAGTTCGCCGGACTCCGGGCTTTTTAGGTGCTGTGGGTGGCCGATACTTATGTTGACCACTGCAGGTATTGCACTGGACCTTGGCTGGCCCTGCCTCTGTCATGGCAACAACGATGTGGTTTGTGTTTTTGCGGCACTTGGTACAGCGGGCTTCGATCGGATCTCCGGCCGAAAGTGTGGTGCTTTGCATGAGTGGTACTCCCTTACTTGATGCTTGCCAAACTTGCCCACTAAAACAGGAAAGATCGCTGGAAATCACGGGCGCGCTTGACAATTGACATATTTAGTAAACCTGGCACGACCATCGAGTCACTTCGTACTGTGGTCAACTCTGTACGGATTGAAAAAAGGTGGCTTGAGAGAGGGTCAAGATTTACGTACATGACTACAATACATGTTTTCACGAAAAAAAGATACCATTGGATAAGGAAAATCTCGGGACTGGCGTTGCCAAATGACTCTGATCTTAAGCTCTGATGGACGTTCTGATGATATGTCTGACAAATCTGGCTCGCAATTCAGGAGAGATACCCGAGTTTGACCTGGTCGTGATTGGTGAATCTGGGTTTGTGAACGTCTTGACTTTTATGAGCTCTAATGTTAAAAGCGCGAGTCTTATTGAAACTACAAAAAAACAATTGGAGAATATCATGGAACGCACATTCGCGATTATCAAGCCCGATGCTTTCGCTGCCGGGAATGCCGGCAAGATTCTGGCCCGCATCTATGCTGAAGGTTTCAGTGTGGTTGGCATCAAGAAATTGTATATGAGCAAAGTCGAGGCTGAAGGTTTTTACTATGTTCACAGGGAACGTCCTTTTTTTGGTGAATTAACCGACTTTATGAGCAGCGGCCCTTGTATTGTAATGGTCCTGGAGGCTGAAGGGGCAATAGCCAAATGGCGCGACCTGATGGGTGCTACCAATCCGGCCGAGGCTGCAAAGGGGACGATGCGCAAGGAGTTCGGCGCCAGTATCGGTGAGAATGCTACTCACGGTTCAGATGCCCCTGAAACGGCTGCTTTCGAAATTCCTTTCTTTTTCTCAGGGTTGGAACTGCTTTAAAATAATTTTCACAAGGAAATTCTTGAGTCAATGAAGGCCCTTCGCTACAATTCGAAGGGCCTTTAACTTTTAAGGACAGGCATTCTATTTGAACGTGATGAAACAAACCGACCAACTTGTTGACCTGAAGAACCTGAGCCCTGATGCCCTGGTCGTTTTTCTCGAAGGGATGGGCAAGGAAAAATTCCGGGCTGATCAGATTCTGCGCTGGATTTATCTGCGCGGTGTCACCGATTTTTCTGAAATGACAGATCTGGCCAAATCTTTTCGAGAAGAAATAAGCCAACGCGCGATTATATCCTGCTTTACGCCTGAGACGGTCGAAGTCAGTTCGGACGGGACGCGCAAGTTCCTTTTTCGTCTTTGCGACAAAAGGAGCGTGGAAACCGTACTCATTCCCATGGAAGGCGGACGCAATACCTTATGCATCTCCACTCAGGTAGGCTGCGCCATGCAGTGCTCCTTTTGTCTCACGGGAACATTCGGTCTGGAGCGCAACCTGACAGCTGGGGAGATTGTCAACCAGGTCTGTGCAGTACGCAAGGTCTACTCCGTAGACAATATCGTTTTGATGGGAATGGGAGAACCTTTGCACAACCTTGAGAATGTCATAAGTGTCCTGAAGATCCTTTACGCCTCAAAAGGCTTCGATTATGGTCCTCGCAGAGTGACCCTTTCTACCTCGGGGTTGGTCCCCGAGATGCTTGAACTCGGTCAGCGCATCAAAGTTAATCTGGCTGTTTCTCTCAATGCGACGACTGACGAAGTGCGTGATGAACTGATGCCGGTCAATCGCCGCTATCCGTTGTCAGAACTGATGCAGGCGTGTCGGCAATTCCCCCTGGCCCCAAGCCAGAGGATTACCTTCGAGTATATCCTCATCAGGGGTGTCAACGACAGCCAGGCAGATGCTAAACGTCTGGTTAAACTGCTTCATGGAATCAAGGCCAAGGTCAACCTGATCCCCTTCAATGAGCACGCAGGTTCTGCTTTTCAAACTCCGGATGAATATGCTATTCGTGCTTTTCAAACTTACCTGTTGGATAGACAGATTGTTGCAATCCGCAGGGCAGGAAAAGGGCTGGATATCTCCGCTGCCTGTGGCCAGTTGAAAGAGAAGTTGGAAAACAAGTTGTTGGGCAGTGGTAAAGAATCAAGCCTGCAAGGCAAATAAGCAAGGCCCTGTAACTTCATCGGTCAGGTTTCAGTTGCTTACAGCTTTAATTCATTTATGGAGGATAGACTCTTGGAGCAGATGACGATTGGCGTGATTGGCGGAAGTGGTCTGTACGAAATTGAGGGACTTACGGACATTGCAGAGGTCCGCCTCGAGACCCCGTTTGGCGACCCCAGTGACGTCTACATCACCGGGATACTTGAAAATGTCAAGATGGCCTTCCTGCCGCGGCATGGTCGCGGGCATCGCTTGCTGCCTTCTGAAGTGCCTTATCGCGCCAACATCTATGGAATGAAAAAACTCGGAGTGCGACGGATTATTTCCGTTTCTGCCGTAGGCAGCATGAAAGAGGAGATTGTCCCCGGGCACATCGTTATTCCTGACCAATTTTTTGATCGGACTCACGGAAAGCGCGCCTCAACCTTTTTTGGCCAGGGCGTGACCGGTCATATCCAGTTTGCTGATCCTGTGTGCCCGGAACTCAGCAGTGTTCTTTGTGATGCCGGTCAACGCGCCGGGGCGACTGTCCATAAGGGAGGGACCTATCTCTGCATTGAAGGCCCGAATTTCTCTACGCGCGCCGAATCGATGATTTATCGTAGCTGGGGAATTGATATCATCGGCATGACCAATATCCCGGAGGCACGCCTGGCCCGTGAAGCGGAAATCTGTTACGGCACAGTGGCGCTGGCGACTGATTATGATTGCTGGCATGACAGTCATGATGATGTTACGGTGGAGGCTATCCTGGCGATTATCAAGCAGAATGTTGCAATGGCTCGCAACATTATCCTGCAGGCAGTGCGAGCGCTCTCAACTGCACCCCGATGTGAGTGTGGAGAATCTTTAAAATTCGCCATTATGACAGATCGTTCATTGATTCCTGAACAGACGCGTAAGGATCTCGACGTGATACTTGGCAAATATCTCGAATGATGACTTTAGCAGCATTGCTAAATGTTGACAGATTTGCTTAAATAATCTGTCTTGTCATTGTGAATGAATTGATAAATTGAGGATCAGCATGGATATACTGGTTATCGGGTCGGTCGCTTTCGACAGTGTCGAAACGCCTTTTGGGCGTGGCGATGATGTCCTCGGTGGGTCTGCGACCTATTTCTCAACGTCTGCCAGTTTTTTTACCGGTGTGCAACTCGTCGCTGTTGTTGGTGAGGATTTCCCTGAAGAACCGCGGCAATTTCTCAGTTCCCGCGGGGTTGACCTCGCCGGTTTGCAGACCTGCCCGGGACAGACTTTTCGCTGGAAGGGCCGTTATGGCTATGACCTGAACGAGGCCCATACCTTGGAAACACATCTAAATGTTTTCGAGACTTTTCATCCGGTACTTCCGGAAGCCTACCGTCAAGCAAAATATGTTTTTCTGGCGAACATAGATCCTGAGTTGCAACTTGAAGTTCTCCAGCAAGTAGAAAAACCAAAGCTGATTGCTTGTGATACGATGAATTTCTGGATCGACAGTAAGCGTGATGCGTTGATTCGCACCTTGGGGCATGTCGATATTCTGGTGATCAATGAAGCCGAGGTCCGCCAACTGGCTGACGAGGTCAACCTGGTTAAGGCGTCACGTGCCGTGCTGGCTATGGGCCCGAAAACCCTGGTTGTGAAACGCGGAGAATACGGCGTGCTTGTGTTTGCTGAGCACTCGATCTTTTTTGCTCCGGCTTACCCCCTTGAGGAAGTTTTCGATCCTACCGGGGCCGGTGATACCTTTGCCGGTGGTTTCATGGGTTATCTGGCGGCGATCAACAATCTGACTGATCAAACAATCCGCAAAGCAACAGTTTTTGGCAGTGTCATGGCTTCATTTACGGTTGAAGATTTTAGCCTCAACAGGTTGCGGCAATTAGATTGGGCAGAGGTGGAAGATCGTTTCCGTCGTTTTCAGGCCCTTACCGCATTCGAAGGTTTATAAAGAAGGCAGGAGGTCTGAATGTTCCATTGGGATAAAACAATCAATGCCATCAATCTACCCGCCTGTAATATTGTGCAGCTTTTTCGATCCATGCGTGAGATACAGTTAGCTCTTCCGGGAGTCGCTGCACAACAAGCCAACGCAATCCTTTGCCAATATCAGATTGAAGGTGGCATTGGCACTGTCGCAGTCTTTCACCTGCACAAAAACGAGGTGCTGGCTTTCTACTTCAGTGAGCCGCGTATTGTTCCAGAAAATAAATCAGCAGGAATGTTGGATAAGGGCCTGAATTTCGTCGAATCTATGGGCTTTCTCATGACGGATCAGGATATCCATCTTCTTGATGTTGCAGAGCAGGAGCTGCTTTGGGCGTCTCTGCCAATCAAGACAGGCTTACCAGGTGAGAAAAAACTTTTGCCTGTAGCGGCTACAGCAAATAGAACAGAAGAAGAAACTGCTGCCAAGCTGGAAACGAATAGATCTTATTATACTGCTCAGGAAGAGAACAAAGAGACTGTTGCAAGCGCAGCGAGCAGTCAGGTCATTGATGAGGGAGCGGCAATCGTCGCTGAGCCCGAGAAGGCAACTTCTGAAAGTGAGTTAAAGTCGGAAACGGCAGACAACGTTGATGACCTGCTGGCAGCGGTTGAAGCAATGCGAGCCAAACGTCCTGGCCTGCGAGCACGCAAATCGGCACAGTCAGCTGAAGAGTTGAGGAGTCGCCAGCTGCAGTTGTGTGAAACTGTCGGCCGTATTCTGGCCTCCCTTTAAGCGGATTCCATAAAGGTTTTTTTATGATGCAGCACCGATTATATTTGTCAGGTTTAACCTTCCTGCTCATTGCTCTAACTGCTTGTGTGCCTTTCGAAGAGGCCAAACCTGATAAAAAAAACGCAGAGTATCATTACTCTCTCGGGTTTGCAGCGCTCTCAGAACAAAACCCGACTGACGCTCTCAAAGAGTTTCTGAAAGCTGAAAAGTATGATTCCCGCGATCCGGAAATCCAGGCGGGTTTGGCGCAAGCCTATTGGTCGAAGCGGGCGTATGCGTTGGCAGAAGAGCATTATAAAAACGCCCTTAAATTAAGTAAATACGACCCTAAGTATTACAACAACCTTGCCGCTCTATATTTGTCCATGGAACGTTACGATGAAGCTATCGAAGCATTCCGGACCGCTGCAGACAACCTTCTTTTTGATCGATCGGAGTTGGCGTGGACAGGAATCGGCCTGGCCAATTACCACAAGCAGGATTATCCGGCAGCCGAATATGCCTACCGGAAAGCAATTGAGCTTAATCCACGTTACTACCTGGCTCCGTTCCACCTGGGAGAACTCTATTTCAACCTGGATCGTCCGGTCGAAGCTCTCGACATGTTTTCGCGCACCGTCGAGTTGGCCCCCGGATTTCCCAATGGCCATTATTGGCAGGGGCTGGTCTACATGAAGATGAAAGACACAGAGAAAGCCGAACATTCTTTTATGGAAGTCATCCGCCTTGCTCCGCAAAGTGAAACTGCCCGTTTGGCAAGAAATTATTTGAAAATATTAGACAAATGACCGAAAACACTGACAAAGACATCGGTACCCTCCTTAAAGACCAACGCGAGAAGCTGGGTTACTCTCTCCAGGATGCTGCTCAGCATACGCGTATTCGGATTACCGCCCTGGAAAGTATTGAAAACAACCAGTTCTCTGACCTTCCAGGACAAGTCTATGTAACCGGGTTTATTAAGGTCTACGCGAACTATCTTGGCGTCGACAGTGCGCCGCTGCTCAGGCTACTTGAAGAAATCCGACCAAGTGATGGGCCTCAGTCGGTAAAGGCTGTCAGCGTTTTCAAACATCAAAGCGAGCGATTCGGTAAATCTTCTACAGGAGCGGGTTGGAGAGTCTTTCTGTTTGGGGTTATGGTTGTTCTAATCATCGCCGCTGCGGTATATTTTCTCCTGCCCTTGTTCCAGGCTGAGAACCCTGCCAAGGTGACACCGAATCAGGTCGTCCCTGAGAAAGAGTCTTCAGTGCAGGGATCAGTCGAAGCAACGCGAGAAGCAACAGGGGAAGTTGATAAAACGCAACAGAATGAGATCGTTCCTGTTCCAGGCGCGGAATCGGTACCTGCCATTGCCGAAATGGCCTCTACAGAGGCTAATACGCTGCCGCCAGTCTCTCCTGATGGGTCGTCGTTGCGCATGCTTGCTTTGTCGGAGGGCTCGCTTACAATCTACCTTGATGATCGTGAGCCTGATCGTTACAAGCTAATTGATGGACTGGATCTGACCTGGGAAATCAAGAGCACGGCCAAGGTTGAACTGTCAGGGCCGGGCATGGCGCGTTTCTGGTTGGATAGCCAGGAACTGGAACTTGGTGACCTTGAGACTTTTCAGCTGCAACCAGCTAGCGGAGATTAAGCGCTGTTATGGTGATTATCTGTCCTGCATGCCAATCTCGCTACCGTATTGACCCGTCTGCAAGTAAATCGCATGTGGCCAAGGTCAAATGCCCTGGATGCAAGCATGTTTTTGAAGTCTCAATGGCTGAAGAAAAAAACGTGCAACCGGAATGTCGGATGTCAGGACAACCTGTCGTTCTGGTCGTGGATGATGCGCGGTTTTTCCGAGAAATGATCAAGGATATCCTCAAAGATCTGCCAATAGAGATGGTAATGGCGGCTGATGGCGATGAAGCCTGGCAGCAGATCACGCTCCTGGTGCCGCAACTGGTCTTGCTCGACTTAAACATTCCCGGGAAAAACGGCAAAGAAATTCTCCAGGCCCTGCAAGCATCTCCTCAACTCGGCCAGGTCAAAGTTATGGCCATGAGCGGCGTTGAGCGTGGCGAAGAAACCGCAACAGCAATGCGCCTTATTGGCGCTGATGATTTTATCAGCAAATCCTTTAAACCACGTGAACTACAAGACCGTGTCCGAAACATCCTGGGCCTTTAAATCCGGCGATTCAGGCGACCAACTCGTCAAAGCAATCCGCGTACGGACTCAGATCGAGAATTTTGATCTGGCTGTCGTGCTTGGTTCCGGTTGGAATGAGGCCGCTCAACTGGGTGAAAGGCTGGGCATTTTCGAGTATAGTAACTGGCCCTGTTTTCCTGCTGGCCAGATTGACGGCCACTGTGGTCAACTGATTGCGGTTCAATTTGCCTCCTGCAAGATTCTTTTTTTCTCCGGACGTTTTCATTGTTATCAAGGGCTTAGTGCTTTTCAGGCTGCTTTGCCGATACGCCTGGCTTCCGCATTGGGTTGCTCGCGGGTTTTGCTGACCTGTGCTACGGGAGGGATCAATAGAAAATATCGACCCGGTGATTTTATGCTGGTTAAGGACCACTTGAACCTGCTTGGCGACAACCCTTTACGTGGCCTTTCCGGCAACACTTTCATAGACTTGGCCGGGATGTATCAACAGAAGGTTTATGATGTCCTGGAGTTGCGTGGCCCGGACAACCTGACATTGCATCGTGGTGTCCTGGCGGCCATGCCAGGCCCTTCCTATGAGACTCCGGCAGAAATACGTTTTCTTGAGGCAGCGGGCATCGATGTGGTTTCCATGTCGACTATTCCTGAGGCTATTATGGCCCGGTATCTTGGTATGCAGGTCGCTGCTGTTGCCTTCGTTGCCAATTATGCTGCCGGTTTGAGCCCTGTTGCTGTATCGCATAAAGATGTTCTTGCATGTGGTGCAGAGCATGCACATTTGTTCCCCTTTCTGATCCGTCTTTTCATCGAGGCCTGGCAAGATTTAAATACTGACACTGACGACTGATTTGTTTCCATTTATCATTCTTAACCCCCTGTTTTTACAGGAAGTTTATTTGCTGAATTCACATGGTCTCCGCTTGACAGAGAAGGTCTCCATGTTAAACTAGCTAAAATCTATCAAACTCAGAGGCCACCTTGGGTGAAGCAATAAAAAGCATACTGATTGTCGATGATGAAGAGAATACCCGGATCGGGTTGAGCAAGCTATTGACTCAGGAGGGGTTCGAGGTAGGGAGTGCTGCAAACGGTAATGAGGCGCTTGATTATCTCGGCCAGAAAAAGGTTAATCTGGTTATCAGCGACATCAACATGCCGGATATGAATGGATTGATTTTTCTGCGTGAACTCAGCCGTAAATTCCCGAGCATCAATGTCATTATGATAACGGCCTATGGTGGAGTCGAGTCGTATCTCGAGGCAATGAACCTGGGCGCTTACGAATATCTTCACAAGCCCGTAAGGCTTGAAGAGCTTCGCTCGGTAATGAAAAAGATTTTTAATGGTGGAACAATCTCCCAGCTTTTATGAGGTTCAAAGGAGGAGGCATGAATTTCAAAACCATTCTGTACGCTACCGATTTTTCAGAAGGTTCTGACTTTGCTTTTCAATCTGCACTTACTCTGGCTCGTAAGTTTGATAGCAAGTTGATTATTGTCCATATCATCAATGAGCCCGTTGATCTGCGTGGTTTTTATGTGCCGCATATCTCATTTGATAAACTGGAAGAAGAGATAGAGCAGGGTGCTGAAAAATTGATGGAAAAGTTTTGCCGAACTCATTTGCATGATTTTGACAACTTCGAGTCTTTCGTCATCCCCGGCATCCCATATGATGAAATTATCAAGAAGGCTGTTGAATCCAATGCTGACATTATCGTGTTGGGCACCCATGGTCGCACCGGTCTCGACCATGTCCTGTTTGGCAGCACTGCAGAAAAAGTGGTTCGAAAATCCCCGATTCCGGTAATGACGATACGCATCCAGGAATAAATCCGATTCATGTTTATAAAGGCAGCGATTCCGCTGCCTTTTTTTATTGTTGCCAGGCTCCCTGGTCTGTCTTGACCTGTTGTCTGTCTGGGTCTTGTCAAAGTGTTGTCTGAAGAGTATTCTACCTGGCCAGGGAGTCTTTCGGACAATACGGGCCGACAGGCTCCAAGCGATTTCATTGTGAATATTTAAACCGTCATTTACTTACGGATTCAGAGGGCAAACAAAGAACTAATGTCTATGCGCGAAAAAATCTTGATCGTCGATGACGAACGCATGATCCTTGAGCTCACCTCCATGGTGCTGAGCAGCAGGGGGTTCAATGTCTCCATTGTTGATAATGCTTTCGACAGTTATAACTTTATTGAATGCGAACAGCCCGCTCTGGTTCTACTCGACTACATGATGCCTAAAGTCAACGGCCTGGAAGCGCTTAAGGAGATTCGCGCGCGCTTTCCTGAGACCTATGTGATCATGTTCACCGGCAAGGGAAGCGAGGAGGTCGCGGTTGAATTGATGAAATCCGGGGCTGCAGATTACATCCTCAAGCCCTTCAATAACGCTAAACTGGTCGAGCGTATTGAGAATGTCCTTCGTATTCGTTCCATTGAACTTCGCAACAAGGAACTTGTTCAAGAACAGGAGCGGTTGCTGGATGAGATCGAAAGGTGGAACCGTGAACTGGAACAACGTGTCGAACTTAAAACGAAAGAGCTTGAGCGCGCTCATCATGAAATTCTGCTTACGGAAAAACTGGCAGCACTCGGGCACCTTTCTGCGGGGATGGTTCATGAAATTCGCAATCCACTGAATTCAATCAGTTTGTTTGCCCAAGTCATACGAACCGGTTTGGAAAATGAGCCAGAAATGCAGTCCTACTCGGAAAAAATCATCTCTGAAGTGGAGCGTATCGATGCCATATTGGTCAAGCTCCTATCAACCAGCAAACGTTCTCCTTTCCAATTACGTACCATCCATATTGACGATGTAATAGAAAAAAATTTACAGCCGTTTCTTGAACAAATGCAGGCACAAGGAGTCACTCTGCAGAAGCATCTGTTAAAGTTGACTCCTTCAATCCTGGCAGATGCCGATGAATTGGGCCAGATTTTTTCCAACCTGTTTTCCAATGCCCTTTTTGAAATGAAGCAAGGTGGCACCCTTTCTGTGACGCTGACTCACGATAACAAGGAGGCTCTGGTGACCGTTGCTGACACTGGCGGAGGGATTCCTGAGGATCACCTTAATGAAATCTTTGACCCGTTTTTTACAACCAAAGAACGGGGCACCGGCTTCGGACTCTCCGTGGTGCTGCGTATCGTCAAGACCTATGCTGGTCGCATTGATGTCAAGAGTGAAGAGGGCCGTGGGACGACTTTCCAGATTTGGTTACCGCTGGCATGATGCCGCCGTGTGATGATCGGACAATGTGATGGCATTGCTGCTACGTGATCTGACTGTCGATATCTTGACAGAAGAAGAGATGCTGCCTCTTGAAGCTGCACGTCAACTTGGTGTTGAAGCAGAAACGTTAAGGGGCTTCAAGATTGTCCGGCGTTCTATCGACGCTCGCAAAAAGAGCCGGATACGTAAAGTTTATGCAGTTGAGTTTACTGTTTCCGACGAAGTGGCTCTTCTACAAAAACATGACTCTGGTCGTCTCGAAAAGTTGCCCGATGCCCCTGAGCTGATATTGCCCCGAGTCTCTTTTGGTCATCATGCCCTGGTGGTCGGCACGGGACCTGCCGGCCTCTTTGCTGCCAAACGTCTTGCTGAATCAGGGGTGCGCGTGACTCTTGTCGAGCGAGGGCGGCCTCTGGGACAACGCGTGAAAGACGTCGAGAATTTTTGGACGTCTGGGCAGTTTAATACTGTCAGCAATGTGCAGTTCGGTGAAGGTGGTGCCGGAACCTTTTCCGATGGCAAGCTGACTACACGCTTGAATCATCCGCAAAGACTGGTCGTGCTTCAGACGCTGGTTGATTGTGGTGCGCCTGCAGACATTCTGATCGAGGCCCGCCCTCATGTCGGCACGGATCAGTTACGTAAAGTCGTTGTCAATTTCAGGCAACATCTGATCAAACTGGGCGTCGATGTGTGTTTCGAGACATGTCTGACGGATATTGAGGTTTACAAGGAACGCATTATCGGCGGTGTCTTCAATAACCGGGACAGTGTGTCCTGCGATTCTTTGATACTGGCTCCGGGGCACAGTGCCCGCGATACTTATCTTATGCTGGATCGCCACAGCGTCAGGCTTGATGCCAAGGGCTTTGCTGTCGGTGTACGGGTTGAGCACCCTGCAGAGCTGATCAACCGGATTCAATATGGTGAAGTCGCCCGCCAGCTGCCTGCCGCAGATTATTCCCTGCGTCATAATGACGGTGAAACGGGACGTGGTATCTATTCTTTCTGTATGTGCCCAGGTGGAGAAGTGATCAATGCCGCTTCCGAAGCTGATGGTTTGGTGGTCAACGGTATGAGCCGCATGGCACGTACGGGAAAATATTCCAACAGTGCTCTGGTCGTTAGCGTCGGGCCCGAGGATTGGGATCATACAACACTCGGCGGCATGTATTTCCAGCAGCAATGGGAGCGCCGGGCATTTGCTGCCGCCGGTGCCGGTTTTATGGCGCCGGCTCAAAATATGATGGCTTTTGTCGGTCGAGGCAAAGGAGCGGTGACGTCCAGTTGTCGCCCAGGGGTTGTTGAAACAGAACTGCGTGAAGTTCTGCCGGATTTCGTGTACCATGGCCTGGTTGACGCTTTACCGCACTTTGACCGCAAGATGAAGGGGTTTATGACATCAGAAGCCGTACTAGTCGGAGTGGAGACACGAACTTCGGCACCGCTCAGGATCACCCGCAACGAACTGGGTGAGTCTGTCAGCCACCCGGGACTGTTTCCAGCCGGCGAGGGAGCTGGTTATGCCGGGGGCATTGTGAGTGCTGCGCTTGATGGCTTGCGTGCGGCTGATCAGGTCATTCAATCCGCAATAGTCAGGAGTCACTTTTGAAAAAAGTCTTTGTCAAGGATATCCAGGAACGTGATTTGATAGCGACACCGTTTCTGGTCAGGGATAAAATTATCGCCATGGCTAAAAACGGCCGCCCGTACATGACCCTGAAGTTGATGGATTGCACGGGCGAAGTTGAAGGCCGCATCTGGGATCGTGTCGATGAGCTGTCGGTACGATTCAATAAAGATGATTTTGTCCAGGTTACGGGCAAGGCCAGTGTTTACATGGGCAAGATGCAATTGATCCTCCAGGATCTGGAGCGGATTGAGGAATCTGCGGTCGAGCTCTCAGACTTCCTGCCGGTGTCCATGCGGCCGGTGGCCGAGATGGTTAGTGAGCTTAAGACCGTTGTCGAAGGGCTGATTGATCCCAACCTCAGAAACCTGATGCAGACTTTTCTTGCTGATGAGGCTTTTATGGCCGGTTACACGCGAGCCCCGGCTGCCAAAGCAATGCATCATGTCTACCTTGGCGGACTGCTTGAGCACTCATTGGCGGTTGCTGTCCTCGCCAATGATATCACCCAGCGTTACCCGGACCTCAATCGGGATCTGCTGGTTGTCGGTGCACTGCTGCATGATGTCGGTAAAGTTGCAGAGCTGCGCTATCAGCGCTCTTTCGAATATACGGATGCTGGCAAACTGTTGGGTCATATCATGATAGGTGTCGAGTTGGTTGAAGAGAAATTGCGGACTCTGCAAAGCTTTCCGCTGGAGCTGGCTATTCATCTTAAACATCTGCTCCTTTCGCATCATGGCCAGTATGAGTATGGTTCTCCGAAACGGCCGAAAACCATGGAAGCAGTGATATTGAACTTCCTTGACGATCTGGACTCCAAAATAAACGGCGTCCGTACACATATAAATCGTGAGCCGGACAGAGAATCGTCCTGGACTCAGTATCATCGACTCTACGATCGATACTTCTTCAAGGGGGGAACTGAAAAACCGGCAGCTGAACCTGAGCTTGATAAACCTGCCGCAAAGCCGGTTCGCTCAGCCCGGTCTCTTGAAAAAGGGCGCTCTGGTCACCCCCAACCACGTTTCAGCAATACCCTGGGCGAGCAGCTCCAAGGGAAGAAACTCGATCTTTTCGGGGTCGAGAAACAGGATAACAAGGATGAATAATGGACTTATAGTACATCAGCTCAGCGTCGGACCATTGCAGGTGAATTGTTTCCTGGTTGCCTGCCGCAAAACACACAATGCGATGGTCATCGACCCGGGGGGGGAGGGTGATCGGATCCTGTATCTAGCCAAGAGCGAGGGATTCAAGCTCAGCAAGGTCGTCAACACACATGCTCATTTCGATCATATCGGTGCCAATCAGCAACTGGTTGAGGCAACCGGGGCCGAATTGATGTTGCACGCCGCGGATCTGCCTTTGCTGCAGAATGCCAGGAAGCACGCCGAGATTTACGGTTTGAGCGTTGCTTCTTCACCCGAGCCTGACAGGCTGCTTGATCAGGGAGACAGCTTCGAGGTTGGTGAGCATACTTTCAAAGTGTTGCATGTGCCGGGGCATTCGCCCGGAGGGATCTGTTTGTTGAGTGATGGACATGTGTTTGTCGGTGATGTCCTCTTTGCCGGATCAATAGGCCGGACTGACCTGCCTGGAGGTGATTTTGATACTCTGGTTGCAGGAGTACGGCAACACCTACTCAGCTTGCCTGATGAAACGATCGTTCATCCCGGTCACGGGCCAGACACCACGATCGGTCAGGAACGACGGATGAATCCTTTTGTTGGTGATGGAGTTTAGGGACTGTCGCACTAAGTCCCGAATTCAAAAAGATAACGCAAAGGGTGACGCTAAACGCTGACCAGTCGCTGGCTGCTGATGCCTATGGTATTGGTAATGGTAATGGCTCTCTTTGCATCTTTCTTTTAACTCTGTGGCGTTCAATGTTTATGCATTCGCAAATAGTCATGGGATGGCTAAGCAAAAATTTCGCCCTACAAGGCTTGGTGTTTTTTCAGGGGCGAAGGCATACATCTGGTATGTCGAGGTCCTGAAAAAGCGCCATAACGCCGTAGGGCGGACTTTTTGCGACGCCATCAATGTTTATCGTTGTTGTCGTCTCGTTTTCCTGGTTGCTTTCCAACAAGACGGAGAGCCCCGGTCTGGAGCAAAAATGCTGCAAGGTAAATGCATTATTCTGGGTGTGACTGGTGGCATTGCCGCCTACAAGGCTGCCGAGCTGTTGCGCTTGCTGGTCAAGGCCGGTGCTGAAGTCCATGTTGTTATGACACGCAGTGCGCAAGAGTTCATAGCACCTCTCACCTTTCAGACCCTTTCCGGCAACCCGGTCCATACAGAGCTTTTCAATCTAATCCAGGAACAGGAAATCGGTCACATCTCACTTGCCGATCGTGCCGATCTGGTGCTGATTGCTCCGGCAACAGCCAATCTTATCGGCAAGGTAGCCAATGGTATTTGTGACGATCTGCTGACAACCACAATCATGGCAACCCGCGCACAAGTTCTCTTTGCTCCGGCTATGAACAGCAACATGTGGGAAAACCCGATTTATCAGAAGAACCATGCAGAGCTGAAGGGCTTTGGCTATCATTTTATTGAACCAGTCTATGGTGCCCTGGCTTGCGGCTGGCAAGGGCAGGGCAAGCTGCCTGAGCCCCAGAAAATTTTTAACTCTGCGCAAGCGTTGCTTGCCAGTAATACCCTGGAGGGTAAAACGGTCCTGGTGACGGCCGGCCCAACGCGCGAAGAGATCGATCCGGTTCGCTTCCTCAGTAACTATTCGTCCGGCAAGATGGGGTATGCTGTCGCCTGCGCCGCCCGCAACCGTGGTGCCAGGGTTATCCTGATTTCCGGGCCGGTAAGTTTGCCTGAGCCCGAAGGCGTTGAGACGATTCAGGTCGTCAGCGCGCAACAGATGTATCAGGCTGTGATGGATAGGGCCGGGCAAGCTGACCTTATTGTCAAAGCCGCTGCCGTTGCAGATTTTCGTCCGGTGATACGGGATGCCCAAAAGGTTAAAAAAGGTGGCGTTGAGACCGCAACAGTTGAACTGCAACGTAATCCGGATATCCTGGCTGAACTTGGCAAGCAGAAGGGTTCTCGTATCCTGGTCGGCTTTGCTGCAGAAACGGAACAATTGCTGACACATGCCCGCGAGAAGCTCGAAGACAAGAATCTTGATATGATTGTCGCCAACGACGTGACCCAGGAGGGTGCCGGGTTCGATAGCGATACCAACATTGTGCGCTTCCTGACAGCTGACGGCAAGGTGGAAGAGTTGCCAAGAATGACCAAAGCAGATGTCGCTGAACTCCTGCTGGATCGTGCAACAGCCCTATTACCGGGTCATTAATCGTCAGGAGGTTGAGAGCAGGTTTAGAAGATCGTCAGGCTTGCAGATCCCTTCCCTGAGCCTGGCTTTGATTACTGTGAATATCTCATCGGCGTCAGTTTCGCTCAGTCGACCATCGAGCCAGAGAGTGTGAAGGTTTTTGCGAATCATGTTGGCGGTGCTCAGAGCACGCTCTCCAGTCGGATCGGCACTGCGGAAGGGGCTGTGATCCAGGTCCTGCAAGAGACTGAGGGTGGCCTTGCTGGTCAGGTCAAGGTACTCTTTCTGGTTCTCGGGTGTGATCGCCCATTTTGTGGTCCTGGCCAGTGAGCGCAGTACCTTTTGATACTGTTGTAGCCGGTTCAGTAAAAGCAGCGAGTTGAAGAGCCTTTTATTCGTGGCAAAAGAAAAGATCGTATCGGCCAGGATGCTGCGCAAGAGCTTGTCATTCTCCGAGAAGTCTTTCCTGCCGATTGAGCGAGCGAGGGGCCAGATTTCCGGGGAAACGTGGGCCTCAAAACGCATTTCCCAATAAGTGTGCTTGAGAAGTACCGTGTTGTAAGTACGGATCAACTTGAAGGGCACAAAGTAGGAATGGGCCACAGTATCGGCGGCAAGGTGACTCAGGTAACCATAGGCACAAGCCTTCTGGCTTCCGGTGGTAGCGTGGTCGAGAATCTTGACTCCCATCCGCCACGAATGGCAGTGTCTCAGGTAGTGAGTGTATTTCTTCCCCAGGGTAATGTCAGCACTGATGCAGCCATAAAGATAGTCGTTTGTATGTGCCGACAACAGGACCCGAATCGGGGCAGGGAGTTGGGCCAGATTGTCGAGAATCCAGGCGCCGGTTTGCAGGTGGACACCGATCCCCCAGGCCAAAGCATCAGACGGGAAGCACAAGAGAACAAGGACACATGTCAAGCTAACAGAGATCAACCATTTCATTGGATAAGTGTACCGTCCTTTTATTAAATAATACACGTTCATACGGATTTGTCAGTCTAAATATGCCTGATCAAGTTATAAATGAAATTCGCGAAACACTGGTTTTAGCGCGTAGCCAGTTTGAATATCTGTCTGATTTGGGCATAGAAACTCAAACGACAGAATTTCGTGACGCCAGCAAAAATCATCCGTGCATCGGCACCGACTCGGCTTTGCAGGAAACTCTCGACTCTATCCGCACAGACCTGGGTGATTGCCAACGCTGTGGCCTCGCCGCTTCCCGAACGAAACTGGTTTTCGGAGTCGGTAACCCGAATGCGCGCCTGGTTCTGGTCGGTGAAGCTCCCGGTCGGGAAGAGGATCTAAAGGGAGAGCCTTTTGTCGGTGAGGCCGGTCAGCTGCTCGATCGAATCCTGCTGGCTATGGGAATGCAGCGCGAGGAAGTGTATCTTTGCAATGTGTTGAAGTGCCGTCCGCCGGATAACCGTGACCCAAGTCCGGAAGAGGTGTCGACTTGTGAGCCCTTCCTGGTTCGTCAGCTTGCCGCAATCCGACCTCAGGTGATCGTCGGTTTGGGGCGATTCGCTGTGCACAGTCTGCTGAAAACCAAGACACCGATCAGTCGTTTGCGTGGAGAATGGCAACGTTATCAGGGAATTCCTCTGATGCCAACCTATCATCCGGCCTATCTGCTGCGCAACCCGGAAGCAAAGCGGGATGTCTGGGAAGATATGAAAGAGGTCCTGCGTATGCTGAATGCCGAGGGCGGTGGTTAATGAGCCGTACTGTTCCTTTGCTGCAGGCACGTGAGGTCACAGTCAGTCGTCCAGGAGAAGCAGGGCATTTGCAGCGGGTCCTGCAAGAAACAAGTCTGGAAATCGACGCCGGAGAAGTCCTTGCCGTAGTCGGACCCTCCGGCGGCGGCAAGAGCACCCTGTTGCGCCTTTTTAACCGTTTGCTGGAACCTGACAGCGGTGAGATTATGCTTGCAGGGATAAATATCCAGACCATCGACCCACCACTATTGCGTGCACGCATTCCTTTAGTCGCTCAGAAGCCTTTCCTATTTCCCGGCACTGTCCGGGATAATTTACAGGCATCGGCCAGGCTGCGCAGGTCAGTATTTCCTGATCTCAACGCTCCGGAGCTGCAGGAACTTCTCGAGTTATGCCAGCTTAACTCTGCCTGGCTCGATCGCGACGCCCGCAAACTCTCGATAGGTCAACAGCAGAGGATCTGTCTGATGCGAGCCCTGGTCGGACCCTGCCAGGCCCTGTTGCTCGACGAACCAACCAGTGCCCTGGACCGGCCCACGGCCGATCAGCTGGCGCAAACCTTCCGAGAACTTGCCAGGCAGAAAAATCTGGCCATCGTTGTGGTTACTCACGATTTACGCCTGGCAGAACTTTGTGCCGATCGCCTTGCCCTGTTGCTGGATGGCTCTGTCGTCGAGGAAGGCCCCGCCACCCAGGTCTTGCGCCACCCGACTACCGCTGCAGCCCAGCGGTTTCTCTCTTCAGAACCCGTAGAAAACAGTGAAACTAAAGGATGAACACGACAATTATCAACCTCAGCTTATGGGATCTGGTTACGGTTTACAGCCTGTTGCTGATGAGTATCGGTTTGGCTCACCTGCTCAAAGCTGGTCAGAGCAGAGATCTCTTCTGGTCAGGCTTGCGTATGTTTGTGCAGTTGCTGGTGGTGGGGTATGTCCTGCATCTGGTCTTTGCCTTGAAAACAGCGCTTCCGGTTCTACTGATTCTGACAGTAATGATAGGTTTTGCGGTACAGACCGTCGGCTCACGGGTACAGGTGAAGATGCCGCATTTCTACCGTATCGTCGGTACCGCTATCCTCTTTGGCTGCGGCGGCATGACCTTCTTCTTTTGTACCCTGGTGATTGGCCTGGAGCCCTGGTACGACCCGCGCTATCTGATTCCTTTGGCAGGCATGGTGATCGGCAACTCCATGACCGGGGCAAGTTTGGCTGTGGAGCGTCTGGCTGCGGGGTTTCAAGAGCGTCGCGAAGAGATAGAAACGGCGCTCTGTCTAGGCAGTAGTGTGCAGTTGGCTGCTGAACCTGCGGTCAGTAGCGCCTTCCGGGCGGCGCTGATTCCTTCTGTCAATGCCATGGCCGCCATGGGCCTGGTTTTTTTGCCCGGCATGATGACCGGGCAGATCCTGTCAGGAACCGAGCCCTTGATTGCAGTCAAATATCAGATTGCCATCATGTGTGTGATTACCGGCAGCGTTTCTCTCACCAGTTTCCTGATTTTGAGGCTTGGTTATCGGTCGTATTTCACCTCTCATCAGAGTCTGCGCGAAGATTGATCGGTGAGTTCAGCATTAAATATGGAGTATTGAGATGCGAAGAGCAGACAAGGCGTTACCTGCAGACGAAATCGTTCGTCTCTTGCTGGAAGGTGAATATGGTATCCTGTCGACGGTTGACGCCGAGGGACAAGCCTACGGCGTGCCGTTAAATTACGTGTACCTGAATAGTTGTATTTACTTCCACTGCGCCCTGCAAGGGCACAAAATTGCCAATATCATTGCAAACAGCAAAGTGTCTTTTTGTGTTGTCGGCCGAACCAGGGTGCTGCCGGCAAAATTCAGTACGGAATTTGAGAGCGTCATTGTTTTTGGTAAAGCCTCAGTCGTTCAAGGTGATGATCGATATCAGGCACTGCTCGGTCTGGTTGAAAAATATTCTCCAGAGTTTGTAACGGAGGGACACAAGTATATCGAACAGTTCGATGACAGAACAAAGGTTGTCAAGATAGCTGTTAGCTCGATGACCGGCAAGGCTGCGCCCCCTGTTAAGACATAGGAGGATGTCGATGAGTTGGCCTTTTAGGAGGCTGGATAGTAATAAGCGTGAGCAGAAACGGCCGGGCAGAAATGCCCGGCCGTTTGCATAGCAAGCGATTCAGGTTTTAAAATAATTACATGCCGTAGCGTTTGATTTTCTCTACCAGAGTCGTGCGATTAATATTCAACAAAGCGGCGGCGCGGGCCTTGACGTCGGACGATTTCTCCATCGCCTGCTTGATTAATGCCATCTCGATAAGAGCTATTGTCTCAGCCAGATCAATGCCGTCTCCGGGGATTCGCAGGGTCGGAAAGTGACTGTTCTCCTGAGAAACACCGCCAATTTGCGATGGCAAATCCTGCCTGTCAATAATTTCACTGTCTGTCAGGGCAACAGCGCGCTCGATAACATTCTCCATCTCGCGAACATTGCCAGGCCATTCATAAGCCTCCAGCGCCCTGACGGCCTCTGGTGTTATCTCAAGTACCGGTCGACGCATGTCTATACAGATTTTTCGCAAGAAGTGTTTTGCGAGTAATGGAATGTCTTCACGACGGTCTCGCAGTGGCGGCAAATGGATGGGGATGACATTCAGTCGATAATAGAGATCCTCACGAAATTCTCCACGACGAACCCTGTCATCAAGATCGGCGTTCGTTGCGGAAATTACGCGTACATCCAGTTTCGTCCGGCTAGTCGAACCGACCCTTTCGACTTCCTCTTCCTGCAGCACTCGCAACAGTTTCATCTGCAGTTGTTGTGGCATGGTGCCTATTTCGTCAAGAAAAATAGTCCCCTTGTTGGCCAACTCGAATTTACCCGGTTTGTCGGCGACAGCACCTGTAAATGAGCCGCGCATATGACCAAAAAGTTCACTTTCCAGCAGGTCGGCTGGAATCGCCCCGCAGTTGATGGCGATAAACGGTTTCTCTTTGCGCGGGCCATTGAAGTGAATGGCACGGGCCACCAACTCTTTGCCAGTCCCGGATTCGCCAAGGATCAGGACCGTAGAATCGGTAACGAGGATCTTTTCCATCCGCGCAAAAACCTGCTGAATTGCCGGGCTGTTACCAATAATATTGTCGAATTTGTATTTGCCTCGCAATTGCTGGCGCAGGTACAGGTTCTCTGCAACCAGCCGACTTTTCTCGACGGCTTTAGAGACGATCAACTTCAACTCTTCAAAGTTGACAGGTTTGGTGATGTAATCGAAAGCCCCTTCCTTCATTGCTTTGACCGCCGTTTCGGCGGTCGCGTTGCCAGTGATAAGGATGACATTGCAAGGCAGGCGATTTTCTTTGACGTTTTTCAGGATGTCTATGCCGCTTACACCGGGCAGGAAGAGGTCGGTGATGATGACGTCATAGACCTTTCTGGAGAGCAAACTGATAGCCTCTTCACCGGCAGCAACGGCCTCCACATGATAACCTTCACGCTCAAAAAGCAGAGTGAGCCCTTCGCGGCTGCCAGGCTCATCATCTATAAACAGGATGCGGGCAAAATCGTTCATGCTTTATATCATTCCTTTGCTGCGTCATGAAATTGACATTGTGTGAAATTATCATGAGCATTGCAAGACTTGCAAGGAGATAAGATGCTTTCGGAATGCGAGAAAGTTAAAAGGGAGTTGATTTTAAGTGAGTGTTGACTGTTCAAGGGCTATTGGAGTTTGGTGGCGCTCTTCTGTCTCCTCATAACCGCAAGTAAACTTGTTTGCCTTAAATGCTAAGACCACGTGCTGCGACCTGCCTCGCGGATAACCTAATAATGGTAATTATTATCAGTTATTTCAAAGCTTTAAAATATAACAGTTTTTTGCTTGACATATGGGCCGTCGTTTTGATTATATTGACGACCGACATAGCCGTAAGTATTTAGATTTATTGAAATATTTTATTCTTACTAAATATTTACTACGGCTGTAGCTTTTTAGTCTACTTAAAAATTTAAAGCAAAACTTCGTCAGGAGAGTGATTGATATGCCCATCAAGAAATTTCGTAAAGTCATGGCCGCCAACCGGGGGGAAATTGCTATCCGGATTTTCCGCGCCTGTACCGAACTCGGTATCAGCACCGTGGCAATATACTCAGATGAAGACAAGCTCTCCCTGCATCGATACAAGGCAGACGAGGCCTATCTGATCGGCAAGGGGAAAGGTCCCGTCGATGCTTACCTGAGTATTGACGAGATTATCGATCTGGCTCGCAAAAAAGATGTTGATGCGATCCATCCCGGTTACGGCTTTCTCTCTGAAAATGCCGAATTCGCAGAGGCCTGCGAGCGTGCCGGTATTGTTTTTATCGGCCCAACACCTGAGATTCAGCGAAGTGTCGGCGACAAAATTTCCGGTCGCAAGGTGGCTGTTGAAGCCGGAGTGCCTGTCGTGCCTGGAACAGATGATCCGATCCGCACTGAAGAAGAGGCGTTGATCTTTGCCAAGGAAGCCGGATACCCGGTTATTGTCAAGGCGAGCTCTGGAGGTGGCGGCCGCGGCATGCGGGTTGCATCTAACCAGAAAGAGCTGCTTGAGGGACTCAAGTCGGCTTCTTCAGAGGCCAGAGCGGCTTTTGGTGACGCCACTATCTTTCTCGAAAAATACATTGAAAAACCAAAGCATGTAGAAGTACAGATCCTTGGCGACAACTACGGCAATGTTGTGCATTTTTACGAACGGGATTGTTCTATACAACGCCGTCACCAGAAGGTGATCGAGATAGCGCCGTCTCTCTATCTCAACAGCAAAAAGCGCAAAGAGGTCTGCGACTATGCCCTGGCCCTTGCCAGGCATGTCAACTACCGTAATGCCGGGACCGTAGAGTTT
Source organism: Desulfuromonadales bacterium (assembly GCA_051305875.1). Classification (GTDB taxonomy): domain Bacteria; phylum Desulfobacterota; class Desulfuromonadia; order Desulfuromonadales; family BM103; genus M0040. Next base: position 4,103 of record JBPPMD010000193.1, on the reverse strand, counting down.
CTGATGGACAAGCAGGGAAACTTCTTCTTTATTGAAGTGAATCCACGCATCCAGGTCGAACACACTGTCACCGAGCTGGTTACCTTGCGTAATCTTGTACAGGCGCAAATCCGAATTGCCCAGGGTCACAAGCTTTCAGACCCCGAGATTGGCATCAAGAGCCAAAAGGACATTGAGCTTCGTGGCTATGCCATCCAGAGTCGGATCACTACCGAGGATCCTAAAAATAACTTTGCTCCGGATTTCGGCACGATTAAGGCCTATCGAACCGCAGCTGGTTTTGGTGTGCGCCTTGACGCCGCTGCCGGTTATGCCGGCGCAGTGATCACCCCGCACTACGACTCGCTGCTGGTGAAAATCTCCACATGGGGGCTGACTTTTGGTGATGCCTCTCGCACCATGCACCGCGCCCTGCAGGAGTTCCGCATCCGCGGAGTGAAGACCAACATCGGTTTCCTTGAAAAGGTGATCACCCACCCGGTCTTCCTCGAAGGTAAATGCGACACCTCATTCCTTGACGAGTATCCTGAAGTCTTTCAAATCGCTGCCAAGCAAGACCGTGCCAATAAGATCCTCAGTCTGATCGGCCACACCACGGTCAACGGCTATCCCGGGATCAAGCCTGAAAAACGGCTCAACTTTCGTGATCTTCGCGAGCCGCATGTCCCTGAGATCGAATACGGTAAACAGCATCCACGCGGAACCCGCGACATCCTGCTCGATAAGGGTCCGGAAGGCTTGGCTAACTGGGCTCGCAAGAACAAGCAGTTGCTGGTCACCGACACCACCTGGCGCGATGCTCACCAGTCGTTGCTGGCAACCCGTGTGCGAACCCATGATCTCGATTGCATTGCCGAAGCGACGGCGTATCTCGGTGGCGGTCTCTTTTCACTCGAGATGTGGGGCGGCGCGACTTACGACGTCTCCATGCGGTTTTTGACCGAGGACCCATGGGATCGGCTGGAACGCCTGCGCAAGAAGGTGCCCAACATCCTCTTTCAGATGCTTCTGCGCGGCTCCAACGCCGTCGGCTACACCAACTATCCTGATAATGTAGTTCAGGAGTTTACCGTCAAGGCTGCGGAGAGCGGTATCGACGTGTTCCGCATCTTCGATTCGCTGAACTGGACCAAGGGAATGCAGGTGGCTATGGAGGCGGTACGTGAACGGACCAATTCTGTTTGCGAGGCGGCCATGTGTTACACCGGTGATATCCTCGATCCAAAGCGTGACAAGTACCCTCTCAAATACTATGTGGATCTGGCTAAAGACCTGGAGAAGATGGGAGCCCATATCCTGGCGATCAAAGATATGGCCGGTCTGCTCAAACCGTTTGCTGCCGAGAAATTGATCAAGGCTTTGAAAAACGAAATCGGCATCCCGATCCATCTGCATACCCATGATACTTCAAGCAACGGCGGATCTACTCTGATGATGGCGGCTCAGGCCGGAGTCGACATCGTCGATGTGGCGCTTTCTTCGGTTTCGGGTCTGACTGCTCAGCCGAATATGAATGCTCTGCTCGCGACCCTGGAAGGATCGATCTGGGATCCACAACTCGACCAGAAAGGCCTGCAGAAACTCGCTAACTACTGGGAAACGGTGCGGACCTATTATGCGCCGTTCGAATCGGAACTGCGCAGTGGAACCGCCCAGGTCTACTATCACGAAATCCCCGGTGGTCAATATTCCAATTACAAGCCGCAGGTCGAAGGCCTGGGCCTCGGTCATCGCTGGGAAGAGTGCAAGGAGATGTACCGCAAGGTCAATGATCTGTTCGGCGATATCATCAAGGTAACGCCGTCGTCGAAGATTGTCGGCGATATGGCGATGTTTCTAGTGCAGAACAACCTTGAACCGGAGGATGTCTTCAACAAGGGCGAAGAGCTGTCTTTCCCACAGGGAGTGGTCGACTTCTTTAAAGGGATGATCGGTCAACCGGTCGGCGGCTTCCCGCCTGCATTACAGAAGATCATCCTCAAAGGCGAACAACCGCTTACCTGCCGGCCCGGCGAACTTCTGGAACCGGTTGACTTTGCAAACAAAAAGGTCGAGCTGCAAGCCAAGCTTGGTCACAACGTCAGTGATCGTGATGTCCTCTCGGCGGTCCTATACCCGGGCGTCTTTGAAGAGTATGATCGTTTCCGCCAGGAATATAGTGACACATCGTTTTTGCCTACTCCGGTGTTCTTCTATGGACTGGATGTCGGTGACGAGGTCAGCATCGACATCGAGCCAGGCAAAACTCTCATTATCAAACTGAATGCCGTGGGGCGGGTTCACGAAGATGGCACCCGCAACATCTACTTTGAACTGAATGGCGAGCCGCGCGTGGTCTCAGTCAAGGATTTCTCGGTCGATACCGATGATGTCAGTCACGAAAAGGCTGATCCGGCCAATTCCAAACATGTTGGAGCGCCGATGCCAGGCAAGATTTTCAAGATACTGGTGAATGTTGGAGAAAAAGTCTCCGCCGGCGAAACCCTGCTAACCACTGAGGCGATGAAGATGGAAACCAACGTCAAGGCAAAGGTTGGCGGCGTAGTAGCAGAGCTCCGTTTTGGCGAGAGCGATCAGGTAGGCCAGGGAGATCTATTGGTTGTTCTGGAGTAATCCTGGGGATTGATCTCGGGAACGACAGATTCCCTCTCAAAGGCTTCCCACTGATAAATCTTGACGTATAAAGGGTCTTTCCCTTATAAAATACTATTGTTTTGGTCATAAACAACATCTTGATTTCTCAAAAGGAGGCTGTATGCGTAAGTTGGTAACCAAAAAGTTCGTTCTCGTCGTGCTGCTGAGCATGATTATCCCCGCGACAGGTTTTGCAGCAGACACGATCAAAATTGGTGTTGCCGGTCCTCATTCAGGTGATCTGGCAGCTTACGGTATTCCAACCAAGGAAGCCGCTGAGATGGTTGCTGCACAAGTTAATGCTGCCGGCGGCGTGCTTGGCAAGCAGGTGGAAGTGCTGCCGATGGACGATCAGTGCAAGCCTGAGATTGCTACCAACGTTGCGACGAAGCTGGTTTCCGAGGGTGTCAGCGTGGTCATCGGCCATGTTTGTTCCGGTGCCACCAAGGCAGCTCTCGGTATCTACAACGAAGCCGGGATTATTGCCATTTCCCCCTCTGCAACCAATCCGCCTCTGACCCAGAGCGGTGAATATCCGAACTTCTACCGTACCATCGCTCCCGATGACGACCAGGGTAAACTTGCTGCTGATTTTGTCACCAAGAAGCTCGGCGCCAAGAAGATCGCAGTTATTCATGACAAGGGAGATTATGGTAAAGGCTTTGCAGATTTCTCCAAGCAGTTCATAGAAGCAGGCGGCATGGCTGAAATCGTCCTTTTTGAAGGAATCACCCCCGGTGCCATGGATTACTCAGCCGTTGTGCAGAAAATCCGTCATGAGAACGCTGATGCGGTTATCTTCGGTGGCTACCATCCGGAAGCCTCCAAGCTGATAAGCCAGATGAACAAGAAGCGCATGAAGATTCCTTTTGTCGGGCCCGATGGTATCAAGGGTGACGGCTTCCTCGAAATCGCCGGCAAAGATGCTGAAGGCGTTTACGCGACCGGACCAATGGACGTGTCCGCTTATCCTGAAAACAAGCAGGCCAAGGCAGATTACACCAGCAAGTACGGTAAAGAGCCCGGAACCTTCTTCGATCAGGGTTATGCTGCCATGCAGGCCGCCCTGAATGCTATTAAAGTCTCCGGCGGTACCGAGTATGCGGGTCTGGAAAAAGCTCTCAAGAGCTCTTATGTAGACACTGCGGTTGGCAAGATCAAGTTCGACGCTAAAGGTGATGCGGAAGGTGTCGGCTTCTCTGTTTATCAGGTGCTGGATGGCAAATTCGTCGAGTTGAAGTAATCAGCAGAGCGAGCATGATAAAGATGGGGGGCAGGCCTGGCTTGCCCCCCAGCTTTTTGCATAAATTATTTCAGTTCTGCTCCGGTGCGGTCTCCCCTTTAACGACTTCGGAAAACATCGATGCAATATTTTCTTGAACTCTCCTGCAGCGGATTGGTCCGAGGCAGTATTTATGCCCTGATCGCGCTGGGCTACACGATGGTTTACGGCATCATCCAGTTGATCA
>JBPPMD010000173.1:0-3816 GCA_051305875.1 Desulfuromonadales bacterium | reverse complement strand
AGTGATGATTTTGGACGTGTCTAAGATACAAGTGGTTTTAAGTGTTTGAGTGGTTTTCCTCACCGTGGCTTTGGTTTGACACGAGTTTGAGCATGCTGTAGAAGAAAAGGAGGGCGGTTTAGGTCAATCTGGCGACAGCAGAGGGAAGATTCAAGTCATGTCAGCTCCATCCACGAAAAGCAAATTCCTATCATTTATACCCAAGCTGGCCTGATTAATAATTTTCCACCCAAAGTCAGCAAAAAAATGGTTGAGACGCTGGCGAAAGACGATCCTTGCACACGCAATATCATTAACGCGGCTTTCTCACCGGAGCGAGGTTTCCCGGGGAAGGTAGAATCGATTAACTCGCTTGACGGTATTCGAGTGCGCTTTGACACCGGGGATGTGGCACATATGCGTCCGTCCGGTTATGCACCTCAACTGAGGATCTATTCCAACGCCGATAGTCAGAAGAGAGCTGATGAGATCGTTCGCCTGGCAATCAATGAGTCTCATGGGGTGTTTCGGGAACTAGAAGAATTAATAGACTGGGGAGTATGAACATGCACTTTGACGATCCGGACGATAAGTGGGCAGTACTGCGCGCAATCAAGGACGAACTGATCTTAAAGAAGGGGCTTGTCATGGATGATGTTGACGAACAAAAGCCGTGGGGAGCGTACTATAGATTTGTCTTGAGCGAGAAAGAGAAGTTTCTTGAGCTTTTTTACAAGGATTTAGATGTTGAAGTGCCGGACAACATTAGTCCAAAGTTCTTGGTGTTTGCCCCCGGCAAGAAAATCAGCCTTCAATACCATGAGCGTCGTGATGAAATTTGGAAGGTGTTGCACGGCGAAGTTGAAGCATACTACGGAGAAGGTGATGAGCTTGGCGAGTACAAAACGTATAAAGAGGGCGAAATGTTTAAATGTCCAGCACTTGCTCGTCATAAAGGCGGCGCTTCGGCAAAAGGCTGGGCAATTGTAGCCGAGATTTGGAAGCACACAGATCAGAACAATCTGTCAACAGAAGAAGACAATACGCGTATTAGTGATGATTTTGGACGTGTCTAAGATACAAGTGGTTTTAAGTGTTTGAGTGGTTTTCCTCACCGTGGCTTTGGTTTGACACGAGTTTGAGCATGCTGTAGAAGAAAAGGAGGGCGGTTTAGGTCAAATCTGGCGACAGCAGAGGGAAGATTCAAGCCATGTCAGCTCTAACCACGAAAAGCAAATTCCGAGCACTAGATTAACAAGGGGCCAGGCGAGAGCCTGACCCCTTCTGTTTAGCAACTTCTTCGTGCCGGCAGTTACTTATCCCGCCTCCTGAACGGTAAAGGTGTATTAACGAAGCGTCAGAAAACAATCTGATAGACTTCATTGAACGATTTCACAAAATGAACCTCGAGTCCCTCTTTGAGGTAATCGGGCAGGGCTTCATAATCATTGCGGTTGTCGTTCGGGAAGATGAGAGATTTCAGCCCTGATCTACGCGCAGCAATTGTCTTCTCCTTGAGGCCGCCGATTGGTAAAACGCGGCCTGTCAGCGTCAGCTCGCCGGTCATGCCGAGCTTCTTCTTCACTACCTTGCCGGTGATTGTCGACACCAGGGCGGTCGCCATGGTAATGCCAGCCGATGGGCCATCTTTGGGGGTCGCGCCGGCCGGGACGTGCAGGTGGATGAAGTGCTGGTCAAAAAAATCTGCTTCACCGCCGTAATCGCTGATGTGGGCCATTATGTAGGAATAGGCGATTTCTGAACTTTCGACCATGACTTTACCGAGTTGCCCGGTTTGCTTGAAACCTTTGCGCTTGGCCAGCATGGCAGTCGCTTCGATCTGCAGGGTTGCACCGCCCTGGCTGGTCCAGGCCAGCCCGGTAGCAACGCCGGGAACCCCTTCGAAAATTTCATCAGTGGTGAAAGCCGGTTTCTCAAGATAATTTTCCAGGTCCCGCTTGGTGATGGTGATTTTTTTGAGACTTTCGTCTTCGGCAAAGGCCATGGCCGCCCGCCGCATGATCTTCTTGATCTGCTTTTCCAGGTTGCGCACCCCCGCTTCACGGGCATAGCCATCAATGATCTGCTTGAGCGCTGCCTTCTGAATCGACACCTGGCTACGTAGAAGACCGTGGCTTGCGAGGGCCTTGGGGATCAAATAGCGTTTGGCAATCTCAAGCTTTTCTTCAAGGATATAACCGGACAAACGGATAATCTCCATGCGATCGAGCAACGGGCTGGGGATAGTATCCAGTTGGTTGGCCGTTGCAATAAAGAGAACGTTGGAGAGATCGAAAGGTACGTCGAGGTAGTGATCGCGGAAACTGTAATTCTGCTCCGGATCAAGGACTTCAAGCAGTGCCGAGGCCGGGTCACCCTGAAATGATGCACCGATTTTGTCGATCTCGTCGAGCATCAGCAACGGATTGGCGGTGCCGACTGTCTTCATCGATTGAATAAATTTGCCCGGCATGGCGCCAATGTAGGTGCGGCGGTGTCCTTTGATTTCGGCTTCATCACGCATGCCGCCGAGTGAAAAACGAAAGAACTTGCGGCCCAGGGCGTCGGCGATGCTGTGACCGACGGACGTCTTGCCGACCCCTGGCGGGCCGACCAGGCAGAGAATGGAGCCGGAGATGTCACCCTTCATTTTGCCGACGGCGATAAATTCGAGAATCCGCTCCTTGACGTCTTTGAGGCCGTAGTGATCGCGGTCCAGAATTCGCCTGGCCCGGGCAATATTGTAGGAGTCCTTGCTGAACACTCCCCAGGGAAGAATGGTCAGCCAGTCGAGATAGCTGCGGCTGACATTGTATTCAGGTGAACTTGGATCGATCAGCTGGAGTTTCTCCATCTCATCTTCTACTGCATGTTGCGCTTCCTCGTTAAGCTTGAGCTTCTTGAGCCGTTTCTGGAATTTCTCAATTTCCGTGTCTTTGCCTTCTTTTTCGAGCCCAAGTTCTTGTTTGATCGCCTTGAGTTGCTCACGCAGAAAGAACTCGCGCTGCTGGGCGGAAACTTTCTCTTCGATCTGCTGGGAAATTTTGGTTTGCAGGCGAGATACTTCCAGCTCCTTTTTGAGCAGTACCAGGACTTTGTCGATGCGTTTGCGGACATCGAGGGTGGCCAGGATCTCCTGCAGCTGCTGGCCGTCGGCAGTGGTCAGGTTGGCGGCGAAGTCCGCCAGGCGTCCCGGGTCATCCAGGCTGGAACGATTGAGAAAGAGCTTGATCTCCTCGCTGTAAAGGGGGTTGATCTGGACGAGCTCCTTCAAGGTCGAAAGGATGGCCATCGAATAGGCGCGCAGTTCCGGGTTAACCGACAGTTCTGTGGCAAAGTGATAACGCACCCGGGCGTAGAGTGCGACGCCTCGTTCATTGATTTCCTCGATGACAAAGCGCTCCAGGCTGTTGACCAGGACGTGCGCCGCATTTTTCTCGGTATGCAGCACCTTGATAATCTTGGCGGCGACGCCAACCTGATGCAAATTCTGGATACCGTCTTCTTCATCAAGATCCCGGACCATGACCAGCCCGATCGTCTGGGTCTGGTGTTCCATAGCCTGCCGCAGCGCGGCCACCTGGCCCTGACCGTTGAGTACCAGGGGGATCATTATGCCGGGAAAGGCCGGACGCGGACGCAGTGGGATAATCGGCAAACCGGTAGGGAGAACTTCCGAGGCAACGACCATGCTGCCTTCGTTTACTTGCTCTTCGATAATCTCTGAGATTTTATCTTGATCGATTTCAAAGTTCGACGCCATGTTGTCAAGCTGTTCTTCATCAGCCATGCAATAAACTCCTCATAAGAAAGATTTCTTCCCGAAAGCTAATCATT
>JBPPMD010000162.1:0-3526 GCA_051305875.1 Desulfuromonadales bacterium | reverse complement strand
TCACGGTGCAACAGCAATCCACTCAATCTCCACCACCGCACCTTTCGGCAGCGCCGCCACCTGCACACAGGCACGTGCCGGCGGGACTTCAGTAAAAAACTCGCCGTAGATTTCATTGACCGTCGCAAAATCTGACAGGTCCGTCAGATAGATGGTTGTTTTAACGATATCAGCGAAGTTCCGTCCCGAAGCAGACAGGACAGCCTGCATATTCGTCATTACCTGACGGGTCTGCGCAACGATCCCTCCCGCCACCATGTTTCCAGTTTGCGGGTCCAGAGGGATCTGACCTGAGTAAAAGATAAAACCGCCTGCCTGGATAGCCTGTGAATATGGCCCGATCGCGGCCGGCGCTGCACTGGTCTGTATCTGTTTTTTCATCAAAATAACCTCCCTGGTGAATCAGTTTTTTAGTAATCAGTTAGCCTCCTCCAGCCTCCAGCCTCCAGCCTCTATCCCTTACGCCCCGTCTTTAAGCGGTCGACCTGCGTAACCCCTTTGATTTTCTGGATGGAGTCCATAACCCGGTTCAGATGCTGGACATCCTGAACATCAACTTCGAAGTTGAGGATACCGCGTCCTTCATTGGTCGAATAGACGCTGGCACGCAAGATGTTTGCTTCACACTTGGTAATCACTCTTGTGACCGCAGCCAGGACCCCCTTCTGATCCAGACTCTGAACCCTTATCTTAGCCGGCCGGGTAGCGCCCTTCTGACGATTCCATGAGACTTCAATGAGGCGTTCAGGATCGGTTTCCAAAACGCGCGGACAATCGGCGGCGTGCACTGTCACACCCATTCCCTGCGAGATAAAACCAATAATTTCATCTCCGGGCAGAGGGTTGCAGCACTTGGAAAAACGCACCAGGATTCCGTCCAACCCCTGCACATTGATGGCGTCGACGGGCTTTCTGCGGATCTTGCCCAGGACCTGGCTGATGCGACTTGGTTTGGGAGCTTCTGCCTTGAATTGCTCGGGGATGAGGCGGGAAAGCACCTGGTTGCAGGTGACCTTGCCGTAACCGACCGCCGCTTGCAGATCTTCCATGCTGCGGAAGCCAAGTTCTGCAATGGTTGCTTTCATGGTGTCAAGATTAACCGCACGATTGTAGCTGAAACCGTACTTGCGCAACTCTTTTTCCAGAAGATCGTGGCCCAGCTCCAGGCTCTGCTGACGGTCCTGCTCCTTGACCCAATTGCGGATGCGATTTTTCGCCTTGGATGTTTTGACAAACTTCAGCCAGTCTTTACTGGGTGTCTGGTTTGCTGAAGTGATTATTTCGACGATATCACCATTTTTCAGTTCCGTTTTCAGGGGAACCAGTCGTCCGTTGACCTTGGCGCCGGTACAACGCTGGCCAACATCAGAATGCACGCTGTAGGCGAAATCAATAGGCGTGCTTTGTTTCGGAAGTTCCTTAACGTCACCATTCGGAGTGAACACGTAAACTTCTTCCGGAAAAAGATCGATCTTGACAGAAGACATGAATTCACTGGAATCCTTGAGTTCCTTCTGCCACTCAAGCATCTGTCGCAGCCAGCCGAAGCGGCCATCGGTACGGTTGGCCGCCTTGCCCTCTTTGTATTTCCAGTGTGCGGCAATGCCCTCCTCGGCCACCCGGTGCATCTCTTCGGTACGGATCTGCACCTCCATACGTTGCCCGGCCGGTCCGAAGACTGTGGTATGCAGAGACTGGTACATGTTTGCCTTGGGCATGGCGATGAAATCTTTAAAACGTCCGGGTACCGGCTTCCAGAAGGAGTGAATGACGCCAAGCATGGCGTAGCAGTCACGCACGCTCGGCACGATAATGCGGAAGGCGATATGATCATGGATCTGGTCGAATTCGATATTCTGTCGGATGATCTTGTTATGAATTGAGCTGATGTGTTTGTAACGCCCCTGAACCTGGCCATCGATTGTGTGCTCCTGAAGAATCTCTTCAAGACGCCGCTTGACATCGGCTACATAGGTGTCGCTTTTGCGCCGATGATGTTCAACCTTCTTGGCCAGAGCCTTGTAGCTGTCCGGCTCAAGATAACTGAAGGAGAGGTCTTCGAGTTCGCTTTTAACCCAGCTGATACCAAGACGATTGGCCAGTGGCGCATAGATATCCGCCGTTTCCTGGGCAATCTTTCGACGGCAGTCCTCAGGCTGACTGCCAAGGACCCGCATGTTGTGCAGGCGGTCTGCCAGCTTGACCAGGATCACTCGAATGTCCTTGGCCATAGCCAACAGCATCTTGCGAAAATTTTCGGCCTGACGTTCCTCACTGGTCTTGAAGGTTATCTTGCTGATTTTCGTGACGCCGTCAATCATCTCGGTGACTTCATCACCAAACGACTGACGCAGTTCATCCTTGGTGGACAGGTTGTCTTCAAGGGTGTCGTGCAACATGCCGGTGACGATGGTCGGAACATCCATACGCAGGCGTGTCAGGATAGCGGCCACTTCCATCAGATGGGACATGCACGGGCGGGTCTTCTGGCCCTTGTGTACCTTTGCAGTATACTCGTAGGCCTTGCGCACGACGTCAAGATCAGCTTCGGCGTGATAAGAGCGGATTGTGTTCAGGATATCGTCGATGTGGATCATAAACGACGCTCAGATGAGTGTTGTGGACAAACAAAAGGCATGCCGGCCATGGCTGGCCGGCATCGTTAACTTCGCAGTGCGGAGCAGCTTTGGCAAATACCGATCAGGGTTGCTTCCGGGTAGGGATTTCATACTCAACCTTGCCGGCAGCAATTTCCCGCAGGGCCAGTACAATCTTGCGGTTCTTGGCCTTGTTTTCAATCAGGGGCTGAGCACCTTTAAACAGCTGCTTGGCCCGTTTGGTTGCAACCATGACCAGCAGGAAACGATTGGGAACAGCTTGCAGACAATCTTCTACGGTAATACGTGCCATGGGTTGAGTTACTCCTGTTTATTGTTGAATCGTTGAATCGTTTTAAGCGTTTAGGTGATTCTATGGGTGCAGGGCAACTTAATGCTGCCGCAGGCATTAACTCTAAATGGTGCATCCTGCAAAGGATATACTGCTATCGGTTCTATTTCAAGCCGAATTCTTCAGGAAGAGCATTGATAACGCGATCAGTGCGTGCAGTCTCGGCGATCATAATGGCCCTGACCATTTCAACAGCCTGATCCAGGACATCGTTGACGACAAGGTAGTCGAAATTAACCGCTCCGGCGATTTCACCGGCAGCGTTGTCAATGCGGCGGGCGATGATCTTTTCATCATCAGTATTGCGAGACTCCAGGCGTTTACGCAGTTCGCTCATACCGGGTGGCAGGATGAAGATGAAGACCCCGTCAAGGCCGCTGCTGCGCAACTGCTCCGCCCCCTGGACATCAATCTCAAGGAGGATATCGGCACCCTCGACACTGGCCTGTTGCAAAGTCGCACATGCCGTGCCGTAGCAGTTGCCATGCACCTCTGCCCATTCGGCAAAGGCACCGTCGGCAACCATCTGATCAAAAACCTGCCGCGAAACAAAGTGATAGTCTCGGCCTTCCTGTTC
>JBPPMD010000141.1:0-5463 GCA_051305875.1 Desulfuromonadales bacterium | reverse complement strand
TGCCGTTGCTCAATGCACTGGTCAAACGGGCGCCAGAGCTGCAGGGCGTTGAAATCTGCCATCCGCTGACAATCTGTCCGACCGACTATGTCGCCCCTGAAATGGAGGGGCATCTGCGCATCAACTCGATGTTTATCAGCGCCAACGTCCGTCAGGCTGTCAACCAGGGGCGTGCTGATTTCACCCCGGTAATGCTCTCGGAATTCCCTTTGCTGTTCAAAAACGGACATCTTCCCCTGGATGTGGCACTGATTCATGTCTCAACTCCGGACGAAAATGGTTTCTGTTCCATGGGTGCAGAATCGGGCCTCACCATTTCAGCCGCAGAGGTCGCCAGAATCGTCATTGCACAGGTGAACGAACAGATGCCAAGGACCCTGGGCGATACGGCAATGCACATCGATAAGATGCATTACATCGTACCTTTCGATACACCACTGTTTGAAATGCCGATGGGAGATGATGCGGATCATGGGGTGATCGAAAAGATCGCCGCTCATATTGCCGAACTGATCCCCGACGGGGCAACCATGCAGTTGGGTATAGGGGCACTCCCCAACGCCGTCCTGAAATTCCTGTTTGATAAAAAAGACCTCGGCATTCATTCTGAACTGATCTCGGACGGAGTGATCGACCTGGTCGAAGCAGGCGTCGTCAATGGTGCGCGTAAAAGTCTGCATCCTAACAAGATCGTCTGCGGTTTCCTCCTGGGAACCAGACGGCTCTATGATTGGGTGGACAACAATCCACTGGTCGAACTGCACCGCACCGAATATGTCAACGACCCCTTTGTTGTGGCGCAGAACGACCGTATGGTGGCGATCAACTCGGCAATTGAAGTCGATTTCACCGGTCAGGTCTGTGCCGACAGCATCGGCACGAAGATGCATTCGGCGGTTGGCGGCCAGCTGGACTTCATCTATGGCTCCTCCCGTTCCAAGGGCGGCGTGCCGATTATTGCTCTGCCCAGCACATCCCGACTGCGGGACGGCACCGTGGTCAGCAAAATCGCGCCGATGCTCAAGCCGGGCGCGGGCGTTGTCACCAGCCGTAATCATGTTCACTACGTGGTCACCGAATTCGGCGTAGCGGCACTCTACGGCAAGACTATCCGCCAGCGGACCCGGGCGCTGATCAATATTGCCCACCCGCAGTTCCGCGAAGAATTCACCGAGAAAGCCAGGGAACTGCATTACCTGTAGTCCTGGAACGGGTAAAGACACTTATCATTCTTACTTTTTAATGTTGGTGAAGACAAAGGAAGAGGTGAAACGATGGTCTGGAATAAGGAAGAGACATGTAGACGCAGCGAGATGCAGGCCATTCAACTCGGTCGACTGCAGAAGACTGTCAGTTACGTCTATGAAAAAAATCCACATTACCGGAAGAAACTCGACGAGTTGGGGGTTCAGCCGAAGGATATCAAGTCGCTGGACGACATCCGCAGGCTGCCCTTCACCACCAAACAGGACATTCGCGACAACTACCCGTTCAAGCTCTTCACGGCTCCTCAGGAGCAGATCGTTGAGTACCATGCAACGTCCGGAACCACCGGCAAACCGGTGGTGGTCGGCTACACCCGTCAGGACTTGGAGAGCTGGAAGGAAGTCATGGCGAGGGCCTTTACCGCCGCTGGCATCACCAGCAAAGATGTAGTGCAGAACATCTACGGTTATGGCCTGTTTACTGGCGGACTAGGCGCCCATTACGGGGCGATCCGGGTTGGCGCTGCGGTCATTCCCATCTCCGGCGGCAACAGCCATCGGCAGCTGATGCTGATGGAGGACTTCGGCACCACCGTGCTCACCTCTACGCCATCCTTTTTGATGCACCTGCACGAAGTAGGTGAGGAGCAGGGCATTAACTTTCACAAGCTCAAACTCCGCGTCGGCGTGCTTGGCGCCGAACCATGGAGCGAGACGATGCGCCGCCAGATTCAGGACAAGTTCGGCATCAAAGCCTGCGACATCTACGGGCTCTCTGAGATTATCGGTCCCGGAGTTGCCTTCGAGTGCCTGGAATTACAACGTGGATTGCACATCAACGAAGACTACTTCTATCCAGAGATCATCGACCCGGAGACTTGCGAAGTGCTCCCCGCCGGCGAACTCGGCGAACTGGTCTTTACCACCATTGCCAATCAGGGGCAGCCGCTGTTACGCTTCCGCACCAGGGACATCACCCGTCTCCGTTACGGCACCTGCATCTGCGGCCGGAACATGGTCAAGATGGACCGGATCTCCGGACGCAGCGACGATATGATGATTATCCGTGGTGTTAACGTCTTCCCATCGCAGATCGAATCGATTATTCTCAAGCGCGAAGGGGTCTCACCCCACTACATGATCATTCTTGAGCGCAAAGGCGTGATGGACTCCCTGCGGCTAAAGATTGAGGTGACTGAGGAATTTATGGTCAAGGCGGCAGCCGATATCCTCAAGGGTGATGAATTTGACATCCTTGAAGACGTCGCGACCGTGCGCAGCAAAAAGCGCAACCTGCAACAGGACATCAAAGACGTGATCGGCATCTCTGTTGACGTCAACCTGGTCCCACCCGGCAGCATTGAGCGCAGCGAAGGCAAGGCCAAGCGGGTGGAAGACCGTCGGCCCAAATAAGTTGGATTGTGCACGTAACTCTTAATCCGGCTCCTCCACGGCAGCCATCCGACAAAGGAAGATTTTAGATGAAAAAGATAATTTCCGGCAATGAAGCCATCGCCCTGGGTTTCGGCGATTCCGGTGGTGTCTTCGCCTCCGGCTACCCCGGCACACCCAGCACCGAAACCCTTGAAGAGGTTGCCCGACTGGGTGAAGTCTACTGCGAGTGGGCACCGAATGAAAAAGTTGCCCTCGAATCTGTGATCGGCGCTTCGATCGCGGGCGGGCGCGCTCTCTCGACGATGAAACATGTCGGCGTCAATGTCGCCGCCGATGCTTTGCTGACTCTGACGTACACCGGCGTCAACGCCGGGTTGATCCTGATGGTCGCCGACGATCCGGGGATGCACTCCTCACAAAATGAGCAGGATAGCCGCAATTACGCGAAATTTGCCAAGGTGCCGATGCTAGACCCTGCTGACTCACAAGAGGCCTACGACATGGTCCGGGCCGGTTTTGAGATTTCTGAACAGTTTGATACACCGCTGATGCTGCGTACCACCACGCGCATCTCGCATGCCAAAGGGGCCGTCGTCCCGCAGCAGAAAATCACCCCGCAGATTGGCGAGTGGGTCAAGGATGTTCCCAAATACGTCATGCTGCCCAACTTCGGCAAGCTCAAGCATATCGAGGTCGAGGCCCGCCTGCTCAAACTGCAGGAATTTGCCGAAACCACTCCCTTGAACAGGATTGAGATGCGAGATCCCGAGCTGGGCATTATCACCTCCGGAGTTGCTTACCAGCATGTCCGTGAGGCCTGCCCTGATGCGTCGGTCCTGAAACTGGGCATGATTCATCCGCTGCCGGAGCGCAAGATTCGTGAGTTCGCCGCCAGTGTCAAGCGCCTGATGATCGTCGAGGAGATGGATGCCATCTTTGAGGAGCAGATCAGGGCTATGGGCATCGACGTTGCGATCGGCAAGAACAAGTTGCCGCTCTGCGGTGAGATTAATGCAGACATCCTCCGCGCCGCTCTCGGCGGAACCGAGGCCGTGACTCCAAGTCCGGTGGCTGGACTGCCGCAGCGTCCGCCGGTATTCTGCCCGAGTTGCGCTCACCGCGGCCTGTTCACCATCCTCAGCAAACTCAAGGTCTTCGTGTCCGGTGATATCGGCTGTTACACTCTGGGGGCTCTGCCACCGATGAGCGCCATGCATTCGGTTATCGACATGGGCGCCAGCATCAGCGCCGCCCACGGCATGGCCAAGGTCAACGCCATCGCCGGCCGCGAAGAGAAACCGGTTGCCGTGATCGGCGACTCGACCTTCTTTCATTCAGGGATGACCGGCCTGATGAGCATGGCCTACAACGGCGGCAACGCCCTGGTCATCATCATGGATAACCGCACCACCGGCATGACCGGCGGTCAGGAAAACCCCGGCACCGGCAAGACCCTGCAGGGTTTCCCGGCCCGCCAGGTCGAAATGGTGCCGTTGGTCAAGGCGCTGGGCATCGACAATGTCGTGGAACTCAATGCCTACGATCTCAAAGGGACAGAAGCTGCGATTAAAAAAGGACTAGCAACTCCCGGGCCTTACGTGCTGATTGACAGGAACCCCTGTATCCTGCGTTACAAGATCCGCAAGCCGGCCATGATCGTCGATCAGGACAAATGCACCGGTTGCCGGGCCTGTCTCAAGGTCGCCTGTATGGCCCTCGGTCTGACCGCCGCTGGCGAGAAGCAGAAGGTGCGAGTCGACCCCAACGTCTGTAATGGCTGCGGTGTCTGCAAGCAGATGTGTAAATTCGACGCGATGCACGAGCTTGAGGGAGAAAACAATGCAAATCTTTAATATCGTTATTGCCGGAGTCGGTGGCCAGGGTGTCCTGATGGCGTCCAAGGTCCTGGCAGAAAGCGCTCTGGCCAGCGGCATGGACGTCAAGCAGAACGAAGTGCATGGCATGGCCCAGCGTGGTGGCAGCGTAATCAGCTTTGTGCGCATCGGCGACCAGGTCAATTCACCGGTAGTCATGCCCGGATCTGCCGATCTGTTGATCTCGTTCGAGCCCCTGGAAGCCTTGCGCTACATTCACTATCTGAAACCTGGAGGCCGCCTGGTCTACAACAAGGTCTCCATCAACCCAAGCACCGTTGCCGCCGGATTGGCAATCTATCCACAGGATGTGGAGCAGCAGATTGCCGCAGCCTGCGCCAATGCTCAAGGGATCGAAGCCCTTTCCATCGCACGGGAAGCCGGCAACGGCAAGGCAGTCAACATGGTGATGGTCGGAACAGTGATGAAAGATCTGCCTTTAAAGGAAGAGGTCGTTACCGAAGTTGTCAAACAGCTCTCTCAGGGCAAAGGGGTCAAGGTCAACCTGAAGGCATTGGCCGGCGGCGCGGCAGCGTAACTTTTAATTGTAAAAAAACGAAGAGCAAAGGGCAAAGGCCAAATGCACAAGCGGAACGCAAAGACGCAAAGATTAAAGTAAAGACGCAAAGTTTTTTGAGAGTGAGCGCAGCGAACTGGCGTTAACCTTCCCGTCTTCAGGTTTGGTTCACATAGTCGTTAAACTGGAACAAGGTAAAGGATGTTCATCATGAAACAGACATTGAAGCAGATATCGATATTTCTGGAAAATGCGCCGGGCCGGCTCTATGAAGCCACCCAGGCCTTTGGCGAAGCAGGCCTCAACCTGAGGTCACTCTCAATCTGCGACGTTTCCGGCTTCGGTGTGCTGAGAATCCTGATCTCCGATGTTGCCAGGGCGCGCAGGATCGTTATGGAAAAACAGCTCCCGGCGCGGGTGGACGATGTGGTTGCCGCAGAGATTAGCGATACTCCCGGCAGCCTGGCTAAAA
>JBPPMD010000068.1:0-2755 GCA_051305875.1 Desulfuromonadales bacterium | reverse complement strand
CTGCCCGCGCTGCGGCAGCCTGGCCCTGGAAACCGTGCAGGGGCAGGAGATGAAATTTACCGAGATGGAGATTGACTGATATGTGCATCAACTGCGGCTGCAGCACCGAACTCGGCGATACCCATCACCTCGATCATAATCACGAGGACAAGACCTCTCGCACCATCCGAGTCGAGGAAGACCTGCTCGCCAAGAATAACCGCCTGGCCGCGAATAACCGGGCACGTTTTGCTGCCGCACAGCTCCTGGTTCTGAATCTGGTCAGTTCGCCGGGTTCGGGGAAAACCTCGATTCTCGAGCGCACCCTGGCCGATCTCAAAGGTAGAATTAACTTTGCCGTCCTCGAGGGCGACCAGCAGACATCCAACGATGCCGACCGCATCGCCGCCACCGGCGTGCCGGTACGGCAGATCAACACCGGCGCGGGCTGTCATCTTGATGCCCACATGGTGGGACACGGCGTCGATGATTTTGACCTGCAATCGACTAACATCCTGATGATTGAGAACGTCGGCAACCTGGTCTGCCCGGCTTCTTTCGATCTCGGTGAAGACCACAAGGTCGCCGTGCTTTCGGTCACCGAAGGCGAGGACAAGCCGCTCAAGTACCCGCACATGTTCCAGGCTGCCGACCTGCTGCTGATCAACAAGATCGACCTGCTCCCCTACCTGCGTTTCGATCTGGAGCAGTGCAAGGTTTATGCGCACCAGGTCAACCCGCAGATCGAGATCATCGAGCTCTCCTGTCACAGCGGCGCAGGCATGTCGGCATGGTATGACTGGTTGACGGCTGGCGTTTCGCGCAAGCGACAAAGGAGTGAATAAACATGTGCCTGGGTGTCCCGATGCAGGTCAAATCAATCGAGAATGAAATGGCCGTCTGTGAAATCGACGGCGTGCAGCGTGAAGCCTGCTTGATGATGCTTGACAGTGTCCAGGTCGGTGACTACGTGCTGATTCATGCCGGATTTGCCATCGAAAGGATCGACGAGAACGAAGCGCAGCTGACCTTGCAGGCGTTGCGCGCAGCCCTCGACCTGGGACTGGTGCCTGAATGAAGCATCAGCACGAATACCGCGACCCCGAGCTGGCCAGGTTGCAGCTGCAGGCCATCCACCAGGCAGTCGCCGGAGTCGACCGAACCATCACCCTCATGGAGGTGTGCGGCACCCATACCATGGCCATCTACCAGCATGGTATCCGCAGCCTGCTGCCGGAGCAGGTCAGGCTGATTTCAGGTCCCGGCTGCCCAGTCTGCGTCACCCCGGTCGGTTATATCGACCAGGCCGTCGCCCTGTCCCGGCGACCGGACACCATCATCGCGACCTTCGGCGACATGGTGCGTGTGCCCGGCTCTTCGTCCAACCTGCTTCAGGAACAGGCCAAAGGCGCGACGGTCAGGATCGTCTATTCACCACTCGATGCCGTGACGCTCGCGGAAAAAAACCCGGACAACGATGTGATTTTTCTCGGTGTCGGTTTTGAAACCACGGCACCAACCGTCGCCGTAGCCGTACTTACAGCCGCCCGGAAAAACCTCAACAACTTTTACATCCTCTGCTCACACAAAACCATGCCCGGCCCCATGGCCGCCCTCGCCGGCGACCCGGAGCTGCAGGTTGACGGTTATCTCTGCCCGGCACATGTCTCTGCCATAATCGGCGCCAATGCTTATCAACCCCTGGTAGATGCTTATCATGTTCCGTGCGTGGTCACCGGTTTTGAACCTCTGGACATGCTGCAGGGTGTGCTGATGCTGACGCGTCAGGTGGTCGCCGGTGAAGCCAGGGTCGAAATCCAGTATCGCCGGGTCGTCAAACCGGAAGGCAACCTCAAGGCCCGCAATATTCTCTACCAGGTCTTCGAACCCTGCAATACCCGTTGGAGAGGCATTGGCGACATCCCCGACAGTGGCTTGCAATTGCGTCCGGAATATTACCGCTTTGACGCTGCTCGCCGGTTGCCGGTTGAAATCGAACCTTCCATTGAACACCAGGGCTGCCTCTGCGGAGAGATCCTCAAGGGGAAGGTCCGCCCGAATGACTGCCCACTCTTCCGCACGATCTGTACGCCCGAGGACCCGGTTGGCGCCTGCATGGTATCGAGCGAAGGAACCTGCGCGGCGGAATACAAGTACGGGGGCTAGGCGCTGGGGGCTAGAGGCTAGAGGCTGGCAAAGGAAAACCAGTCCCAGCCTCCAGTCCCCGACTTATGGAGTCAACATGGAATCCGATATCATCCTGCTCGGCCACGGCAGCGGTGGCAAACTCAGCCATCAGCTGCTCGATGACCTGATCGTGCCGACTTTGTGCGGAATCAGTCAGCGCGACCAGAATGATGCAGCGATACTTGCCGCGCAAAATGGTCGACTGGCCTTTACCACCGACTCCTACGTGGTTGATCCGATTTTTTTCCCTGGCGGCAATATCGGCGACC
This sequence comes from Desulfuromonadales bacterium, assembly GCA_051305875.1. Lineage (GTDB taxonomy): Bacteria > Desulfobacterota > Desulfuromonadia > Desulfuromonadales > BM103 > M0040. Next base: position 320 of record JBPPMD010000068.1, on the reverse strand, counting down.
TGGCGATTCACGGCACGGTCAATGATCTGGCCATGGCAGGCGCCAGACCATTTGCGATCAGCGTCGGCCTGATCATCGAAGAGGGCCTGGCCATCGCTGATCTTCGCACAATACTTGAAAGCATGCGTGCGGCTGCCCGGCAGGCCGAAGTGGCAATCGTCACCGGCGATACCAAGGTGGTGCCACGCGGCAAGGCTGACAAGATTTTTATCAACACTTCCGGCATCGGTGTCATCGAACATGATCTGCAGATCTCTGGCAGCAATGCACAAGTCGGCGATAAAATTCTGATCAACGGCACCATCGGCGATCACGGTATG
>JBPPMD010000027.1:0-4767 GCA_051305875.1 Desulfuromonadales bacterium | reverse complement strand
ATTAACCCCACCGAGCAGTCGGGGCCGTCGCGAAGGCGTGAAGGAGCCATCGGTGAGCAGGACGGCGGCCGCACCGGAGCCACCGGTCAGGGTCGCCAGCGACTTGGTGAAATTTTCCATGGTCGGGTTGTCCAGCATCTGCTGAATCATGGTTTCGTTGATTTCGCGGGAGCTCTCACAGGCAATCACCAGACCAGCGCGTATCTGACCCAGTTCAATGCGGTTGGCGATATCGAGCACGCCATTGAGCACACCAAGGCAGGCGTTGGAGGTATCATAAACCGCGACATTGCCCTGCACGCCAAGGGCAGAAGCCACCTGACAGGCTGTGGCCGGTTCGAAATGTTCACGGCAGACGCCGGCATAGACGACGGCGCCGATATCGACCGGGGATATTTTCCGCTCGCGCAACGCTTTCTTTGCCGCAGCGATCGCTCCCTCCGAAATGCTCGTGTTCGGCTTCCACCAGCGGCGTTCCCTGATGCCGGTCAAGGCTTCCAGCTGGCCGAGAGGAATATGCAGCGCTTCGTACATCGGCTTCAAGCGGTTTTCCAGCTCTGTCGATGTAACAACAATCGGCGCCAGTTCATAGCCGACCGACTCAATATAGACTCGCGAATATCTCATTTACTCCACCATCTACGTTTAATGCCAAGCAGGCACATAGTACAAGCAAGCTTCAGGGCTGTAAAGCTGTAAGGCAATGTCCCGGCAGCTTACCGCCTGATGCGGACGGAAAAGTCCTTCATACGGTAAATGATCTTGCCATCCACCGCCAGGGAGCCGTCCGCTGAGAGGTCCTGTTTCCTGTTCGGTACGCAACATGAGGTAGTCTGGAAAAAGTGGACGCCAATCTGATAGACTTAGAGGCTCAGAAATCGTTTTCCTGCCCATGAATGCGGTTTTCATCCTTGGTGCCGGCACTCTCCAGTGGTAAACCTTTCCCGCATCCATCCGTCTTAGGAAGAAAACGAAGAGGTGCACCATGCTGCGATTTTTCCTGGTCCTCCTGCTGTTGACGACGACCCAGGCTTTCGCCGGGGAGATTATTCGGCCTGAATTCTTCACGGCCACCTACAATGTCCAGTACAAGGGCTTCAACGCCGGAACAATCACCTTCGAGCTGCGTCCCGCAGATGATGGTACCGTTATCTATGAATCGTCTGTGAAACCCGGTTTCCTGGCAAGTTTTGTGGTAAGTCGGGATGCGATCGAACGGACGGTGCTGCAGATCGACGCCCATGGGGTGCGGCCCCTGCGCTGGTATTCGGAAGACGGTACAACCGATACCGAGGACGATGGCCAGTTGACCTTCGACTGGGCGGCCCGGGAGGTGACCGGAACCGTCGAGGACAAAACCGTCGCGCTGGCCACCGAAACAGGCCTGCAGGATCGCCTCTCCATGCAGGTCGCCATGCTGACTGCGCTGCTGCGCGGCGAGACGCCCGGAACGATAATGATGATCGACGAGGACCGCATCAAGCACTACAGCTACGAGCGCAAGAGCGAGCAGCAGGTCGAGGTGGCCGGCGGCGAATACGCCACCATCGTCTACGAAAGCACCCGCCCCGGCTCCAGTCGCTTCAAGCGCATCTATCATGCGCCCGCCCTTGGCTACCTGCCCGTGCGCATCGAGAACTATAAGGACAGCAACTTGCTGGCGGTCATGGAACTCGTTGCAGTGACTCCGGGCGGTGGAGCGGGGTCCCGATCGGACTCGGGGCCGGGCCGGTCGGGGGCACGCTGATGGAGACCGTCGCTAACGCGGTATGCAGCGATAGGTAAGGGTCTGGGTTCCGGCGGTGTTGGTGCTGACGTTGAAAGATGCCACCTGCCCGGAGCGTGCGCAATAGGCCTCTGCTGAGTTCATTGATTGCAAGAGGTCGTTATCGGTGCTGTAGGTGTAGGTCTCGAGCGGCGGTGCCGGTGCTTGAGTGGCTGCCTGGAGGCACTGGAAGGTTACGGTTTTACTGCCGTCCTGGTTGGTGGTGATTGTGCCTTGTATGGACGGGGTCGAGGCGTACTGGTTGCAATAGGCCCGAGCCCGGTTGTTGGCCTCAATGAGTTCTTCATCGGTGTAGAACTTGTAGCTGACCTCGGGGGCCCCGGCTTCCACTTGGACCGGTTCCGGCGGGGTCGAAGCCGGCACGCAGGCGACAACCGCTACCGCGGCGAAAATCGCCAGGCTGATGGCCAAGCCGCGGCACAAAAACTGTGACGGGGGAGAGTGCATGGAGATGTTCCGGCTGCTTTCGACAGGGATTTCATTTTTCATGGTCTTCTCCTTTTCTCTTCAGGTGAAAAATAGCAAACTATCCATCCTGTCTCTACGCACTGCAGAATCACAGGAAAAATAGGGTCTTAAATCCCTTATACAATCTTCGCGGGAATTGTCAAACCTGTCCAGATGGGTGGCGGGTTCACCGGATTCCGAACCATAAACGCTATGACAACGACCCTTTGACCCTGATCGTAAAATCCTTCATCTGATAAATGACTTTACCATCCACCGACAGGGTGCCATCCGCATTAAGAAGCTTTTGCTCATCGTCAATCGCCGTAACCACTGCCTCGACCTGAACCTGATCATTACTCGGGATGATCTGACCGCGATAGTTCCAGCTGTGCTTTTCACCGAGAGCAACCGTCTCAAACACACTCCCGGCATCGCCTCCCCAGCGCTTGACCGCCACCACCTTGAGCAGCTGCAAAAAGGATTCGAGGCCAAGGGAGCCAGGACACACCGGATCCTGGTAGAAATGGGCCTTGAAGAACCATTCGTCGGCATCGACAGCTTTGCTGCCGCGGATAAAGCCGAGACCAGCCGGTCCGCCGTCGGCGACGAACAGCTCGATGTCGTCGATCATGCGCAGCCTGGTCTCCGGGAATGGCGCATCGACCGGGTAGGCAAACCGCTCGGCCCGGGCGACTTCCGCCCCGCTCGCCTGGTAAGGTTTGGCCTCACGCACTCCGACCTGTTGAGCCAGGGATTCTGCCGAGAAGAAGCCGAACACGGTATCGCCGCTATAGACCGGCCCCAGCCGATCGCTGATTGCGAAATCGTAGCTCTGGATAATCATGCCGCCGCTGCTGGCGATGCGGGTGATCTTAACCCGTGTGGTGAGCGTGCCGGATGCCGGGGTGACCGGGCGATGCTGCACGGCATTACCGTCGAGGTTACGGAATTTAAGATCGGTTTTGCTCGTCAATGCCGAGCCGAGATACGCCGCCAGCCACCCGCACGGTTGCAGGCCGGTCTCGAGCAGGACACTGAACGGCATTTCCGGCTGGCGCCCCGCCTGGAAATACCAGGCGTCGGTCGGCACGTCGTACTCTGCTGTGACCGTCGCGCCCTCAACCAGCTTGAACGGCTCACCTGTGACGGCGGTGATGCGGTCAAGGAACTGGAATGGCGGCCCTGGCAGGCGGGCAATCCTGCGTTCCTGATCGAAGATCCGGTACGGCTCGCCGAAGGCCTCGGAAGGCTTGCCGGTCGAAAAAGCCAGAATCTTGTTGTAATCATAGAGTACGCTGGAGCTGGAGGCTGGAGGCTGGAGGCTGGACCACAACACCTCGACCTTTTCGCGGGTCAAGCCAGACAGGCGGATCGACATGTTCGGGATCTCGACAATCGGCTTGCCATCGGCAAACATCAGCGCGTCGACAATCGCAAAGGGCTCCGGCCGGTAGCCGAGCTCCTTGATGCTCACCTGGTAGGTCACGGTCCTGGTCGTATCAATGACCTGACCGCGGCACTTCAAGCCGCTGTCGATCCCGGGAACCGGCTCGCACCAGGTCTCGCCGGCTTCGCCGACCCAGCCCATGCGCAACAGGTAGATGCGCAAGGTGTGCATGCAGCACTCGTACATCAATGTGCCGGGCATGACGTTGTCGTCACAGAAATGACAGGTCAGAAACCAGTCGTCCGCATGGATGTCCATCTCGGCACGAATCTGGCCGAGACCGTAACGACCGCCCTGCGGATCAAGTTCAATCACCCGGTCGACAAGTTTCAGGTGGCCGCCCGGCAGGGTGTAGGGTTTTTTCAGGCTCAGGCGGGCAAATAACTCGCCGAAGGCAGCACCAAGATCTCCGGCATAGATCGCATCAACCCGGGCTGCATCGTAGGATTCTACGGCCAGCGGCGCCAGGTCCCGCCAGTCATCGGGCCTGATGCCGGGCTGCGGCATCAGATCGAGCCTGGTATGGACGATCCCCTTGCCGGCAGCCAGCTCCTGTTCGGTAAAGAAGCCGGCGCAACCGTTCTGCATCGACAACAGCGGTTCGCCATTGACGGTGCCCTCGAAGTTGAAGCGAAACAGATAGGTCTGGCCCTGACGGAAAAAATGCTCGATCCTGATATCGTAGCGAATCACATCGCCGGGCACGGGCAAACCACGGTGGAAGGTGACTACCGCATCGAGCAGTCGGTATACCGCCTTGCCCTTGCTGATGAAATCGATCCCCAGATAGCCGGAGAGGAAGAGATCGGCCTGGCCGGCCTCGACAGCGATACAGGTCGGGATACGGCCGCCATCGAGATACCAGCGATCGGATGTGACATCGTGCTCGGTGACCACCCGGCCGCTGGTCATCGAACGTGGTTCGCCCTCGACCGACATAATGCGGTCAACCAGCATCAGCGGTTCGTCGGGCAGGCGCACCCGGGTCGGATAGGTATCGACTTCGGCAAACTCCGGTCCGAGCATCCTGGCAATAGAACCAATGGCAAAGTCAATGCACATCTCGCGGTTGACCTGCGGGGGC
>JBPPMD010000387.1:0-2586 GCA_051305875.1 Desulfuromonadales bacterium | reverse complement strand
CAGCCTCCAGCCTTCGCCATCAATGTTCCCGATCTGAAAATTTCAAGCGAATCGGGCAGGCGGTGAAGCCGAACGTCTGACGCAGACAGTTCATCAGGTATCGCTCGTAAGAGAAATGGACACCCGCGGCTTTGTTGACAAAAATAACGAAGGTCGGCGGGCGGACGGCAGTCTGGGTGATATAGAAGAGTTTAAGCCGTTTGCCCTGATACATGGGTGGTTGATGGTTATATTCTGCGTCTTTCAACAGTTTATTGAGTTTAGGTGTCGACACCTTGCGATTAAACTCATCGCTGACCATCTCGACATCCGCCATGATTTTACTGATGCGCTGGCCGCTGAGCGCCGAAACGAAATGGATCGGGCTGTCCGGCAGGAACTTGAAGGAACCGCGCACCTCTTTGATATAGTCGCCCATGGTGGCGTTGTCTTTCTTGACCAGATCCCATTTGTTCACCACCAGAATGACCGCCCGCCCCCGTTCGTGGGCATAACCGGCAATTGTCAGGTCCTGGTCGGTAATACCTTCTTCGGCATCGATGACCACCAGGACGATGTGCGCCCGGTCCATGGCCTTCAGAGCCAGAATAACCGAATACTTCTCAAGCTTCTGCGACACCCTGCCCTTGCGGCGGATACCGGCGGTATCGATCAGAACATAGCGTCGCTGATTATAGTTAAAAGGGGTATCCACACTGTCGCGGGTCGTCCCGGCAGTCGGGTTGGCGACAACCCGTTCGAAACCGAGCATGCGGTTGACCAGCGAGGATTTGCCAACATTAGGCCGACCGATAATCGCCAGACGGGTCTCGGTGACCTCTTCATCTTCGGGAGCCTGATCAGGCAACAAAGCCAGAATTTCATCCACCAGATCGCGTGTGCCGAGGCGATGTTCAGCCGATATGGAGTGAATTTCGCCAACGCCGAGAGCGTAAAACTCGCCGAGCGTCGCTTCCTGGGCCGGGCCGTCGACCTTGTTGACCACAAACAGCACCGGTTTGTCCACCTGGCGCAGCATATGGGCAACTTCTTCGTCCGCCGGATTCAAACCCTCGCGGCCGTCCATCAGAAACAGGATGATATCCGCCTCTTCCATCGCCAACTGCGACTGTTCGCGCATCTGGGCGAGCAGACGGTCATTGCTGGCCGGCTCAAAGCCACCGGTATCGATCAGGGTGAAACGCTTCTCGTAACGGGTCACTTCTGCATAATTACGGTCGCGGGTTACACCCGGGACATCTTCGACAATGGCCAGACGTTTACCGAGGATCCGGTTAAACAGGGTTGATTTTCCCACATTGGGGCGGCCAACTATGGCAACAATGGCACTCATGGTTACAGGTAATACTCCTTGTACCACTTTACAAACTGGCCAACGCCGACTTCAATAGGCGTGGCCGGGCGAAAGCCGACAGCATTGCACAAGTCATCGACATTTGCCCAGGTGGCTGGTACGTCGCCTGGCTGGATTGGCAGGAAGTTCTTCACAGCCACCTTGCCCAGGGCTTTTTCAAGGATTTCAATCAGATACATCAACTCTACCGGTTTGTTGTTGCCGATATTGTAGACCCGATATGGCGCAGTGCTGGTTCCAGGATCGGGATTGTCACCCGACCACTCAGGATTCGGTCGTGCCGGCTGATCAGTAACACGCACGACGCCTTCGACGATATCGTCGATATAGGTGAAATCGCGCCGCATGCGGCCGTGATTGAAGACATCAATCGGTTCTCCGGCAAGGATGGCCCTGGTGAAGAGGAACAGAGCCATATCCGGCCGCCCCCAGGGGCCGTAAACGGTGAAGAAACGCAGACCGGTGCAGGGCAGTCCGTAAAGATGCGCATAGGTGTGCGCCATCAGCTCGTTGGCTTTTTTGCTCGCAGCATAAAGCGACAGCGGATGGTCAATGTTGTCGTGCACCGAAAAAGGCATGCTGGTATTGGCGCCGTAGACCGACGATGACGACGCATAGACCAGGTGAGCAACCTGCTGATGCCGGCACCCCTCGAGTATGTTCATGAAGCCGACCAGGTTGGCATCGACATAAGCCCGGGGATTGGTCAAGGAGTAACGCACACCGGCCTGGGCCGCAAGGTTGACCACCGCATCGAACTTATATTCGGCAAACAGCTTTTCCATGCCGCCACGATCAGCAAGATCACATTTCACGAAAGTGAAATTCTCTTTACCTGTCAATCTCTTGAGTCGGTTCTCTTTAAGTGAAACCTCATAATAATCGTTCATGTTGTCGAGACCGATGACGGTATCGCCCCGTGCCAGCAGACGTTGGCAGAGATGAGAGCCGATAAAACCGGCGGCACCGGTGACCAGGATCCTGGAACCCGGGCCATGGAGATTTGCTTCTGATTGTTGATTCATGATTAAACCTTCGTTAAGATTTTTCAGCGGCTATGCGTTTTGTTTCAGCAATAGTCATCTTTTTGGACCAGCCTCCAGCCTCACTCAGCAAAATTGCTGAGAAAATCCAGCAATTCTTCCGTCTTCTTCGCCATCAGCGTCTGATCGCCACGACTTTCAACATTCAGTCGAATCACCGGTTCTGTATTCGACATGCGCAGATTAAAA
>JBPPMD010000378.1:0-2311 GCA_051305875.1 Desulfuromonadales bacterium | reverse complement strand
GGCATCGCACAGTGAATTTACGTGTAACCAACTAATCATATCCACAAACAGGTTTTTTCTGACATTTTCGGCTGAATTCTGGCATGGATACCCACAATTTCCTTTTGATATAATCTCAGCATCAACTCCTGACCGGAGGTGGACATGAGAATAGCGTATGGTGCAACAGGCAGAGTCCTCATCCTTTTTCTTTGCATCGTCCTGCTGCCGTTGACCGCTGTTTCAGCCGGAAACGACCGGATCAAAGAACGTCTGGCGATGGTGACGGAGCAGATTGTGGCGCGGGGCGTCAAGGACCCGGTGACACTGACGGCCATGCGCGAGGTGCCTAGACAACGCTTCGTGCCTCTGGTACAGGCTGCCTCCGCCTACGATGACCGCCCCTTGCCGATAGGTCACGGCCAGACCATCTCCCAGCCGTTCATCGTTGCCTACATGACCGAGACCATTCAGCCCGGATCTGGCAAAAAGATACTCGAGATCGGCACCGGTTCCGGTTATCAGGCGGCAATTCTGGCTGCTGCCGGGGCGGAGGTCTACAGCATCGAAATTATCCCGGCACTGGCCGATTCAGCGACCCAGAGGCTGCGGGAACTCGGCTACGCAGCGGTCAGGACGAAGAAAGCTGACGGCTATTACGGCTGGGCCGAACATGCCCCCTTCGATGCGATCATCGTTACTGCCGCGACTGAATTCGTCCCGCCGCCGCTGATCGAACAGCTCAAGGACGGGGGGCTCATGATCGTCCCGGTCGGCTCGCCCTTCTTCATGCAGACCCTGATGCTGGTACAGAAAACGGGAGAAACCACGACCTCCACCAGCCTGATGCCGGTGCGCTTCGTGCCATTTCAGAGGGCCGAATGACTATTGCAGCAGGGCTCTGCAGTCGGCGGCACCTTGCCCTGGCGTTGATCTCTGTCGCTCTGCTCGCCTTCCAGATTTCCCTGCTTCAGCTCCTTGCAACCAGCCAGTGGCACGATTTCGCCTATTTCGTCATTTCAATTGCCCTGCTCGGCTTTGGCGCCGCCGGCACAATCCTCTCCCTGAACCGAACCTGGATGATGGAGCGGCAGGAGCTGTTGCTGCCCCTCCTGCTCAGTATCGCCGCCGTAACTCTGGCCGTATCGCCATGGCTGACCCAGGCGCTTTTCGGCGGCTTCGATTCGCTGTTGCTGTTCGTCGAACCGGGAGAGATGTTGCGACTCGCTGTTGTGGCCTTTCTGATGATGCTGCCTTTTTTTTTCGGTGCACTCGCCATTGGCCTGATCTTCACCATTGAGACCGAAAAGATTGGCGGTTACTATTTCGCAAACATGTTTGGATCCGGGATCGGCAGCTAGCTTGGCCTGCTTGGCCTTGCATGGATGCTGCCACAACAGGTACCGCCGTTCTGTGCCCTGTTGGCACTGTCGGCAGGCGCTGTGCTGCTGAGGGGGGCTCGCAACATCATGCTTGCGGTCGTGCTGCTGGCACTGAGCCTGGTGGCTGCCGTGATGTTCAAACCTGCGCAGTTGCATCTCAGCCAGTACAAGGACTTGAGCCGTATTCTCGACCTGCCGGAGGCAATGATCGTCGCCCACCGGCCGGCAGCGGCCGGGCAAGTCCATATCGTCGCCTCGCCAGCACTGCGCAGCGCCGTCGGTATCAGCCTGAACTGGTCTGGTCCCATACCGGGTACCAGCGCGGTGTTTGTCAACGGCGACATGGTCGGTACCCTACCACAGCTTGCGGAGACCGACAACCCGCGCGACGCTTCGACCTATGCACTGCCTTACGCCATACGTACTCCCAACAATGTTCTGATCCTCAACGCCGGTACCGGTGCTGCCGTGGCCCAGGCCCTCGACCTGGGAACCGGGACGGTCGTGGCGGTGGAACCACACGGGCTGCTGACCGAGACCTTGGCCACAAACGCTCCAAACCGTTTCGGCCTGCTGCTCACCAATCCCAGGGTCGACTGGCAGACGGTCGCACCGCGCACCTGGCTGGCCCGCGACCGGCAGAGCTATGACCTGATTGTCATGCCGGACGTCGGCAGCTTCGGCGGCAATTCCGGTCTCTTCGCCCTGCACGAGCAGCCACTCTTGACCCGCGAAGCACTGCGAAGCGCCTGGAAGAAGCTGACCCAGCAAGGCCTGCTGACCATCACCTCCTGGGTTGATTATCCGGTGCGCAACCCGTTGCGTCTTCTGGCCTCCCTGGTGGAAACTCTCGAAGCAGCAGGGGTTGTCGATCCAATTCGTCATATCGCCGCGATTCGCAGCTGGGGCACCATCACCTTCTGTATCAAGCGCACGCCCTTCACGACAGA
>JBPPMD010000146.1:0-6420 GCA_051305875.1 Desulfuromonadales bacterium | reverse complement strand
GACGGGCAGATTGCCGCTGTCCGTTTGGTCAACAGTTTCTTTTATGGTCGTCGAATGCCTGATTTGCGGATGCGGGCGTGCAGGGTGCTGGGGTTGAGGCCTAGAAGGATCGCCGCTCCGCTTTTCCCCTCGATGCGCCAGTCGGTTTTCAGCAGCACCTGGAGGATATGATCCCGTTCCATGTCGACGAGGGCTTTGACTGCCCCTCCTGCTGTCTCGCCTGCCACCTCACTTGCCAGCTCGTCTGTTTTCTGCCTTCTTGCGTTCGGCTATTTCCTCGGTGAGCTGCAGATTCGCCCTGGTCAGCTCTTTCGTCCGTTTTTGTGCGGCGGACTCCAGCTTATCATGAGCTTTTTGCAACTCCCGACCACCTGCTTGCGGTCGGTAATGTCTTCCATGGCCCGGTAATCGGCACTCAAGCCGCCTTGCAGCTTTCCGGGGATGGTCGCACTTGCAGAGGATGCCTGTCTTGTGGCGGCTTGCGGACGGAAACACGTTTAAGATTCTCTTGAGTGAGTGCGTCGGAAACGTTCAGGTATGCTACAATGTAATCACTTGTTTTCCATACAGACCAGTGTCCGGCCGGAAACTCCGGATAGCACAAACACAGTTTTCGCAAGCTCAGGGATCAGGGGTTTAGCTGAGGCGGAGCTTTTTCCGCCACTCGATAGAACCCGCAGATTGATTGGAGACTGCAGAAAAGTGCCCTTTCGGACGAGAACCAGAGCAAAGGAGAGAACCGATGACAGAAACCAGCTGTGAAAATCCAGAAGAACATTGCGATTTGCATGCGTGTCAGCTTCAGTATAAAGAGCGTAACCCGCAAGTCGACAAGGAGTTCTTTGATGACCCCCACTTTGTATGCCTGAACTGCGGCGCCAAAGTTCATGACGGCGCGAATGTCTGTCGACCAAGACCACTGTAGGGTGGCTCAGGGATCGGCTTGCCCGTCAATCAACAGGATCTGATGTAACGCTGCTTGTTTGTCACAAGGCACGACAACCTCTAGCTGCGCTTAAACGCAGGCAACAACAATGAATAACAAAATAAAGAAATTGCAGCTATTGGTCATTGATAGACACCCGGTCATTGAAAAAGGCCTGGAAAGTTTCATCGACAAGCTGCCTGATATCTGCATCGTCGCTTTCGCCCAAAGCGGGCTTGATGGCCTTGAGAAGCTGCGTCAGACCCCGGTGGATGTGATCCTGATGGAGTTGTCGCTGCCAGACCTTGAAGGGACGGAGGCTCTCCGCTTGTACCAGAGAGAGGACCCCCGGGTTGCGATCCTCATTTACAGCAGCGATGAGGGAGAGGCCTCTGTTTATCGCGCTCTTAAAGCGGGTGCCAGGGGTTATGTGCTCAAGAGCGCAGCGCTTGCAGATGTTATTGAGGCTATCCGCCATGTCAGTCTGGGGGAATATGCCTTGAGTCCCAGCCTGAACCAGGCCATCATCAAATTTTATCTGGAACATCGTGAGCAGGGGAAAGGCCAGCTTTGCGAATACGGGATGCTGACCGATCGAGAGAAGCAGGTCTTCCGCATGCTTGCCGATGGCTGGGAAACCCAGGAGATCAGCGAAGCTCTTTGCATCAGTCCGAAGACCGTCGCCAAACACCGAGCAGCCACCAAAAAGAAGCTCTCATTGAACAATGCAGTGGAGATGGCGCAATATGCTATGCGCATCGGTTTGCTAAGTCCCGAATTCCCCGCAGTCGAGTCAAAAGATCCGGGAAAAGCTCACTTTCGGTCCAGAGACTTCCCATAGTGTTTATACAATTCCAGTTCATAATCACGACTGACGACCCTGGAGGCATCATACTCCGGAGCTGATTCAATCAGATCGCAGGGCAGATCGACAACGATCCCTTCGGTCGCCCAGCAGACCTCATTAATCCACGCTGGTGACACCAGGACCTTTTTGCCGGGCAACCATTTACGCGTATCAACGCTCAAATAACAGACCTTCCAATCCCGCTCATCCAGCAGAAAATCCTCAACATAACCGATCTCACCATCCAGGGCATGAATACGATATCCTGTGACTTCGCGACTGCTTCGCAGGTGAGGATTGTCAGGAGAATCCGGATTTTCTCCTTCAAGGAGAGGAGGGACCAGAGGGGGCACGCCCAGATACGAGTCAGTGCCCCAGTAAGGTTGCCAGCCATAATGGCGGTAATATTCCTGTTCATAGTGCCGCGAAACCGGCTGTCTGGAATCGATCGGAGGAGCCTCCTCAATCTGTTTTCGGGTCAGCTCGACTTCCAGCCATCTGTTTTCTTCATCAACCTTGTGAACGGCCTCAGGAGCGATCAGGACTTCTCGGCCGAACAACCAGTTGCCGGTGCGCACCACCAGGTAACGCACGACCCAATGGCGGTCATCAAAATAGACCTGTTTCAGTGTTCCGATTTCGTCATCATGGGCTTTTAGATGGTAACCGGTCAAATCTTTGACTTTTCGTATTTGCCACATTGTCTGCTCCAATCCGCATGGGCCGATGGCCGAAGGCTATACTAAACACCTATCACACATAAAATGAGAATCAAGGTGACAGCCGCAGGTGCCCTTCCAGGAAGCCCACAAAAAACAACGCATTTGTGGTATCGATATGGCTCTGCTCTTTTTTCAAAGGCTTGAGTTTTCATGAATTTCTGTTACAGGGAAGATAAGGAAGCGGCGATCTTTAAATCATCGGAAACTACGGATAACACACGCACAGTTTTCGATCCGGAAACGAGCAATTTTTCGCAAGGTCAAGGAAATCAAGGGTTTGTGCGGAGGCGTAGTCCTTTCCGCCGCACAATCAAATCCGCCGGTTGACGCAGAGATTGCGGAAAAGGGCCGTTTCCGGACGAAAGCTATAAAGAGATAACCTGAAATATCAGACGGAGAGCGAGATGACTCAGACAGTGCATTTAACATCGAGCGCGCAGCTTTATGAAAATGAATACGGCGACCTGGCCATCAGGTTTGAGAATAACGAAGTCTTTGAAGGCGTTGGCACTCATTCAGATAAGAGTTTCGCTGCCGAAGCCCTTGAGTTTATAAAAAACGGCGCGCGTCCTGCGCAATGGCAGGAAATGCCGTACCGCAAACTTCAGCATGATGGTCATGGCTGGCGTCTGGTGAGCAGTATCGGATTTCTCGATGGAGACGAAACGCGACCGGCCGTTGGCCTGGATATCAAACCTGAGAAGCTGGGAGAGCGCGCCAGACGCTACCTGCAACCAGATATGCCGCAAATTCTCACTTAATCTTGGCCTGGAAATCGCTTCAGCCGAGCTCTCCAATGCACAAATACTTGATTTCCAGATAGGCGTCGATGCCGTACTTGCTCCCTTCGCGGCCAAGCCCCGACTCCTTGACTCCACCAAAGGGAGCAACGGTAGTTGAAATCAATCCCGTGTTGAGGCCGACAATGCCATATTCAAGGGCTTCGCCGACCCGCCAGCCACGCGACAGGTCGCGGGTATAAAAATAGGAGGCCAGGCCATACTCAGTGGCGTTGGCCAGTTCTATCGCCTCCTTTTCGGTTTTAAAGCGGAACAGGGGGGCAACCGGGCCGAAGATCTCTTCGCGGGCAAGACTCATTTCCAGATTCACATCGGCAAGCACTGTCGGCTCGAAGAAAGTGCCGCCCAGAGTGTGTCGCTTGCCTCCGGTGACTACCTTTGCCCCTTTGGAAAGAGCGTCATCAATATGCCTTTCAACTGTTTCAACAGCATCCATATTTATCAGTGGCCCCAGTCGAGTGTCCTCTGCGAAGCCGTTGCCGACCTTCATTTTACCGACCGCCTCCACCAGTTTCCGGGTAAATTCGTCATAGATTCCATCCTGAATCAGGAAACGGTTGGTACAGACGCAGGTCTGGCCATTATTACGGTACTTTGAAACCATTGCGCCTTCAACAGCTGCATCCAGATCAGCATCATCGAAAACAATAAAGGGGGCGTTGCCTCCCAGTTCCATGGTGACTTTTTTGAGTGTATCACTGCAGGCAGCCAGTAGTTTTTTGCCGGTTTCAGTCGAGCCGGTAAACGTCAGCTTGCGCACCAGAGGGTGGGAAGTCAATTCAGCGCCGATAGGGCCTGATGGTCCGGTGACGACATTGAAGACGCCCGGCGGGATTCCTGCACGGTGGCTGAGTTCGGCCAGAGCCAATGCCGAGTAGGGAGTGGCCGATGCAGGTTTGACAACCATTGTACAGCCTGCCGCAAGCGCCGGACCTGCCTTGCGGGTGATCATTGCCGCCGGAAAGTTCCAGGGTGTGATCGCGGCACAAACGCCCACCGGCTGTTTCAGCACTATCAGACGCTTGTCCTTCTGATGCGTCGGAATAACATCACCATAGGCTCGTTTGCCCTCTTCGGCGAACCATTCGATAAACGAAGCAGCATAGCTGATTTCTCCCCGCGCTTCATTCAGCGGCTTGCCCTGTTCAGCAGTCATCAATAATGCAAGGTCTTCCCGGTTTTCCAGCAGCAGATCATTCCAGCGGCGTAACAGCGCAGAGCGCTCCTGTGCAGTCTTGTCCCGCCAGCCCTCCCGGGCTCTGTTGGCCGCTTCAATAGCACGACAGGTTTCAGTTCTGCCCATCGCCGGAACGGTTCCCAGGACTTCGCCCGTCGCCGGGTTCAACACCTTCAATGTGGCGTTATTGTCAGCGTCACACCATGCGCCATCGATATAGCATGCCTGGTGCAAAAGGTCAGAGTCCTGAAGTTTGTTCAACATCACCTTTCAGCCTCCGTTCACACTTGCCATGGCTGGCATCCTGGTGAAAAAAGGTAAAATTTGCATATGCCTGCTACAGTTACCCCCCCTGCTTTGTAGGGGGTGAATGTTCATTGTCATTCTCTGAATCAAGACGGTGCAGGGCCGCCAGGATATCGCTCAACATGCCTGGAGGCCCACCGCCCATGTTTTCTTCTTCCGCAACTTCAAGTTCACGGGCATCGTATTCCCAGCGGCGCAAGATCTTGATCTTCTGCTCACGAGTCATCGTTTGTTGATTGAGAACATCCTCTGGACAAGCGAACTCGCTGCCTGGATTCAGCATTGCCTTTTCAAAGTCCATAATTGTTTTCCTGATTACTGGCGAGCCTTCTTCCTGAAGGCCAGAAGCATCTGTGAAGAGGAGGCTTGTTCCGTTTCTATCGGGAAAATCCTGATGGAAACTGTTTACAAAGGTCTCAGGCCGTAATCTCCCACTTAATAACATCCACGGGGCAGACATCGTCGCACGCGCCACAGTCAACGCAGGTGTCTTTGTCGATGACGTGGACCTCACCTTGTTCACTGATTGCATCGACCGGGCAGACTTCAGCACACGCACCACAATTAATGCAACCTTCATCAATCCAATGAGTTCCCATGGCATTTCTCCTTACGTTGCGGGTCGTGATTTAAAATTACCAGAGATACTCCAAGTTGCAACGTGGCCGAGCAATCATCCCGGGAGACTTTGCGTCTTCGCGTTAGTTGTCCATAGCCTTTGTTTGGGTTGTAAGTCCGTAAAAAAACCCCGCATCCTGTGAAGGCGCCAGGGCTGCGGGGCAATTTAATCTGAAAAAGCCTTGTATTCAGCAGGCTCGACGCTCACCGCTTTGGTATTCCTGAGAGTTGTGACGGCTGCGGATCGTGTCGCGGCCGACGACAGCCCAACTTTCAGAGCGCTTGAAGCTCATCACTTTCTCAGCTGCCAGTAAAGCGTCCAGCAGTTGAGGTTTAACCATATCAAACCTGCCATCATCGTACATGACTCGTATTAGCATAATGTAGACCTCCCTGTGCGTTTACACGTGAACCATAGTCAAAGATAGAAACGAAAACAAATAAACCGCTGGTCAGCATTGAGCTGGCACCAACGGTTCGGGTTCGGATTCTCATTCGTATAAGTCTGCATATTTTATGATCATTTTCAATCCAGACAGAACATATCAAATAAATCATATCTAATATAGGCCAGATTGACATCCTGGTCAAAAGCTTTCTGCCTGAGAGCCCCGATCTGGGGAATCTTCCTTGAGAACTGTCATAATACTGTCAGTAAATCCGGAGTTTCCGGATGGACACTAATTAGTAAAGATTTTAGGTCCAGATTTTATCTTGAGAAGGGTTTCGAGATTTTGTCTGCAGATAGCCCTGAAGTCTCCCGAGAGGCCACGTTCTCCAGTAACTGTATCCCAGAAGTGAATAGCGCTTTTTAGTGCTCTGTCCCAAATATCTGCAGTTTCTATTGTCGGTCCATGAGGGTAAAACTCTCTATCTGGTGTGTCACCTGAGACTGGACGATAAAGCATCGGAAGCATGTCATACACTGGTGCCAAAGTATAAAAGCGCGAGTCTACGCGGATGAGTGACAAGTTTCCAAGATGCATGTCGGTATTACCAATTAAGCTTCCAAATGCTTTAAGCCA
>JBPPMD010000143.1:0-2170 GCA_051305875.1 Desulfuromonadales bacterium | reverse complement strand
TCAGGTCTTCGCCCCAACTGGCATACTGCTCGGTCAGCTTCTGCTGCTGCTCTTGCCAGGTACTCAGCCACTCGGCCTGTTGTTTTAAAAAGTCTTGCATGGTCTCTGCCCCTTTTATAGCGTTGAGGTTCTTAATGACTTAGTTGTTATCACTTAGCTTAGTGTCCATCCGGAAACGTTAACTTGTTGAATTTACTATAAAAAAGCATTTTTTCGCTTGAAATATTTGGTACCTTTTGCGATACTATTGAACACAACCTATTGATATTGCAAGACAAATGCATTTCAAGGAGCTGTTCAATGCGCCAAAAACGCAATCCTCAAATGAGTCTGTTTATGACGAACGTCAATACAAAGATCGGTAAAGAACTGGAGCAGATGTCACGTATCCTCGATGATACCCCAGAGCTGCTGCAGGTCGTTTTTGACGATCTGGTCAAATCCAAGCGGGCCGATACCGGTCGACAAGGTCTGACCGCTGAACAGGTCCTGCGCTGTGCGCTGCTGAAGCAGTATCGGCAGCTCAGTTACGAGGAGTTGGCCTTTCATTTGGATGACTCTGCCGCCTTTCGTCGGTTTGCTCGTTTGGACATGGGCCAATACCCCTGCAAATCAATTCTCCAGGAAAGCATCAAGGCGATTTCCGAACACGCCTGGGAAGAGATCCATCGGCTTCTGGTCGGTTACGCTGTCACGCACAAGATCGAGAAGGGGCGTAAAATTCGTCTTGACTCAACGGCCATCGAAACCGATATCCATCATCCGACCGATTCGACCCTGTTAGCCGATGGCATTCGGATTATCACCCGCTGGCTCAAGGCCGGCAAGACGCTGTCCCCAGTCCCGGACTACCATTACAGCAATCACAATCGCGTGGTTAAAAAACGCGTGATGACCATTCTCAACAGCCGCAAAGAAACAACCCGCAAGGCCGCCTATCAGGATCTGCTGCATTACGCCGAGACCGTGGTGAGCTATGTCCTGCCGGCGATTGCCCAACTCCGTGCCTATCAAGGGTTTGATCTTCTCAAAGCCCAGGACCTTGCGGCCAAATTGGAACGCGCGGTCGATTTGCTGGGCAAGGTCATCGACCAGACCCGGCGACGGGTGATTCATGGCGAACAGGTCCCGGCGTCTGAGAAAGTCGTCTCCTTCTTCGAAGACCACAGCGACATTATCGTCAAGGGGCAGCGGGACACCACCTATGGGCACAAAGTCTTTCTGACCGGCGGCGCTTCGACGCTGATTCTTGATTGTCTCATTGAGTCGGGCAATCCCGCTGACAGTGATCGTTACCAGACGCTCCTTGAACGTCAGCAGCACCTTCTGGGCCGCATGCCTCGCCAGGTGACCGCCGATGGCGGGTTCGCCTCCAAGGGCAATCTGGACTTCGCCAAAACGAATCAGGTCAAGGATGCCGTCTTTGCCAAGCGGCGCGGGCTTTCCGTTCTGGCGATGGCCAAAAGCAATTGGGTTTACAAGCGATTGAGAAACTTCCGAGCCGGAATTGAAGCCGGAATTTCAACGCTCAAGCGGGCCTTTGGCCTTGATCGCTGTACCTGGTCTGGGTGGGCTGGCTTCAAGCAATATGTCTGGAGCAGTATCGTTTCCTACAATCTGCTCGCCATGGCACGCATCAGATTGGCCTGACTCGAACCCGCAGGGAACACCCGGAACTGCAGGTGGTGGTACGTTTAAAATTGAGAAAGAGCAGCGTGTAAAGCTGAAAAATCAAGCCGTCGATGATGAAGACACCCATAGCGAGGTCTTCCCCACCGAAGCCTGCAAAATGACTGTCTCAAAATCCGGGCTTTCCGGATGGACACTAATTAGTAAAGATTTTAGGGCCAGACTTTATCTTGAGAAGGGTTTCGAGATTTTGTCTGCAGATAGCCCTAAAGTCTCCCGAGAGGCCAGGTTCTCCAGTAACTGTATCCCAGAAGTGAATAGCGCTTTTTAGTGCTCTGTCCCAAATATCTGCAGTTTCTATTGTCGGTCCATGAGGGTAAAACTCTCTATCTGGTGTGTCACCTGAGACAGGACGATAAAGCATCGGAAGCATGTCATACACTGGTGCCAAAGTATAAAAGCGCGAGTCTACGCGGATGAGTGACAAGTTTCCAAGATGCATGTCGGTATTACCAATTAAGCTTCCAAATGCTTTAAGCCA
>JBPPMD010000328.1:0-4091 GCA_051305875.1 Desulfuromonadales bacterium | reverse complement strand
GCATCCAGTATGTAGACGGGGCCGACTCTCGCGGCTTTAAGTTGATCGAGGACGTCCAGTTTGGCGCGCAATGCCTCCTGGCGCTTCTTGAACTGGTTCACCTCGCCAATTTTCTTCATCAACTGGGAGATCTCGGCTTTTTTCTGGTCAATCCGCTCCTGCCTGGCCTCGACTTCGCCGGCAATATACGCATAGGCCGCGCCGCAAAGCCCTGCGGTAACAATCAATGCCAGAATAACGACCATCAACTGGCCCTTGAGCATCTCTTTCTTTTGGGCAGCCTTTACGGGCAGAAGGTTTATACGGATCATCTGTCTCCCATCCTTCTCATGGCCAGGCCGGCAGCTACAGTATAGACAGGGCCCATAGCCTGCAGATATTCAAGATCAAAATCTTTTTCACTGAAGGCAATCTGCCGCCAGGGATCAATCACTTGCACTTCTACGCCAAGCCGGTGTTCCAGCGAACTCCTGACTTCCGGAATCTTGGAAACGCCGCCGGTTATAAACACTTTGTGTACCTTCTCATCTGCAGAGGTTGCTGAGAAGAAGTCGATTGAACGCTGTACTTCCTGGGTTAAACTCTCCGTTGCATCTGCCATGACTTCGGCAACCGCCTCAGCAGTCACATCTGCAACCTCTCCACCGAGCTTAACAATTTCCGCTTCTTCGTTATTCAATCCCAGACGCTTCTGGATTTCCTCATTGTATGCGTTGCCGCCCACCTGAATGTCACGGGTGAAGACTGACATGCCGCCACGCAGCACATTAACGTTCATGGAACTC
This sequence comes from Desulfuromonadales bacterium, assembly GCA_051305875.1. GTDB lineage: Bacteria > Desulfobacterota > Desulfuromonadia > Desulfuromonadales > BM103 > M0040. The sequence continues at coordinate 3,306 of JBPPMD010000328.1, read as the reverse complement.
GCGCCCATATCGATCAAAGCCACGATTTCACCTGCATTCGTTCCGTAATTTAATTCATAGACATTCTCGACAGCAAAACAGTCGATATCGACAACCTGCGGATTCAGGCCACACTCCTTGAAGAGCGCCACGTATTCGTTGACAAACTCCTTTTTGGCAGCCACCAGAATGACATTCATCAAAGAGGCATCATTTGCATCAGGACCCAGGATTTGGAAATCGAGGTTGACTTCCGAAATTTCGAAGGGGATGTACTGTTCAGCCTCCCACTGAATGGAAGCCTCCATCTCCTCCTCGGTCATGATCGGCAATTGAATCTTGCGGATGATAACCGAATGCCCGGAAATCGAAGTAGCGACATTTTTTGTCTTGAACTTCTGGCTTTCCACCAGACTCTTGACGATGTCGACAATCGAGCTCGAGTCCATAATTGCATTATCGACAATAGCTTCAGCAGGCAGCATGGCCAATCCAAGGCTGGCTAGCTGGTATCCCCCCTTAGCCTCCTTAAGATGGACCATCTTTACCGAACTGGAGCCGACATCGATGCCAATCACGTCTTTTTTCTTTTGGAATAACATGTGTGCCCCTGGCTAAACCGCTAACTGAATCGAGCAGCGCAAAAGATCACTGTTCACCGAACAATCATGATCATGAGCAAGCAACATACCAACTATTACTCGTCTTCCGGAAAAACTTCGTTGCGGTCGGTGAGCTTGAGTCCGAGAGCAAGAATAATCTTGCGCTTGGTAGACATCCGGCACTCTGCACCATTTTCAAGGCGATCGACGGTCACCGGCGATACTCCGGCCTTGCGGGCCAGCTCTGCCTTACTCATCAATTGGGCTTCACGGATTTCTTTGATTTGGTTTTTCATAGGCTACCATTTGAGTTATAGTGAGCATAATTATACGAAATTAGGGCTAATTATATGTCTATTAAAACAATTGTCAACCAATTATGTCTATATGACGACCATATGGTGGTGGGAAATATCACAGATTGCAGGGTTTAGCACAACATCAAGGGCCTCAACAAACAGGCAACCACAAGATAAAGTGTAATTTTTTTTGCAAAATAATTGAAAAAATCAAGGATTTCAGACAAAAAAACGGGTGATTTACCAGAAGGAAAGCCATAATTGCTGCAGCATCTCGGCATACCAACGCATGATCGGGTCGAAATGTTGCACGAAGAAGATATGGATCAAGGCGCCGGCAGCGAGGAAGGGGCCAAAAGGCACGGCAAGCTTGCCGTCAGCCTTCTTGATCAGCATGAGAGGAATCCCGACCAGGGTGCCCAGCAGAGAGCCGATAAAGATAATCGGGAAGATCGCCGTCCAGCCGAGGAAGGCTCCCAACATGGCCAGCAACTTGACGTCACCAAGGCCCATGCCCTCCTTTTTGGTCAGCAGTTCATAACCGAGGGCTATCGTCAGCAAAGAACCCCCGCCAAGCACAATACCGAGCAGAGACGCTTGCCAGGAAACCCACGGCACGAAGAATGAGCAGAGGAAGCCGATCGGAATCCCGGGCAGACTGATGACGTCAGGAATGAGCTGGTGATCCAGGTCGATGAAGCTGATCACCACCAGAAGTGCGATCAGCAGCAGGATGACCGGAGTCACAGAGTGAAATGCAAAGCGGAAGAAAAACAGCGCGAACAGGCCTCCGGTAAGGGCCTCAACCAGCAGATAGCGCGCGGAGACCTTTACTCCGCAGTAGGCACATCGGCCTTTGAGCAACAGCCAACTCAGGATCGGGATATTGTGATACCAGCTGATCGGCGTTCCGCACTGCTGGCAGCGTGAACGCGGGCTGACGATCGAGATGCCTTCCGGGATGCGATAAATGCAGACGTTCAGGAAGGAGCCGATGACAGCACCCAGAACAAAGGTTGCAGCCAGAAAAAAATAATATTCAGACTGCATCGGAATTCACCTTTTTCTGCTGCAAATTCAACAACTCCTGTGCAGCCATAAAAACCTCGTCGACGGTAATATCCTGAATACACTTTGCGCCGATCGGACAGGGTGGCGTCGTACCGAACCGGGTACAGGGTGAGCAAGGCAGCTTGTGGTTGATGACAATATGCTGTTCCCCACGCGGAGCCCACTTGGCTGCGATGCCCGGGCCGAACAGGGAGACGGTCGGTGTTCCCAGGCCAACCCCAAGATGCAGAACGCCGGAATCGCCACTGACCAGCAGCTGTGATCTCTTCATTATGCCGGCAGTCCCGGATAAAGAGGTTTTCCCCGCCAGATTTAAAGCGCTGAGACCATCGACAATGGCCCTGCCCGCGGCAATATCTTCCTTGCCGCCGACGACAACGACTGCAAGCCCCTCGGCAACAAACCGGCCTGCCAACTGACGGAAATTCTCAGTGATCCAGCATCGCTCAGCGATACTCGCCCCGGGGAATAAAGCGACAAAAGGTACACCCCGGAGGTCCCCGAGCATATTATCGGCAGTCTCCTGATCGACGGCGGGAACGGTCAGAAAAGCAGATGGGACTGTCGCAGGCGGTTCGATCCCCAATGGCTTCAACAGTTCAAAAAAACTGTTCAGCTCATAGTTTTCATGGCGGTAGTTAACAGAGTGATTAAACAATCTTTTCCGTTCATTGGTCCCAAACCCGATCTTTATCTGCGAGCTGATCATGCGAGCGACAAGTGCAGAGAGCCGATGCCACTGTTCGGAGTCAATCACCACATCATAGTTGCTGGCAAGCGCCGCAAACAGTTCACGCGGCCGATCGTAACACAAAACCCGGTCGATCCCCGGGCAGAGGGCAAAAGCCCCACAGTTGCGCTTTTCAGCGAGAACAACGATACGCGCCGCAGGAAACAGGTCCCGAAGACGTTCGATCACCGGGACCAGCAACACCGCGTCGCCGATGCCTCCAGGGCGGATCAGCAGCAGGCTGGAAACAGGCACAGGTAAAAGTCCCGGTTGTTTCGGCCGTGGCCACAAGCGGGCCAGCAGGGAGCCGATGATGCCATCAAGCTTTTTCAGAAACATTACATTCAAAAGTCGGTCCTAGCAGCCTGTCGGACTATACGGGCCGAAGCGAAATTTTGGATGTTTGAGAACAGATTTTAGCTCATTTGCAGGTTCATAGCCGTAGCTATGGACCAAAAGGAGCTGAAATATGGGCCAAACAGCCGGATTTGCAGCCGGCTCATGGATAGACCGTATATGGTCTCCCCCCTATTTGCAAGGGCTTTGTGCGTTGATGACAGGGACAGGATTGCTGCCGTATATCCGGCCTCTTTTTGAGGTGCATTATGCCCTCGGGCCTCAATGA
>JBPPMD010000325.1:0-2024 GCA_051305875.1 Desulfuromonadales bacterium | reverse complement strand
TTCTGGTGTTGTGTGGTTATAATCTGATGAGAATGCAGACACACATTTCCAGAGCACCATTGACAGGCTTCCGATCATGCCGCAATATGGCGGCTCTTTTCAGGAGACGCCATGACCGCTGAACGCCGCCGCGCAACATCTAAAGTGACCCCAAAACCCCGTGCCGAAGAACTGACCCTGACCATCGAGCGCATCGATGACGATGGCATGGGGCTGGCGAACCACGCCGGCAAGCCGGTCGTCGTTTTCGATGCGCTCCCCGGCGAGAAGGTCGTCGCCCGTGTGGTGCATAGCGGACGGCACCGGATCCTCGCCAGCACGCTGCGCGTACTGCAGGCGTCCCGTGACCGGATCGCCAAGACTTCATGCCCGCATTATCGCGCCTGTCAGAGTTGTGCCTTACTGAGCTGGAAGTATGCCGCCCAGTTGGAGTGCAAGAGCAAACGCGTGGCCGACGCCCTGGCCGCTTACCCGAGCTTGCTTGAGGTGCCGCTGGGTGAGGTCTGGGCCGCTCCGGAGACCCTTGGCTACCGGGCCAGCGCCAAGCTGGTCGTGGCCCGCAAGCGCGGCAAGGCCCAGGTCGGCATGTACCGGCGCGGCAGCCACGATGTGGTGGATATCGCCGACTGTCCCCTGCATCATCCGCTGATCAATCGGGTCGCCGCCGTGGTTCGTGAAGAACTCGACCGGCGCAACATCTCGGCCTACGATGTCAACCACCGGCGCGGTCTGCTGCGCTACCTGCTGATCCGGGTCAGCCCGACCTATGACAAAGCGATGGTCACTTTCGTCACCAGCGAACGCAACTATAGCGAAGTGACGCACCTGGCCAAGTGGCTGCAGCGAAAAGTCCCCGAAGTCATCTCCGTCCATCAGAACGTCAACGCCAGCTCCGGCAACGTGATCATCGGCCGGGAAACCCTGAAGGTGCTCGGTACGCCTGACCTGATCGATCAGGTCGGCGACGTGAGGCTACGCCTCGGACCGACCTCGTTCCTGCAGGTGCATCATGTCCAGGCTGCTCGTATCTATCGCCTGGTCCGCGACTGGTGTGATCTCAGAGCCGGTGAATCGGCCCTCGATCTTTACTGTGGCGTCGGTGGCATCAGCCTGCACCTGGCACCCAAAGCGCATCAGGTGCTTGGCATGGAAACCGTCGCCGAAGCGGTGCGCCATGCCCAGGCCAATGCCAAGATGAATGGCTTCAGCAACTGTAAGTTTGTCGCCGGTGATGTCGAAGCCCTGCTCGAGGAGGACCTGCCGCTGTCAGGGGCACTCGGTGCCGTGGTGGTCAATCCACCGAGAACAGGATGTGCTCCGCAAGTCCTGACGACGATTGCAGATATGCAGCCGCGCACGCTGGTCTATGTCTCGTGTCATCCAGATAGCCTGGCACGCGATCTTGCACTTCTGGTGGATAAGGGCTTCCATGTCGATCAGGTTCAGCCTGTCGATATGTTTCCGCAGACACCACATGTTGAGAACGTTGCCAGGTTGACGTTCAAATAGCCCCATTAATTGGTTGTCGAGCCACGTCTTCGGCTTGCGGTGCAGACAGCTGTCCAGCAACAGAATTGCTGCGACACCGGGGTGCGATAAGTTATGTCTCAGAAAATCGATGTTAACAAAGAAGAAGCCTTGCTGATGCGTAACCTCTGGTTAATGATTTTCTTTGTCACCCTGGTCTGGTCCGGAATCCAGCCCAAAGATTATCCGACCTGGCTGCTCGAAGTTCTTCCGGCCCTGATCGGTTTTGCCGTACTGGTAGCAACCCGTCGCAAATTCCCTTTGACCCGATTGGCTTATGTTTTGATCTTGTCCCATAGCGTGGTCCTGATGGTCGGCGGGCATTACACCTACGCCGAGGTCCCCCTGTTCGACTGGATTCGCGATTGGTTCAACCTCGAGCGCAATAATTATGACAAGCTTGGCCACTTCATGCAGGGCTTCGTACCGGCGATTGTCGCCCGCGAGATCCTGGTGCGCAATGCAATCGTCGCCGGCAGGGGCTGGCTCGTGTTTAT
>JBPPMD010000323.1:0-6753 GCA_051305875.1 Desulfuromonadales bacterium | reverse complement strand
GTGTAGGGAATAAACTGGTTCCAGTGCTGGCGCTCGGCAATTTTTTCGGCACCACGATGGTGATAGCCCAGATCGACGTCGACGTCTTCAACCACCTCGCCGCTGAGTTTGGCGACCAGGCGTAAAATACCATGGGTCCCGGGGTGATGCGGACCAATGTTGAGAATCATGGTTTCGTCGTCGATCTGCTGCATTTCCCTGCCGCCAAAGAAGTTTTCAGCGTCCCGCGGCACCATCTTCATGGCTGCTTGCGGGGTGAAAGGCGCCATTTCGGTAGCACGACTGACATGTTCTTTGCGCAGCGGATGTCCTTGCCAGTCGTGAGGCATGAGAATCCGGCGCAGATCGGGATGACCTTTAAAGTTGATGCCGAACATGTCGAAGACCTCACGCTCGTACCAGTTGGCGGAGGTCCATACGCCGGTGACCGTCGGTGCTGTGGGCATCTCACCGTGCAGTGGTACCTTGACCCGCAAATAGCCGGGATCATCGTAGGAAAGCAGGTGGTAGACGAGGGTGAACTCATGGTCGGGGCGCTTTTTGCGGGCACGTTCGTCGATGGCCGTCAGGTCTTCGAGGCGGCGGTATCGGGTCGGCGTCTGCTCTTTGAGAAAGCGCAGCAGTTGCGGAGCAGTTTCCGTATCGGTCCAGAAGGTCGGCATATCGGCGCTCTTGGCGTCTTCACGTACCCGTTCACCGAAATGTTCATGCAGGGCCTTGCGCAGATCGTCTGTTGACGCAACAAACTCGACGCGCACTTGCGGCGGACGCCATATTTGTGCGGCACGGCTTCCCCAGAAATCTGGTGGTTTCGCTGAGGTGCCGCGATTCGGACTATTGCCGAATCCGGGACCGCGCGTGTCGCGGCTTTTGCTGACGCCGTCGACTTGCAACGGCAAGGAGGTCCCCTCACTGCCTCCCTGCAGGCCGAGCACTTTGCGGGTGGGGCGTTCTTCGCGAGCGATCTTTTCCTGAAGGAGGATCAACCCCTGCATGAACGCTTCCGGCCGCGGCGGACAGCCGGGCACGTAAACATCAACCGGCAGTATCTGGTTGACACCCTGCATAACGCTGTAGACATCATACATGCCGCCGGAGTTGGCGCAGCTGCCCATCGAAATAACCCACTTTGGGTTGGCCATCTGCTCATAGACACGCAGCATGCTGGCGCCCATCTTCTTGAATGGTGTCCCGGAAATAATCATCAGGTCAGCCTCGCGCGGTGTACTGCGCAGAACCTCAGCACCGAAGCGGGCAAGATCAAAACGGGGAGTCATGCTTGTCATCATTTCTACGAAACAGCAAGAAAGGCCGAAAAACATCGGCCAGAGACTGTTCTTGCGCCCCCAGTTGATGACGTCGTCCAGGGTGGTCAGAATGACATTGTCCGGCAGCTGTTCGCTCACATGACGCTCCGTTCCGTCCTGAGCTGCTCACGCTGCGCCGATGGTCCCCAATCGAGACCACCGGTCTTCCAGACATGTACCAGACCGAGAAAAAGGATGAAGATAAAGAAACAGACGTGGGCGAAGCCAGGCCAGCCAAGCCGGTCAGAGGCGACCGCCCAGGAGGCGACAAAGATCACCTCGACGTCGAAGATGACAAAGAAGATAGCAACCAGATAAAAAGGCACCGGCCCCTTGATGCGGGCATTGTCGAGTGGATAGATGCCCGATTCGTAGGGCTCCTGCTTCTGCCGGGAGCGGGTTTTTTGTCCGAGTCCCCAGGAAAGCAGCAACAGGACTGCAATCACAAAGATTGCGATGCCGATGTAGATTGCCAGAGCCAGATAGGATTCGAAATCTGGAGGTACCGCCAGCAGCGGTGAAGGGGGTGGGGCAGATGTCATGGCAGGTAAACCGCTCTTCGACAAAATTGAATTATATTAAATCAGCGTGATTCCTTCCAAGTATCGATCAATCCTAACATAAAAAGCAGCCAAGTCCATCGGTCGGAGAAGTTCAGCGGCCTGCTCTGCCCGCCTCAATGGCCGCCCTGGCCAGGGCGTCGCAACGTTCGTTTTCAGCATGGCCATCGTGGCCACGTACCCAGTGCCATTCAATCTGGTGCGGTTCAGTCAGTTCCAATAAACGCTCCCAGAGGTCACGGTTGGCAACCGGTTTTTTCTGCGAATTCTTCCAGCCGCTCTTGACCCAGCCAGTGATCCATTCCGTCATGCCTTTTTTAACATATTGCGAATCCGTGGTCAGCGCGACCCGGCAAGGGCGCTTCAGAGCCTCCAGCCCGGCAATTGCACCGAGCAGCTCCATGCGGTTGTTGGTGGTTTCCGGCTCATAACCCGAGAACTCCTTTTCATGATCACCGAAACGCAGAATCGTTCCCCAGCCACCTGGCCCCGGGTTGCCTGAACAGGCACCATCGGAGAAAATTTCTACCAATATCTCTGCAGACTTACTCATTGTCGCTATACTCTCGCGAAAGGATGTTTAAACAAAAGCACGTCAGGTTAACCCAGCTTTATTTGCAATTCACTGCCCATGCGCTCAGATTTGGTCAACCCAGGAGCATACCAGTCGTTGGCTTACCACATCCGCCAGCATCAACAGATTCTGCGGCGAAATGTCAACAACCTTGACCACCGGTTTGAAGCGACTGCTGCTCGGCATCAGCCCTTCCAGGAGATTGGCCCGCTGGTAGAGCCAATCCTTGTTCAGCGTGCAAGGGAAGGTATCCGGGAACAGGGCGAGGTAAAAAATGTCGGCCTCAACCAGGTCCTGGAAGAAATGCGAGCCGAATGACAACTCAGGCATCAAGTCGCTTTCCGCGAACGCAACTTCACCGATGGCTGCCATATTGTTGATCTCAGAGAATTTTACCGGGATTCCCAGGGAGGGGGTCGAGGTTCCCCAACGACCGGGGCCAAGCAACAGCGTCGGCTGCTGCTCACGATCTTTAATACGGCGGTTGAGACGACCGATCAAACGGGCGACTTCATGTTTGTCGGAAAGTGAGAGTTGCGAGTAATGTCTGCCGTCGACCCAGATCACCCGTTTGATCGGCAGGGCCGTGTTACCGCCCATGAAGCCACCTTCAGCACTGAAGAATACCTTTTCCGCGGGTATCTGGTCCGGTATGCTGATGCGCTTTTTCAGTCCTTTGGTCTGCAGCGGCCGACATTGCAGCAGGTTGATTTTGGCGACACCGTCGGCGGTGTTATTGACTGTGAATTCAATATCGACCGGATACTGGTAAGCGTTTTCAAGGGTCTTGAGCAACCGCTGCATCGTTATCGGGAAATCAGTTTTCGTCAGCAGATGTTCGAAGGTCAGCAACCAGACTTTTTGTGCCGGCTTGCCACGTTCGCGCAAGCGATCCATGGTTTCCCGGTCAGGAACGCCGTAACGTTCAAGGCTCAGGTCAATACCTTCTCTGACCAGACGAAACAGCGGCAGCGACTGTATGTCATTGTCGTTGATGTTGACCAGATCAACATCCTTCTGCGAGAAGCGCCGGATATCTTCGTAGCCTTTGAGAGGCAGCTTCATCGGTTCATCGAGCGCGACAATCCGTGGATAATCCCCCTCGACTCGGTCAACGGCCCGGGTACCAAGACCGAGAACCAGGCGCAACATGCCCGCCTTCGGATCCATATGCTTGTCCCAGACAAAGGTATTGTAAGAGATGCCGACTCCGGCCAGCTCCGGGAAATAATACTGTTGATGGTAGGAACCGGAGACCCGCTGGACCAGCAGCCCCATCTGTTCCACCTGCTGATCGAGACCGCGTTGTTTACGGTAGGTCAGGGCGTCCTCGCTCATGGTGCTGGCAAAGACCTTGCGAACGGCATCTTCGAAGGCATTGTAACGGTCTTGCGGAGAGCCTTGATTGGCACAGAAGAAGCTGTCGTATTTACCGGCAAAAGCACTGCCGAAGCTGTCTTCCAGCAAGGAACTTGAGCGGACGATGATTGGATACTGGCCATAATAGTCGAGCATGCGTTGGAAATCTTCACGCAGCTCTTCAGGAAATGAGCCGCTTAACATTTTCTGATGCAGTTCGGCTCCCGCCTTGAAATAAGCTTCCGGTGTCTTCTGAGCGGCATAGAGTTCCCACCAGCCGTTGTTGACAATGTAGGAATAGTAGACGTTTGAGCCGACGAAGAAGGAATCATGCTGCTCCAGCTTTTCCGACCAGTCGGCATCCTCTTGTGCTTCAAGAATGCGCCGCGCCAGCAGCATGCCGACCGCCTTGCCGCCGATAAAGCCGGTACCGATCATGCGCGCCTTGTAGGAGAGCAGGTCGGTGAGCGAAAAATAACGCCTGGCGAGATCGAGGATATTGTCTTCACGACCGATCAGGTGCCGGCAGAGGTGGGCCACCATCAGATCCTGATCATCAGACGAAACATCCGCAGAGTTCAGTTCTTCGGCCTGCAGAAAAAGGCGGTGCCAATGATCAAGTCGCCGACTACCTGCAGCCTGGTCCTGATGGTAAGCTCTGGCCAGAAGTTCGGTCGCTTCCAGGCTGTTGGCCAGGGGTACAAAGCTGTTGTCGACCTGACGATGTGGCAGGAACATGGTCGGGGAACGCCGTTCCCAGACCTTGAGCGGGTGGACAAACATCTGCCCCTCGCGATTGTGCAGTTCAAGCAGGACCTGGGTCGTCTCACGAACCCTGTCAATGGTTTTGTGGGCGTGCCGGTTACGCAGCAGGGCAAAATAAGCCACCGTGTCGAGACGAAACAGGTAAGGGCAGGTGACATGGAAAAAGTTAGCAATCATGTGGTCGGTGACCCACGCGGACAGCAGGTCGGAGAGGCAGTCGAACACATAGAAGGCACCGATGCCTTTCCTGGTAGCTATGGCGTGAATGGCACAGGCGAAGGGCTCGAAGCCCTCACCTGGGTCAAGCTCATGAATTTCAACTGGCAAGTCGGGATCAACCACGGGACAATGCTGGCCGAAGCGGAAATAGACGACTTCGCGCTTATCGGCCAGAGCCTGCTTGACATAGGGCGCGACGAAGTATTGGTAGTCTTCAATGCTGTCGACTTTCCAGACAACATTATCACCGAGACGCAAGCCATCCAGAATTTCGTCAAGGCCACTGAAACCGGTTGTCACCCACCTGTCGGACATGATCGTTTCCTTTGCTGATTTTTAAACACGGATTTGGCTGAATGCCTGTGGAACAAACTCCCGGACTCATAACAAGCGAAGCGGATGTCGACCAAGGCAACATCATAACGTTTTTACATCCTGAAATGAAGTAAGCGTTTAGCAACTGTCATAAAAATTTCAGGGTCGGCAAACTTTTTGCCGACCCTGAAATTAACATTGATGACACCGCTCAATCAGTGCGGGCGCATTAACCTGACCTGTCTGGATCAAACGATACCGAAAGCAACCATGGCTTTGGCGACACGGATGAAGCCGGCGATATTGGCGCCATTGACGTAGTTGCCGGGAGTGCCATACTCGATCGAGGTTTCGTAGCAGAGCTCATGAATGTGCTTCATGATTTCCTGCAGACGCTTTTCCGTGTATTCAAAGGTCCAGGAATCGCGTTGGGCATTCTGCTGCATCTCCAGCGCCGACGTCGCCACGCCACCGGCGTTGGCCGCTTTGCCGGGACCGTAAGCGATCTGCGCATCAAGGAAAATCTTTACGCCTTCCGGAGTGGTCGGCATGTTGGCACCTTCGCCAACGGCGATGCAGCCGTTTTTGACCAGCATCGCAGCATCGGCACCGTTGATCTCATTCTGGGTCGCAGAAGGCATCGCCACCTGGCAGGGGATTTCCCAGAGATTGCCTTTTGCCACGTACTTGGCGTGCTTGCGATACTGGGCATAATCCTTGATGCGGCGGCGCTCGACTTCCTTGAGCTGCTGTAACAACACCAGGTCTATGCCTTTTTCATCATAGATATAGCCGTTGGAGTCGGAGCATGTGACAGCCTTGCCGCCAAGTTGATGTATTTTTTCAATGGTATAGATTGCAACATTACCCGAGCCGGATACTGAGCAGATTTTACCATCGAATGAATCCTTGCGAGCCTTGAGCATTTCGTCAACGAAGAAGGTCGCGCCATAGCCGGTGGCCTCGGTGCGCACCAGAGAGCCGCCCCAGTCAATGCCCTTGCCGGTCAACATACCGGCTTCCCAACGGTTGGTGATACGCTTGTACTGACCGAACATGAAGCCGATCTCACGACCGCCGACGCCTATGTCGCCGGCCGGAACATCGGTGTGCTCGCCGAGATGGCGATAGAGCTCGGTCATGAAACTCTGGCAGAAGCTCATGATCTCTTCGTCAGATTTGCCCTTGGGGTCAAAATCGGAGCCGCCTTTACCGCCGCCGATCGGCAGACCGGTCAGGGCGTTCTTGAAGATCTGTTCGAAACCAAGAAACTTGATGATACCGAGATACACCGAGGGATGGAAGCGCAGGCCGCCTTTGTAAGGGCCGAGAGCGCTGTTGAATTCAACGCGGAAGCCGCGGTTGATCTGCACCTCGCCCTTGTCATCCCGCCAGGGAACCCGGAAGATGATCTGGCGCTCCGGTTCGCAGATACGCTCGATGATCTTGTGATGTGTGAATTCAGGATGCTTGACCAGTACCGGTCCGAGCGATTCGAGGACCTCGCGGGTGGCCTGATGGAACTCAATTTCGCCAGGATTGCGCGCCAACACCTCACGAAAGATCGGCGCAACCTTCTCGTCCATATTTGTTGCCATGGTGCCTCCTTTTTATACAGCAAATTGTATAATTATTATACAATTTGTCTGTTTAT
>JBPPMD010000321.1:0-12130 GCA_051305875.1 Desulfuromonadales bacterium | reverse complement strand
CGCTCGGTACCGACCGGGGAATGCCTCCTCGAACAGAGCGAGGCGTACCTGCTCGGCCGCGCCGACCAGGGCATCTACCAGATCCTCGAGGTGCTCAACATCTCGCGGGTCGCCAATGCGGTTGCCAGTGTCGCTCTCGCCCAGCGCGCCCTGAGTGAAGCGCTGCAGTTCGCTGCCCGGCGCCAGGCCTTCGGCACGTCGATTGACCGGCATCCACTGCTGGCCCGGCAGATCAGGGAACGCGAACTGGGGCTGGAGCTGTCTTTTGCCCTGGCCTGGGAAGCGGTCAACCTGCTCGACCGGGTCTGGCAACAGAAGCCCCCTTATTCAGCCGACTACCACCTGTTTCGCCTGCTGGCACATCTGGCCAAGTACTGGACCGCCGAGTTTGCCGTGCAGACCACCAAATGGGCGATGGAGGTGCATGGCGGTCTCGGCACCCTCGCTGAGTATCCGGTGGAACGCTGGCTGCGCGAAGCAATGATTCTGATGATCTGGGAAGGCACATCCCATCGGCAGGTCCTCGATGGCATCGAGGTGATGCAGCGCAAGAATGCCCACAACCTGCTGCTGGATTATCTTGCGCCGCATGTTGCAGAATCCGAGTTGTGCGATTGGCGGCAACAGATACAGAAATATTTAGAGCTGCCACAGGAAAAGATCGAAGAAGACGCTGAGGAGCTTTTCGCTGCGTTGGCGCGATTTACTGCTGTGGTGTTGCTGCAAAGAGGCTTGAAGGCACACTCATCTGTGAGGCAGTAAATTAAAAGTTTTCGTGAATCGGAAGGCTAAAATACATCATCGAATATCCTCAACCGCCATGCCATCAGATGCCAGCCTGTTTAAACTGGCAGGAAGGGCATTATGGTTGAAGTTGTCCGGTCGGCCGAGGGCGAAGAAGGGTTGGTATTGTGGCCCTGTACTTGAGGGCTTTTCAGAAATCGTTCTATACCATCGACGCCAGCTTATCGACCGACATCTTGATGTTGGCAATATCACGGGCAATCTGCTGGGTGGCATTGAACTGTTGTTCCGAAGTGGCCGCAGTCTTTTCACTGATCGCGCGGACTTCGGCGATCCCCGATTGAATTTGCTCCAGAATGACGGTGATTTTGTCCACTGAGGCGGAGCTGTTCTTGCCCAGTTTCCTGATCTCCTCGGCGACCACACTGAAGCCGCGGCCATGCCGACCAGCCTGGGCCGCCAGGATCGCGGCGTTCAGGCCGAGCAGGCCGGTCATCTCCGCCACATCGAGGATAAAGTCGAGCAACTGGCTGGTATCCTGTATTTTGGCCTCGGTGGCGGTCACGGCGCCGGTCACGGCCCGGTTGGCGGCGGTCAACTCCTCCGAACCGGCGTAGATGTTCTCGATGGCAGCGACTGTCTGTTCGACGCTGCGGGAGATTTCGCCGGCCACTGCGCTGATCAGCTCAAGGTGACGCGCCTCTTTGATCCGTGCGGCGATGACGGCCGAAGCGATCTTTGCGATCGGCTTGACGGTCTCCAAAGGGCCGCCGATTCCGAATGTGCCGATCCGCTCATCATCTACCTTGATGACAATGTTGTACCCCTCCTTCATCTTGCCGCTGCTGCGCTCGGCATCCTCCCTGGTGATGGCGATGCTGTCCGCATCGCCCTGCATAATTCGCGCAGCGCCATCATGCCGTACGCCGAAGCGCGCTCTGCCGCTGTCCCCTATGATCACCCCGGCGGTGTCGCAGACGATCATGTTGTAGCCTGTTTCACCGGAGACGAACTCCACCAGTTGTTGCGCCATCTGCTCTGTCATACGAATCATAGTCACCTGCAAAAGCCTTTATAGGAAAAAAAGCGGCTAGGAGCCTGTCAGGCAACAGCAACAATGGTGAAGGTCTTGCGTGACGCGCCCTTGCCGATCTGCACCTCATCGCCGCAGACCTTGCCGAGCAGAGCGCGCCCCAGCGGCGACTCAGGTGTAATGACAATACATTCCGCGTCACCTTCATGCAATTTCAAGCCTCCCGCGTCTGGTCCCAGAAAAATCTGCCTGCAGCTGTCCTCATCCGCCTCGATGGTTACCAGAGCGGTCAAGCGGATCGGTGTTCCATCATCAAAGGGCCGCAGTACCAGGTTACGGTAATTCTCAAGCGACCGGCGAATATCCTGGGCGCGATTGGCCTGCCCCTGCGCAATGTAGGAGGCCTCCAGACCGGTCGTGTCATACTTGTTGTCGGGCAGGCACTCTGAGTGCGTCGCCGCGACATGAGCGGTCTTGGCCGCTTCGGTCAGGATTGCCAGGTCGGCGTTCAGGGTCGCGATGATCTTGCGCAGGAGTTCCGGTTTGTGCATAAGCAAAGTTTCTCACAATGAGAAGGATGGAAGCAAGAAACTATAGAAGTTACGATTGATACAGGCTCCGTCTCTTCTCAACCGTAAGCTTGTCGACATAATCAATCATGCCCCGGATCGAGTTGCCCAGGAAATAGAGTTCACGGGCGCGAATGTCGGCATCAAGCTGTTCTTGATTGCGATAATGTTCATCGTGCTGCAGCAGCCAGTCCAGGATCTCCTGTTCGCTCGGGTTTTTCTTGCCCCTCGTGAGAAGCGCAATACCCTTGACCCATAACGTTAACTGCTTGCTGGCGATTTGCAAGTAGTCGACAGCGGGCTCAACCAGTCCGTAGTGGGCAATGACCAGGTAGCGCGGTTGCAGCTCGATCATCCGTTGCAGCGAGCCGAGCGCGACCTCAAGAATAAAGCGGGGTGGCGTTGCCGGACGCAGGTAGATCCCCTCTTTGACTTCCGAGTGCACGCCGGCGATTTCGCCGCCAAAGAGAAGATCATCAAGCAGATAGCAGCAGTGGTGCTGGGCATGACCTGGAGTCTGAAACAGCCTGAGGCCGCAGTTTTCGAGTTGCTCGGCAGAGCCGATATTGGTTTCCGGAACCGGCAGGATCTCGCCGTAAACCTCCGCCAGAGCACCGAGCACTTGCTGTGAACCGCGCCAGAGTTGTTCAGGGTCAAGCAGATGTTTAAGCCCTTGCGGGTGACAGATGACTTGAGCGGCCGGGTGCTCTTTTAACAGCGCCCCGGTCCCGCCGGCATGGTCGATGTGAATATGGGTCAGCAGGATGTAGTCGAGTCTCTCCACCTTGAGTTTGCGCAGTTCTGCAAGCAGATGCGGCATGGTTGACAGTGGGCCGGGGTCGACAACAAATGTGAAACCGTCAGTTTGATAAAGCCAGCAACTGACAAATTTACGAAAGCCTTCCATAACCGGCATGTCGAGGTCGATGCAGTGTAAGTTGTTCAGGTTCATTGGGCTGTTCTCTCCCTGATTGTTTTCATCCGCTTTGGTTATAAGACCGTCACTTATCTTCTCGTTCACAGGCCGTTCTCTGCTTTGAGAGGATCAAACGGGTGTGCTATTTTACCGGGCAATGAATCCTTCTCACCTCAAACATCCAATTTCTTGCTACGGCCTGTCAAGATCTAAAGCCTCCCAGTGTCCTGGAGCTGACTTATCTTACGGGTTGCACGCTGTGCCCGGGGTTTTCTGGTGACAGATGTCCTGCTGCTCCAACCTCCGGCGCTGAAGCCCGCCGAGCCGCCACTCGCCCTGGCGATTCTGCTGTCACATCTGCAAGCCCAGGGGATGACCGCCACTGCGATTGACGCCAATCTGGATGCCTACCTTTACCTGTTAGATGGCGAGCGGCTGGTGACCCGGGCCGGAGCCGCGACCGAGACCATGCTGCGCCGGGCCCTGCGTCACCGTTCAGCTTCGCTGTCGTTGCTGCGCTCGGCAACGGCAACGCAAAACTTCGCGCGCTACAACACGGCCGTGCGTTACCTCAACCGGCTGTTGGCGTTGTGGAACAGCACCGACGGTGATGAACGTCTGACCCTCGGCGACTATCAGCATGCCGGTCTTTCCCCTTTTAACCCCGAGGACCTTGAGAAACTCGCCAGCGGAGCAGCGACAACCCTGTTCGCAGCCTATTTCCGTGGCGAGCTGCTGCCGCAGGTTGTTGCGGCGCAGCCGCGCATCATCGCCATCTCGATTAACTTTCTTCACCAGGCCCTGCCGGCTTTTGAACTGGCCGGGCTGCTGCGCCGCACCCTGCCTGACGCGCTGCTGGTCGCCGGTGGCGGCTTGATCACGTCGTGGCAAGAGCCACTGCGGCGTCTCGACCTGCGCTTGTCACCTTTCGATCGCGTGATCTTCGGCCCCGGCGAAACAGCACTGACCGCCCTGGCCAAAGGCGAGGTGGACGACAGTTACACTCTGGCCGATGCTTCGGTCATCAGCTTTGTTCCCGACTTCTCTTTTGCCCGGCTCTCAGACTACTTTTCACCGCAACCGGTGCTGCCCTTGAGTGCCTCGCGTGGTTGCTACTGGCAACGCTGCCTCTTCTGCCCGGAGGCGGCTGCGCCGGTCCATCCTTACACCGCCATGCATCCCACCGAGCTACCGCAGCTGATGCGCCAGTTGGCCGACAGCTACGGCGTTCGCCACATTCAGCTGACCGACAACGCCGTTCCGGTGAATATGCTCAAAATTCTGGCCGATCACGTCGATGGATCGACAGATCTAAATTGGTTCGGTTTTGTGCGTTTCGAGCCCGTACTGGAGGATGCCGCCTTCGTTGCCCGTCTGGCACAAAGCGGTTGCCGCATGCTGCAGCTGGGACTGGAGAGCGGTTCGCAGAGCGTGCTCGACCGCCTCGGCAAAGGGGTGCAACTCGCATCAGTCGCCCGCATTCTGGCCAACCTGGCCGCCGCCGACATCGACAGCTTTGTTTACATCATGCTTGGTACCCCCGGTGAAACCGAGGCCGATGCCGAGCAGACCCTGGCTTTTCTCGAACAGCATGCGGCTGAAATCAGTTTTCTCAATCTGGCTATCATGAACCTGCCGCGCGCCTCGGGGCTGCTCGACAACCCCCAGCAGTATGGAATTGCTGCGGCGGAACCAATTGCAGACGACAGCCCTCTTGGACTTTATCAGAAGTTTCACCCCGTCAATGACTGGAACCGTGCCGCCGCTCGCCGCTTTCTCGAACAGCGGCTGCTTGGCTCAGCAGCTATCCGTGCGATTGTCAATCGCACTCCGCCGTTGTTCACCTCCAATCACGCCGTTTTCTTCAGCGGTTCATGTGGTTGACTCAGCCGCTGCTTTCCACCTTGTTGATGAACTGCATCATGTCAGGGGCCAGGGGCGCGCTCAGGGTGCAGAGAGTATGCCGAACGGGATGGAAAAACTGCAAGCTGTGACTGTGCAGGGCCTGCCGTCGCAGGTCCGTTTGTATGGGGGGACTGTGCAGCCAGTCGAGATAGTCGGCATCATTCATGGTGTAGAGGGCATCGCCGGCAATGGGATGACCCATGGCCGCCAGATGCACGCGCAGCTGGTGGGTCCGGCCGGTTTCCGGGATTAACTCAAGCAAGGTTAAATCATCTGTGAGTTCGCGGACAGTTTTGTAGTGGGTAACAGCTGTTTTCCCCCGGGTACTGTCGATGCCGAAACGGGGCACACGGGCATCTTTTACCGGGCCAATCGGCAGATTGATGGTACCGTTTGCCGGACTTGGACGACCTGTGACCACCGCCAGATAGTTTTTGACCACCGAACCCCCGGCAAACTGGATCATCAACTGGCTAAGGACCTCCCTGTCCCGCGCCAGCAGCACCAGGCCCGAGGTGTCTGCGTCCAGGCGGTTGACCAGATTGGCCTCCGGGTAAGCGGGCTGGCGGACATGGCGAATATGGTAAATCAGGTTGGCACTAACGAATTTGCCGCGGCTGTGAACCCGTAGTCCAGCAGGCTTGTTGATACCTATCAGCCATGCATCTTCGTAAACAATGGTGTAGTCGAGGTTGACGGCGGGCGCTTCGAAATCGGGCAAATCACAACAGATGCTGTCGCCCCTGGTAACAGTGGTTGCCATATCGCAGTTGACACCATTACAAGTGATGCGACCTTCCTGCAGCAACTGGCCCCAGGCCGTTTCCGGCAGATAAGTAAAGCGGGCCGCCAGATACGCGGCAACGCTCATCCCTCTGTATGATGCAGGCACTTTCGAAGAAACATTCATGACGATCATTGTACCGCAAACCAAAAATTCGAACGCATGATTTCGTCAGGGTTCGAGGGTCAGGCCTGGCATCGGAGCATCCCCTCGTGAGGGTTACAAATTCTTTCAATGCCAACTGAAAAAACACCAAAATTCTAAACGTGTTAATATGAACAGCATTTTGTATCGGATCAGCATTATTACAATGACAGAGAAGGGAAAAATTATGGGCAAGGGCATGGACAGCAAGAAGGCAGAGAAAAAATCACCGGCTAAAAGCATGAAAGAAAAAAAGGCCGAGAAAAAGACCAAAAAGGCTGAGAAAAAATAATCAAGCTGAGAGTTTTGTACGCCCGGCTGACAACACGAGACCAGTGTGACGGCTTGGAATCGCATGATTTCAAGCCGTTGTTTATATCGATTGCACAGTCGGGTCCTGGAATCCAGAGATTCTCCTGCGCAGCAAACCGGATAGAAGAGTCCCTATGAAAATCCCAAAAAGACTGGAATCCCTGCTCCAGGATGGCCTGATCGACGACGTTCTTGGCCAGTTGATGAGCGGTAAAGAGGCAGACGTTTACCTGGTAAGCTGTCATGGCGAAACCCGCTGCGCCAAAGTTTACAAAGAGATCCAACATCGCAGTTTCCACAAGCAGACCCAGTACACCGAAGGGCGCAAGGTGCGCAACAGCCGCCGCTCACGCGCCATGGAGAAACATTCCAGGTTCGGACGCAAGGAGCAGGAGGATGTCTGGCAGAATGCCGAGGGCGAGGCCCTCCGCTGTCTGACCGCTGCCGGGGTGCGTGTGCCCAAGGCCCATGGCTTTTCAGAAGGGGTCCTGCTCATGGAACTGGTGGTTAATGCTGACGGCGCTGTCGCCCCGCGACTCAACGACCTGTGTCTGTCTGAAACGCTGGCTCGCACGTATCATCGCCTGCTGATCGACCAGGTCGTGCTCATGCTGTGTGCCGGGCTCATTCACGGCGACCTCTCCGAATTCAATGTGCTGCTTGCCGGCGACGGGCCGGTGATCATCGATTTTCCCCAGGTTATCGACGCGGCCGGCAACAACAACGCCAAGCGGCTCTTCACGCGGGATGTCGACAACCTCGCCGCCTATTTCGGTCAGTTCGCTCCCGAACTCCTCTCGACCGACTTCGCCGCAGAGATCTGGCACCTTTACGAAAATGGCGATCTGCGACCGGGAACGCCGTTGACCGGCCAGTTTGCGCGCATCGAGAAAGCGGCTGACGACGACCTTGTCATGCGCGAGATCGATGATGCACGCGCGGAGGCCATGGCCAGATTCGCACCATCGGGGGCTCTGTAGGGACACTCGGAGCCTGACACACGTTAGTGCCCATCTGCAAACCCCGGGTGGACACAATGCAGTTTTCAATTTAGAAACGGTTCTTCCCCGCGAACTCTGAGTCAATCAGCGCGCAACCTCCGCTCCGGCAATTCCTGCTTGCAGCGTCTTGAGCTGCACAGGCGTCAGTTTCCCGGTCAGGCCGAGATCAAAAAGCTGCTGACTTCCGGCAGCGACTGTACCCCGCAAGTTGCGCTGCAGCTTCTGCACCTGGCCTGCTTCATTCTGGAATTGCATGATCAGCACAATCCCGCTGATATTTCTCGGAGTCGGATTACTGACCTGTGCGACAATTCTGCCCCGGGCATCCTGCCCCGCTCTGACGCTGACATATTTACCGGGATTATCCTGCAGATCGAGATCCACCAGTGCACCGTACGCTTGCTGACCCAGTTCGCCCTGGTTGCCAGCCGCTTTGGCATAGTATGCCTTGGCATCATTCAGACGTCCTGCCTTTTGAGCCAGATTGCCGAGTGAGTTGTAGGCATCGGCCGTAGGCAACAGCGCGACGCTGCGATCGAGGTCAGATTTTGCCTGTGCGGCAAGGTTCAACTGTTCCTTCACCTTGCCGCGCTGCAGATAGTAGTAAAAGAAGTCCGGATTCAGGCGGGTTGCTTTGTCATACTGTGCTATTGCCGCTTTCAGCTGCCGTTTTTTTTGTTCCACGTCGCCCATCAGAGCGTAGAAGTGTGCCTCTTTGGGCTCCAGCGCTATGGCTTGTTGTGCCAGACGACCTGCTGAGGCAAAATCATCTTTTGCGAGCGCCTTGCGACCGTCGACGAAGGCCTCGTAAGCCGGTTTCGTCCGGAGCAGGTGGGCGATCCTGGCGCGATAACGTTCGACTCCCAGCTCACCGCCCCTGGGCAAGGTGGCCAATAGCTCGATATTGTTCTGCAGACGCTCCTGAGACGGTGGATGGCTGGCAAACAGACCCGTTAGCCAGTCCTGTCGCTTGTTTTCAGAGAGTTTGAGAAAGGTGCGTTGCAGATTGACGGCCCCCTGTGGATCGTAACCGGCGCGCACCATGTACTGCATACCATAGAGGTCCGACTCACGTTCGGCATCGCGTCCGTACTTCTGGGTAATCAGTTGCGCCCCGAGTCCTGCGCCAAGCTGCGCCAGATTCGCATAATCTGTTCCCTGGGTGGCAACCGCTGCTCCCATGACACCCGCTTGCAACAGCATTCCCTGAGACACACTCTGGGCACTATGTTTGGCTGCTGCATGCACAATTTCGTGGCTGAGGACGGCTGCCAGTTCGGCTTCGCTCTGTAATTCCGTCAGCAAACCACGGTTGATGGAAATTTTACCCCCGGGCAACGCCCAGGCGTTTGGCACGGAGCTGTTGATGACTTTGAACTCATAGGGAAGTTGGCGGTCACTCACCGCTGCCAGCTTCTGCCCCACCTGACTGACATATGCGGTCAGCTCCTGATCCACCGTGTAATCACCACCCTGGGACTGGCGTGCGGGCGCATACTGCTGTGCACCGATAGCAAGCTCCTGCTGTTCACTGACCAGGCTTAGCTCGTTCCTGCCGGTAACCGGATTAACCGCGCATCCGGCGAGCAGGACAAACATCATCCAGAGTAACAGTTGTCTCTTTATCATTGCGTATCCTTTTCGTTCTGCGTCATATCTCTCAGCAAGGCTGCCAATGAGTGCGTTTTCAGGCGCTGTCTGATGTCCATGTTTATTGTGTGCTTACCATCGTATCAACTCATATCACAAAGTAAATATATATAAGGCACGAATCATGGCGCAGCAGACACTTCCGGCAATGCTCCTAAAGGCCCCGGAGTGCTGCAACCCACGATCATGCAGAAGCTCTGTCCGTCAAGGGCAGCGCCAGGACAGCCTGGCCGGGCTCGTAGAGAGTGCCCGTTCGGAAACCCTCGATGCTACGAACACAGTTTTCAATCCGCAAAAGAACCGTTGTGGATTGAAATTGGTTACTGAGCTGGATTTGGAATGCGTTGTACAGCCAGCAGCGAAACCAGGCTGAGAAAAGCGCCGGCGACAAAAGGGATACGGTAATCGATCATCCAGAGCGCTCCGCCGATGGCCGGCATGACCACGGCGGCGATATGATTGATGGTGAAACCGACCGCCATGCTCGGAGCGATATCCTTGGGATCGGCGACCTTCTGGAAATAGGTGCGGATGGCGATAGCGAAGTTAAACAGAATGTGATCGAGAACGTACATCGTAATAACCACCAGCTTCGAGTCGCTGAAGGCATAAATCAGAAAAATGGCGATCAGGCCGCCATACTCAAGGGACAGGACACGCCGCTCACCGAAACGGACAATGGCCCGGCCGATGACAGGACTCAGCACGAAGTTGACAGCATTATTGGCAACAAACAGCAGGGTGATCTCGGTCACGGTACAGTGGAACACCTTGACCAGAAGATACACCGAAAAAGCGATAAAAATCTGGCGCCGGGCACCGGCCATGAAGGTGAGAAAGTAATACAGGGAATATCTGCGCCGGAAGATCATCTTGCGGTGCTGCAGTGCGACGTCTTTGTGTGTGGGATCCTGCAACAGCCCCCAGAGACCGGCCGCGACAATCAGAATGCCAACCGATAAAAACATGACCCGATAACTGCATACCAGGCTCATCAGGAAAAGCATAAGGCCGACGACAATACTGGTAGCCGCTGCCAGACTGCGCAGTCGGCCGAAGATCAAGGGAGAGGTCGCGGTGTTGAAATACTGCAGGGTCAGGGACTGGTTGGTCGTCTCGAAATAGTGAAAGCCGAAACTCATAATCAGGGTGGTGATCACCAGACCGGTAAAACTGGGGAACAGGCCTGTCAGGCCGGTGCCTAAGCCGAGAAAGACGATGGAGATGGCTGAGAGTCGATGTTCCCTGATCACCAGCATGACGAAAACTGCCAGCAACGCCAGAAATCCCGGTATCTCACGCACCGAGCCGATGATCCCGATCTGCAGACCGTCGAGGCCGGCAATCTCCACGGCGAAGTTGTTGAACAGGATCATCCAGCACTGCAGCCCCACGACCGAAGCAGCGGTCTGAACAATCAGAAAACGCAGCATGGGCCGCTGCTCGTTTGTCACCATTTTCGAGGCCCTTATGAATTGGCGCGGGAGATTTCCATCGGCAGACAGTCTGTAACAGTTCCCGGTAAAAGATAAAGAAAAACTTTCTCGCCGGCACAATTATCGTTGCGGAGGCAACACCAATTCCAAGAGAAGTCAAGTTGTCAAAGGATGTCACATACTTAAAACAAAAACCGCTATGGCGTGTCACGACAGACAGTCCCATCTACCTCAGCGGACTGCCCGGCCATGCTTATCAGTCGTCCCGGATCGCCAGATTCAGGAATGTTTCTTGCTTTATTGTATCTTCGCAGGGCCTGCTGCCTTTTAAAAAGAGGTCATCGTTGAGAAAACAAAAAGGTACTATTGTTTGTCCGGAAGAAGAGGTTCCCGCGGAGGACGTCCCCGACTCTCAGCGACGGCTCGAACAGCTTCGGGAAGACGTTGACTTCCTGTTTCATGAAATCCGTACCCCGCTGACGGCAGTGATCAACTATGCGGATTTCCTGATGATTCATGATCTTCCTGCTGCCGAGAGGAACCCTTTGCTCGACATTATCCGCAGAGAAGGTTTGCGTATAGACGACCTGTTGAACGATTTTTCCCGGATCGGCGCTAGTGAGGTCGGCACCTGGCTGACGGAGGTTGTTCTTACCACGGTCGTGATTGATGATCTTCTACAGGATGCCGCAGAACGTTTAGCGAATGCTTCGCCCCGACACTTGATCCGGGTCGAGATCCCATCGGCGTTGCCGATGGTCCGGGGAGACCGGAAAAAACTCGACCTGGTGCTGCGCAATCTGCTGGCCAACGCGATCAAGTATTCACCCGATGGTGGTACGATCATCCTTTCGGCAATGGACGGTTCGGAAGAAATATTTATCAGCGTGAGCGACCAGGGAATAGGCATTCCCGAAGAGTGCATCCAAAGCATCTTCAACCGGAAGTTCCGGGTCGAGCAGCACCCCCAATGCCAAAAACTGCGTGGATCCGGTCTCGGCTTGACGCTGGTGGAGCGCATCATTGCGCATCACGGGGGACAGGTCCGGGTTGAAAGCGAACCTGGCAAGGGGAGTGCCTTCTTTTTCTCACTGCCCAAGATCAAATAGTATCGCCTTAAACTGCACCTTCTACAAATTTCGTCACCTTCCCTCCGTTATTAAGCGTACATCCGGACTGTCAAACCTGCATGAAATGCTGATTATCAGTATGAAGTGCAAGCAGACCACTGACGTGACGAATGTCAGTAAACTCAGGGCACTGGTCACCGAATTCGAAAAACTTTATTTCGGCAAGCCACACGACCACAAGTAGAAAGGGTCAGCCTTTGGAACAGGGCGGACAGATGTAAAAGCTGTCCCCTTGTTCCTGTCTGCACAACCTCAGATTCAGTGGAAATACCTCCCCGTCAAGATGTCCTGATATGCTAGTATTACTCTCCCCAGAAAAAATGTTCTACAACTGAATCACAGGTCAGGCGCAAACAAAGGTTTTTAACACCGGGACGCCCGGATGTAGAGCGATAACTCAGGAAAATAGACTTTATTGACTGCTTTCACCGCACCTGGTGCCTTCGCGTTGGCACTATTTTCAGGTTATTCGTTCCGAAAACAAACCCCTCAAAACCACCTGTAAG
>JBPPMD010000266.1:0-3754 GCA_051305875.1 Desulfuromonadales bacterium | reverse complement strand
GATCAAATAGATTTCTTCTTCTACCGGATCAAAAAAAACGGTGTACGGGTACATCAAGGGACGCCCATCGTCATCGACTCGAATCTGAGCGATGGATCTGAGCGGCACGTCGATGGCGGCTGCCAGCTCAGTGCTCAACAATAGAAAAACTCCGAAAAGACTTGATAGTAGCACCATCAAGGTCGGACGAATGCGGTCTACAGACCGTGTTTTCGCCATGTAGGCTCTGCAATAGGCTCCCAGAACATTGCTTTTGCGAAAAGACCTATCGCCTATGAGAAGCCGTTGTCGGCTATTATTTCTCATGGCAAACACGGCAGAGACGCCCTCCTTGAATAGATTCAATCAGCATGTACTTATGAGAAGACCCATGGGGATTATGACAACTAGAGCAGGAGAGTTCTCGACCCGGCCGTAAATGTTCCGCAGATCCCGCAACCGGATGTCTGGGTACCGGGTGTCCTGAGCTAAACTTTGACTGCCGGGAATGACAGCCAAGGCAAAGTGTATTGATCGGTTTATGGAGCATGAATTCCTGGTCGCTGGCATGGGGGTTATGACAGGCGACACAACCTTCCCCAAGCAGGATACCGTGGACATAGGGCACCCGATCCTTTTTGCTAACCAGGTTTTGCTTGTCACCGTGGCAGGTGATACAGAGTGCCAGGGAGCCTTCGGCCCAAAGCTGATAACGGTGATTCTCACCATGGGGATTATGGCATAGAGTACAGCCTCCCAGGTGCAAAGGACCGTGGATAACTTCACGCGAAAACCAACTGCTTTTGCTTGTATGGCATTTAAAGCAGAGTTCCTGACTTTTCACCTTGGGGAAACCAATCCCCCAAGGCTTCGCAGACTGCTGGTGGCAGGTGAGGCATTGCTGATTGATTGTTGTGCTGTGCTTTATAGTGCCTTTGTCTACGAGGTTCTGGTGGCAGTTGACGCAGGTGGCCTGTTTCTTGAGATCTACAGGATCGATGGTTTCTGAGTCATCGAGATCATGGCAATTCTCACAGTCCTCCGGAAGCTTTTCTCCCTGATGGAATAGGGAGATATTTTTATCTTGCTGCTTCAGATTCAGGTCAGCCCGAAGCTGCTGAAACTTTATCTCAACGCGTTGACCGCCCGGTATGATAATAAAGCGGTTGATCCCCGGTTCAAGCGGCAGCCTGAAATGCAAGTAACTCTGATTTTCATCCACCATGGATACAACTGGATCAAGGGTTGAACCAGTCTTTTTCACCTTCACCTGATTTGACTTTCCAGACCCATCCTGACGAAGGACAAGGTGGGTTTGCGGATTCCTGGCAATGACAGTCATGCCGGTCCGAGGAGTCAACACTTCCATATCAGCGGCCAAAAGCAGCTCTCTGATTACAGAGACTTCTATAACGGATAAACAGAAAAGGAAGATAACCACTCTTATACAAACTCGACCTGACGGGTACCAACGAGGAAGATTGGTCAAGACCCTGATCATTGTACCGTCGCCAACCCGAATGGGATTGCCCCGAAAGAAATCTTTGTTAACAGCTGGTTGATATTGACATCGATCACTGCAAGAGCGGCTGTAGCTTCGTCGGCAACATAGAGTCTGCGGTAAAACAGATCTTGAACCATTTCCTTCGGCCGGCCAAGGCCGTAGATTTCCTGGATGACTGCCAGCTGTCCTGGCACCAGAACGGAAAGTGAGCCGTCATGATAGTTACTGACATAAATCTGGTTGTCAGTAGCCAGCAAGCGGACAGGACCCAAACCAACCGCCAGCCCAGCTTGATTTCTTCCGCTATTCAGATCGGCAACTGACACCGCATTGTCCCCGAACTCGGCTATATAAAGCTGATCGCCGGATACGGCCAACCCTAAAGGAGTATTCCCTGTGGGGATTATCCTCTTTGTCTCCAGGCTCAGGGGATCGAGCAGCAAAACCTGTTGAGACAGAGATAATGAGACAGCCAGCAGATTCTGATCTTCCAGGTAAGCCATGTATTTCGGCTGATAACCAAGATGGATACGGATGACTTTTTGGCCGGTGACCGGGTCCATGCGACTCAGGTAACCGCTGCGTTCATCCAGAAGAAAAACCCACTGTCCATTCGGGCTGATCGTCATGAAAGTCGGATCATCGTTAAGGGGAGCCGAAAAGAAATCAGAAACCCGGTATGATGAAAGGGAGACCACTTTGACGATTTTCTCGCGGGAAGCCAGGACGTAAAGACGCTGGCGAGAGGGGTCGGTATCGATCGCCAGATAGGTTGGCTCTCCCCTCAGACCAAAAGAATCGATGACCCAATTTTTATCAGCACGTACGACAAAGACGGTGTCGATATTCGGACAAGACACGTAAACCAGGTCACCAGGTAGTTGCCTGACGGGAGGGGATGCGATTATTGCGGGACGCAGGCTATTGTCAGGCTGAAGTGAATTCTCCACATCCCAGGTAAGGAGCAGGGAGCGACTGTCTTCCAACTCGATATCCAACGAGCTGCTAAAAGCAGACTCCACCAGGAATGGTTCGGAGGCAATAACAGCGTATGTGCCGTCGGCCTGCTGCATCGATCCTTCGGTTACCGTCATGCGCAGGCGATGATAACGCCCAGGCAAGATCGCCTGTCCCCCCAGGAAAAGCTGGCCTGAGCCAATCGCCACCGAGTCGATTGTCAGAGGTCCGTTGGTGAGCGGCAGCCAAAGGTTATCACCAAGAACCTCAATACTGGCAACTTCCAGGCGGATCGCTGGCCCCTGGCTTTTCTCGAGGGTAAGAAAACTATTGAGCCTGGACGAGTTGCGGACACCTTGATACGGCTCTGCATTCTGACTGGTCAACAGCTGGTCGGGAAGGCTACAGCCGCCCAGGATAACCAGCAGCAGAAATGCAATTGTCAAGAGACTTGTCCGGTCAGAATGCGTTGCGGCACTGGAATGCATCATATCAATCCTTACTTGTGTGACAAACAGCACAGCCGTTCAGAGCCGGCAGTCCGGTAAGCGCGTCATTGCCCGGCCAGTCGCGATAGGCCCAGCGCAGCATGGCCGGATAAGGTGAGCCGTGAGGGCGGTGGCAGGAGATACAGGATACAAGGTCACTGCCACGATTTACATTCGCAAAAGCTGCGTCTTCTGAAGTGATATTTGGACGTGCAACCGGAACCAGAGGATTGTAGGTGGTCAAACCGATGAACTCACCTGAGTCGGGAATCGCCACATCAACAGGATGACGGATCCAGATTGAATTGGCTGTTGTTTCGTTATGGAACTGTCCGTGGCAACCAGCACACTTCTGGCTGATAGATCCGCTTTCGAGGTAGCTGACATAAGGGCCGGTGCTGCCCTGATAGGTGTTATGACGATCAACAAGAGGGAGTTGTTCCCAATCCGGAGCTTCAATGCCAACAACTCCCTCCGGGGTCGGTTCAAGTTGATCGTCTCTCTGCATGACCGACCCGAGGAAACGGTACCAGCCACTATCCCTGCCGGCTACAACGTCTGCGCTGCCGGCATGGTGCTCTGCTACGTGGCAACCTTCGCAGCCGCTTTGAGCGGAAGAGAGTGTCCCGTGACAGTGAACGCACTCCCCGCTACGGGCCACGCCGCCGGGTGCCTGAGTCAGCGAATAGCGGAGATCTTCGCCTGCGATGCCATAAACATTGTGGCCATAGGCATCTCCTTGAGCAATAAGCCAATGAAAGTTGCCACCTGCCAGAGTCGAAGTGGACGAACCGTCAGGAGGATAAGTTGGCCCGATAAGGTTTAA
>JBPPMD010000264.1:0-7428 GCA_051305875.1 Desulfuromonadales bacterium | reverse complement strand
CCACCCCTTGCGGAGACCGACAACCCGAGCGATACTTCGACTTATGCACTGCCTTACGCCATACGTACTCCGAACAATGTCTGTCGGCAAGCAGATAAATTGTCCGGCGTTGTATCACAACATCTGTCCGGTTCAAACGCCTTGGAAATTGTTGTGGATTATTAACCATTATTGTAGGGTGGTTTTGCTTGAGCGCTTTACCTCTGCGACCCTTTACTTTCCAGTTGCAGGGGCTGGTGAGGATTTGTGCTGCCAGGAGTGGGAACAGGTTGATTAAAATAACCCCCAAAAAAAATTGGAGGTGTGTTCAATGGATGATCAGCAGGAATTCCTGAAACCGGTGGTGCCGATTGTCTCTTCCGAGCATCTGACTTCTCCGGACAGCTGGCAGCTCAGCGAATTTGAGTATGGCATGATTATCGCGCACAACGCTTTCACGCGCTGGATGGTTCGCTGTATGAGCGCAGCCGGATTTCAGGACTTCAGTCCCCTCGACGTGCTGGTCTTGCACAACGTCAACCATCGTAACCGGGAAAAACGTCTGGTCGATATTTGCTTTGTGCTGCATGTTGAAGACAGCCATACGGTGAATTACGCGCTGAAGAAACTGACTAAATTGAACCTGGTACAAAAAGAAAAGCGCGGCAAGGAAATTTTTTATAAAACCACGGATGAGGGTTCCATCGCCTGTAAAGAGTATCGGCAAATACGAGAGCGCTGCCTTACCTCGGTGTACCGGAATCTGGAGAAAGAAGGATCGGAGATCAGTGAAGCGGCCTCTTTGCTGCGTTTGCTTTCAGGTCTCTATGATCAGGCATCAAGGGCGGCAGCATCCTTGTAGTTGGTGTTCGTCGGGGGAAACGGCCCTTTTCCGCAATCTCTGCCTCAATCGGCGGATTTGATTGTGCGGCGTAAAATACTACGCCTCCGCTCAAATCTTTGATTTCCTTGACCTTGCGAAAATTGCTCGTTTCCAGGTCGAAGTCCGATTAGCCACCCATCATGTTCGGCAATAGTGTCACGATGGACGGTACAGCGACAATCAGGGCAAGCGCCACCAGCAACAGCAGGAAAAAAGGCAAGGCAGCGTAAGCCACCCGCAGAATATCCAACCCGGTCAATCCCTGGATAACAAAGAGGTTAAAGCCCACCGGCGGCGTAATTTGTGACATTTCGACCACAATCACCACAAAAATTCCGAACCAGAAAGGGTCAATCCCTGCCTGCTCGACCATGGGCATGATCACGGATGTTGTTAAAACAACAACCGAGATGCCATCCAGAAAACAACCAAGAATAATAAAGAAAATGGTCAGGGCGCCGAGCAGCGCATAAGGGGAAAGCTGCATGGCCACGATCCAGGTGGCCAGCATCCGCGGAATACCGGTAAAACCCATGGCGACGGTGAGAAAGGCAGCGCCGGCCAGAATGAAGGCGATCATGCATGAGGTCTGGGTGGCCCCCATTAAACCAGCGAAAAATGATTGACGACTGAGGGTCCCGGTATATTTGGAAAGGACCAGTGACAAGGCAACACCAACCGCTGCCGCGTCGGTTGGGGACGCAACGCCGGAGTAGATGGAACCAATCACACCAGCAATCAGTAGAATGACCGGAATGAGCCGCCGTGAACACTTGATGCGTTCGCGAAATGAAAGGCTTTCGTCACCGGCCGGAATCTGATCCGGATGTAAAAGTGACCAGACCACAACATAACCCATAAAAAGCGCGACCAGCAAAAGGCCCGGCAGAATCCCGCCAATAAAAAGCCGGGCGATCGATTGTTCCGTGGCGACCCCATAAACAATGAGAATAATGGACGGGGGAATGAGCAGTCCCAAAGTGGCAGAACCCGCAAGGGTGCCAATTACCATGCTCTGGGGATATTTCCGTCGGGCAAGTTCGGGAATTGACATCTTGCCGATGGTGGCCGCAGTTGCCGCTGATGAACCGGAAACAGCAGCGAAAATACCGCTGCCGAGAATGTTGACATGCAGAAGCCTGCCGGGCAGATGGGTAAGCCAGGGTGAGAGTCCGGCAAACATATCTTCAGAAAGTCGTGAGCGATAGAGAATTTCGCCCATCCACACAAACAGCGGCAGGGCAGCCAGCGACCAGGAGTTACTCGCTCCCCATACGGTGGTTGCCAACACCTCGCCCAAAGGCGCGTCGGTAAAAAGTGCCATACCGAGCATGCCGACGCTCAACAAGGAAAAAGCAACCCAGACGCCACTGCCCAGCAGAACAAAAAGGGCTAGCAGCAGGAAAAGCATCATGCTCATTTCCGACATGACAGCTCTCCAGCAGGTTCATCAGCGGTTTCATCCAAAAGACGTTCTCCCGCCCCGACATAACCGGGAATCTGTCCTTTAAAAGCGCCGATGAGTTCATCGACCAGCGCAATCGATAACACCACCAGACCAAGAAACATGGCCGACTGCGGAATCCAGATGGGCACAGCGATCATGCCTGAAGAAAGGTCATGGTAAAGATAGGACTCCTGAATGAGCAGAAAGCTGTACCAGGTAAAGTACAGGGACACCAGAGACGCTAGCAGCAGGCACCAGATTTCAAAAATGTGCCTCAGCTTACGGTTGAAGCGTGAAAGTATCAAAACCACCCGGATCTGTCCGCCCTGGCGCAAGGTATAGGCCAGGGCCAGAAAAGATGCGGCAGCGAGAAAAAAACCGGTGAAATCGGCATAGGACGGAATTGTCAGGCCAATGGCTGACCCGGTGATTAGCCCGCTGAAGCGGTCGACCACATTCAAGCTAACCTGGCAGAGTACCAGCAGGCAAATGACTGCAATGCTGGCGGCAGCAAGCCAACCGCTGGCCAGATAAAGTTTATCCAGACCGCCGCGCAGAATGCTTTTTTTCCCGGTTGCTGATCCCATGTCAGGTGCCATTGGAGTCTCACGGGAATCCTGTCAAGGACCCCCGTGAGCGTCTTGTGGTTTAATTCTGGTAGGATTGCAAAATAGCCTCACCATCTGCACCAGCCTCTTTTTTCCAGTCATTCAACATTTCGGCGCCGACTTGTTTAAGGCTATCCATCAGCGTTTGGCTGGGAGTCACAATGATAACGCCGTTTTCCTTGAGCACCGCCGTTTTTTCGGTTGTTTCCTGCACACTCATGTCCCAGCCACGCTTTTCGGCAGCGGCCGCAGCAGTTAGCACTGCTTGCTGGTCGGCCTGGTCCAGTTTGCGAAATGCGCGCTGATTGACGACCACGATGTTCTTCGGTACCCAAGCCTGAATATCCGTATAGTGGGTGACAAAATCCCAGGCTTTTGAGTTTGCCCCGGTCGAAGGGGAGGTGATCATCGCATCGACCCGGCCGGTCGCAAAAGCCTGGGGAATATCGGGAACTTCGACCTGGGTAGGGGCGGCTCCAACCAGGTTGGCGAATTTTTCCAGCGTCGCATTGTAGGCTCTGAATTTGATCCCTTTCAGATCTTCGACGCTATTGATGGCTTTTTTGGTATAGAGCCCCTGAGGTGGCCAGGCCACCGAAAAAAGCGGCATAAGTCCCTGCTCGTTCAACAGCTTGGTAATAATCGGTTTTTGGGCAGCCCAGAGTTTTGCGGCCTCGTCATAATTTGTGGCCAGAAAGGGTTGGGAGTCAGCACCAAAGGCGGCATTCTCATTGGAAAGCAGTGACAGAAAGATCTCGCCGATCGGCACCTGTCCGCCACGCACGGCATTTTTAATTTCAGGGTGTTTAAACAATGATCCCGCAGAATGGATGTTGATTTTAAGGTTGCCGTTGGTGGCTTTTTCTACTTCATCGGCAAACTGAGCAATGTTCTGGGTGTGAAATGTTTTGTCCGGATAAGGCGTGGGCATATCCCAGGTAACAGCGAAACTGATTGTCGCAAAACAGCAGATTCCAAACAGGCTGGCACAGGTAAGTAAAAGCTTGCGTCCTGAAGATCCCATGATGCTTCTCCTTTTTTGTTTGAGTTTAGGTTCACTGCGGTGGACTTCCAGCATTCTGAAACAGCATTATTGAGGTGCTCCTGCTGCTACTGAAAAAAAACATACACAATGTTGCATGTTGCTTCTCTGTTATGAGATCCCTGACAAAAAAGCCGTTACCTTGTCCTACAATGTAGCGGAAAAAGACAACCTTTCAAATATCGTCTGGCTAATCATCAGGAAAAGCCAAAGAACCATGCAAACGATATTGACTTTTCCGCCTTGTGCTGACACATTTTATTATATTGATAAATTGTCGATAAAAAATCAACATTATAAAAATGTTGTAACTATTCAGCACATAAGCGATGTGGTCTGCAGCCTTTACCTGCGTCCAACGTTGTCACTTACTTTCCCGCAAGCAACAGCTGCAGCCCACATGCTGTGCTGTTGAGTAAGGGAGCTGAATAGTTACATAATGTTTTAGATTGTTACTCTTGCTGCGTATATCATTCAGCCTGGATGTGGGAGATAAGCAGATGAAAAAATGGCAGATCTGGATAGATCGCGGCGGCACCTTTACCGATGTCGTCGCCAAGCGCCCGGATGGACGTCTGGTTACCCATAAGTTGTTGTCAGAAAATCCGGAACACTACCGGGACGCCGCGGTACATGGTATTCGAGAGCTGCTTGGCCTGCAGAAAGATGATGCCATCCCGATGGATGTCATTGAACATGTCAAGATGGGAACGACGGTTGCGACCAATGCGCTGCTCGAACGCCAGGGTGACCGTACCCTTTATGTCACGACCAGAGGGTTCGGTGACGCCCTGCGGATTGGTTACCAGACACGGCCCCGGCTCTTTGACCGCCATATCGTTCTGCCCGAACTTCTTTATGAAGAGGTTCTTGAGGTTGATGAGAGGCTTGATGCCCAGGGCCAGGTGATCACTCCGCTGAATGCACACGCGGCCAGAGAAGGCATGGCGCAGGCCTACCAGCGTGGGATTCGTTCGGTGGCAATCGCGTTTATGCATGGCTACGCCAATCCGCTGCACGAACAGCGGGTTGCTGAAATAGCCGATGAAATCGGCTTCAGCCAGATATCGGTCAGCAGTCGGGTCAGTCCCCTGATGAAGCTGGTTTCTCGCGGCGACACCACAGTGGTCGATGCCTACTTGTCACCAATCTTACGTCGTTATGTTGACCAGGTTGCAGCGCAGCTTGGTGACGGCCCCAGACTGATGTTTATGCAGTCCAACGGCGGTCTGACCGATGCAAAGCTGTTTCAGGGCAAAGATGCCATTCTTTCCGGCCCGGCGGGCGGGGTGGTTGGCATGGTGCGCACCGCTTCGATGAGCGGTTACGAAAAAATTATTGGTTTCGACATGGGTGGAACCTCAACCGATG
Organism: Desulfuromonadales bacterium; assembly: GCA_051305875.1. GTDB lineage: Bacteria > Desulfobacterota > Desulfuromonadia > Desulfuromonadales > BM103 > M0040. Next base: position 2,098 of record JBPPMD010000264.1, on the reverse strand, counting down.
TGGCCCATTACAATGGCGAGTTTGAACGCAGCTTCGACACAATTGTCGCCGGGGTGCGCATGCGTGCGCCGATGATGCACATCCATACCGTGGCCGCCGGAGGGGGCTCAATTCTGCACTTTGATGGATCCAGATATCGGGTCGGACCCGACTCAGCCGGAGCAAACCCCGGCCCGGCAAGCTACCTGAGGGGTGGCCCGCTAACCGTGACCGACTGCAACGTGATGCTCGGCAAAATTCAACCCGGCCACTTTCCCAAAGTCTTTGGCCCGCAGGCGGACCAGCCGCTTGACGCTGAAGTGGTACGTAGAAAGTTTGCCGCATTGGCGCAGGAAATTGCGGCGGCAACAGCAGCGCCTGTTCGGTCTGTCGAAGAGGTCGCCGAGGGTTTCCTCAAGATCGCGGTGATCAATATGGCCAATGCCATCAAGAAGATTTCGGTGCAACGCGGCTACGATGTCACCGAATACACCTTGAACTGTTTTGGCGGAGCGGGCGGTCAACACGCCTGTCTGGTCGCCGACGCCCTGGGGATGAGCCGGGTCTTTCTGCATCCCTTTGCCGGGGTGCTCTCCGCTTATGGCATGGGGCTGGCCGATGTCCGCGCCATGCGTGAGGTGCAGGTGGAAAAGAAGTTTGATGCCTCAGCTCCGACCGTTATCTGCGAAGCCTCGAGATCCCTGAAGGATGACGTCAAAAATGAAGTGATCTCTCAGGGGGTTGCACAGCAAAACATTGAAGTCAGAGTCAAGGCGCACCTGCGCTATGAATCGACCGATACTTCATTGGAGATTGAAGCTGGCAGCTTTGCAGAGATGCGGCAAAGATTTGAAAAAGCCCATCGTCAGCAGTTTGGTTTTGTGGTCAGCGAAAGGGCGCTGATTATTGAGGCGGTTTCGGTGGAGGGTATCGGAAGAACCGAATCCGTGGTTGATCCGGAGATGAGCATCGAGCACCAGACGGGGGCTGCGGAACAAGACGATACTGTGCATATCTATACGAATGGCGCCACCGCAGCGGTACCGCTGTATAAAAGAGAACGATTAAAGCCCGGACAAGAACTCTTTGGACCAGCGATCATCACCGAAGATATCGGTACGGTCATTGTTGAGGACGGTTGGTGCGCCAGCCTGAACGCACGCCAGCATCTCATCCTGTCCCGATTTAAACCCCGCCCTAATGCGCAGGCCATCGGCACCCGGGTTGATCCGGTAATGCTTGAGGTCTTCAATAACCTCTTTATGTCCATCGCCGAACAAATGGGCGCAACGCTGGCCAAAACCGCCTATTCGGTAAATATCAAGGAACGGCTGGATTTTTCCTGTGCCATCTTCGATGCCGGGGGGCAGCTGGTGGCCAATGCTCCACATGTGCCGGTTCATCTCGGATCAATGGGTGAATCGGTAAAAACCGTCATCCGCGACAATCAGGGCAGCATGCAGCCCGGCAATACATATATGCTCAATGCGCCCTATAACGGTGGCACGCATCTACCGGATGTCACAGTTATCACCCCGGTTTTCGACAATGCCGGCCAGTCGGTGCTTTTCTACGTCGGCGCCCGGGGACATCATGCCGATATCGGTGGCCGCACGCCCGGATCATCGCCGCCGGATTCGACCCATATCGATGACGAAGGGGTGCTGATCGACAATTTTCTACTGGTTGACCGAGGGACTTTGCGGGAAAAAGAAACCCGGGAGTTGCTCGCATCCGGCAAGTATCCCTGTCGCAATATTGAACAGAACATGGCCGACCTGGCCGCCCAGATCGCCGCCAACGAAACCGGTCAGCAGGAACTTTTGAAAATGATCGACCACTTCGGGCTGCAAGTCGTTCAGGCCTATATGGGACATGTGCAGGATAACGCCGAAGAGTCGGTGCGCCGTGTGATCGACATATTGAAGGATGGTGAGTTCATTTATCCGATGGACGGCGGCAACAGCATCCAGGTAAAAATAACGGTCGATCACCAGCAGCGCGAGGCTCATCTCGATTTTACCGGAACATCAGCCCAGAATCGGGGGAATTACAATGCGCCGACGGCGGTGTGCAAGGCCGCGGTGCTTTATGTTTTCCGCACACTTGTGGGGGATGA
>JBPPMD010000261.1:0-6960 GCA_051305875.1 Desulfuromonadales bacterium | reverse complement strand
TTCGATGTTGTACTGGGAATCACAACGATTTCCTCGGGAGTAAAATGGTGCGCATCAAATTCATTCGCTAAAGAAAGTACTCGCAAACGCCCTTTTGCTATTCCTGGGTTTAGTCCCCAGACATTCTTTTGTGCTTCACCGAACACCGAGGAGGTTTTGCCTGTAATGCGACCGCTGTCCAAAAGTAGGAGTTGCGTTACATCTGCAAGCGCCATGAGAGAAGAGCCCCGCAGCAAATCATCTACAAACTGTGCGGAGCGTACATCCAAAGCCTGGTATAGGGTCAGCGACTCGGCAAAGGCGTGTTTAATGCTCGCCTGCGCCCATGCGGGAGCCAGCTGTAATCGGCGTATCAGCTGGCGGTAGTTCTCTCCGGAGAGCTCTCCCTGATTTTGCAGCGCTTGTCTGACGGGCTCGGCCAATGATGTATATTCCCCGTCTGAAAGCCATCCTAACGCTTGCGTTGCCATCAATAACGGGATCACCCTTTCCAATGCCTCTTTCCGTGTTACCGGGGCTGACGCCGTGCGGCTCACAGCAAGGAGTTCCGCCTCCAGTTCCGTTAATAAGTCAAGCCGCTGAAGATTCAGCTTTTCATCAGATGAGTCCTCCAAAACGTTCCTGGTTGCCGTAATGGCCTCTATGAGCAGAAACAAGCGCTGCACACTATCCTGTTGTTTAGCGGCTTTTTTAATGGTTAAAGAAACGCTTCGATCATATTTTTCTAAACTGCTGGATAACGATAATAGCCGTTGCGAGCTCCCCTTAAGGCTGTACAACGCTTCCAACTCCTCCGTCAACTCTTCGGCCAGCGTTTTCACTTGCGGGCTGGACGATGCTCTATCAGCCAGCCATTGTTTGACCCGCGCTGGGGTGGAACTGTTCGGCCGCCCATGAATTTCAGCTCTAAGAGGTTCAAACGAGCTATCCAGTTCTGCCAGCAGCTGAGACTGCCTGCGGATATTCCGCGTAGTGTCTTCCGTATCATGATTGTGGGGGATGACTCTCACCAGTTCCCTAATAAGCAAAAAATCATCACTTTTCCAGCTGTTGTCCGTTAAGATTCCCAGCAAAATTTCACGGCCCGCTTCCTGTTCATCTTCAAGCTGGACCCTCCCTCGATAGCTGCGCGCTTTATGCAGAACCCAACCATCATCAATATCAACGAGATATTTTTCTAAAGGAAGTTCGCGAAGCCTCAGGTATTTTCTGGCCCCCGCGACCTGTTCTGCAGATTGGTCATCAAACGCGGCATAGACAGTACCTACGTGCCATCCCAGTTGCACCAGCTTCTCCCGTTGTGCTGAGAACAGGGCATGCTGTTTCCCGCCGCCATGCTCAGAGCAGGCGTATGGCTTTGGAGGAAGCACATAGCCGTCCTTGCAAAACCAGCGGATAGAATCATAGGGACCGCGTGGATTGTCTCGCATCGATTTTACTATTTTCTGTGCTTCGTCAATGGTTTCTTGCGGAGGAGATTTCAGCATTGGCGGCTGGGCATGTGAAACCTGCACGACTGCAAAGAGCACAGCCAGAACCAATGCAGGAATGATAACCCTGTGCCTAGAAAGGAGTGCTAGTTTCATGTTCACCACCGTTCTTTGTGCCTGGTTGTGGGTGCGGGAGGACAGCTTCAACAGCGGGGACAAGACTTCTTAAAATCTGTTCGCCACCCTCTGACTCTACAACACCGACTAAAATATAGCGTCGCCACTCCGACCCCCAAACCAGGGCAGAGTCAGCATGCCAATTTTTCCAAGTTCCTGACTTCCTGTATATTTTCGCTCCGGGCGCGGTTGCTCGCAGTGCGGCCACAAATTTGTGCTTGATGGCCGGGTCAACTAGGATATCGAGCATTTCCTTTGATCGTTGAGCGCTGACCAACCGGCCGGTTGCCAGAAGGTAATAGAACCGGGCAACCTGCATGACACTGGCGCCATGACTTATGCCATAGATTGGGTCAGGAACTCTGCGCCCCTCTTTCTGATATCGTTTCCCGACCCAAAGCCCCCCATCCAGTTTTTCATCATAGAGTTTGTAGCGCGGATCAAGGAGAACGGCATTCACGCTGTCAAGCCCACCGACACGATCAATCATACGCGTGGCGGCCTGATTGCTGGAGTGTCTGATCATATCAGTCAGGTCTTTTTGTATGGCCGGTGTCATGGTTAATTCACCGTCGTCAATCTTCTGAAAAGCGGCAAGCAAAATGGCAATCTTTGGCATGCTGGCTGAATACATAGTCTGCCTGCCGTTTACGCGAGCAAAACGCGGCTTTTCCGGATCAGACAGATCCACAAGCGCAACAGCCATTTTCTTTTGCTTTATGAGTTGTTGCCACTCTTTGTTTAGGTTAAGCCGTTTTCTTAAAGCCCCCTGAAGAGCAGCATCGACAGTCTCGTAAAGCGGACGCGATGAGGCACTACTGAGTTCAATAGGCAGCGGAGGCATCTCGCTTGCGTTGATCGCTGCCGGAGAAATGCAGCAAAAACAAACAAACAATAAGGGCCCCAGAAATTTCATACAATTTCTCCAGCGTTCTGTTTCGACCAAAGCCGTCTTTCTCGAAGGATTAGAATTGCGACAATAAACCAGGCAATAATAATAACGATATTCAGTGCAAAGAATCCCTTTAAGCTAATGTTGAGAACGCGTGTCCCAACAATTACAGTCACAGCGGCCAAGCCATCGGCGAAACGAACGCACATCGTATCTATAGCCGCCTTTGCTTTGTAGAGAGCTTCCCGGGCAACGGGCAACCACAAGATATGTCGCGCAGTATTCGTAATGGAGTAGTTGGTGGCGTTTTCTGCCGTTTTGGCCATGGTAAGCATGCTCAGGCCACCTGTCGATGACATCGCCCCATATCCTGCAAGAGAGACAAAGGGCGGGATAAGAAGAACGCCGGCAATCCCGCCGTATAACAAAAGACGGGAGACAATAAAAGCCTGGAGAAGCATGCTGATAAGATTTACGAGGAAATACATACGACTGTAAAATTCAGCGGTTGAATCCTGTAAAATCCGGCTGGCATCTGCGGCACTCATTGTTGAGAAATTATGCGCTTGAGCGATGGACTCCTGAATCGCAGCAAAAAGGATGTTTTCGCCGTTAGTAGTAACCCAGTTCAGTAAAAATATGAAGATCGCGATCAGCAGAAGATAACGATTGCTCACAATAATGTGCCAGGCACTTCTGGGGTCTTCATCGGGCGGGTCTTGGTCCGCTGTATGTTCTTTTCCCTGTTCGGTTTCCGCGCGATCAATGTAATAGATGAAAATTGTTCCGATAAATAACGGGATGGGCGCGACCAACAACATGCTGTAGCTATCCAGCCCCAGATTTTTTATGAGGTAATTAGAGACCATGCTGCCGACAATCGCACCTGATGATGCTCCTAATGCGACAAGCGGGAACAAGCGTTTCCCTGAGCCTTCATCATAAAGGTCAGCGGCAAAAGCCCAAAACTGGGCAACCACGGAGACGGCGAAGATCCCTATCCAGACATAGAAAATGACACCAGAGAAGAGAATCTGCTTTGCCAAAAAGCCGGGACGCAACAACCAAAAGAAGGGGAAGAGCAAAACAAACAAAAAATTTACACTCACCAGAAGTTTGCCACGTGGCAGACGGTCAAACAGGCGACTGTAAAGCGGAAGGAGCCCAATCAACACCAACGATTGCAGAAAGCCGGAATATGCCTTAATTTCAATCTTTGACAAATTGCTAACAACTGAAACAGCGAGCCAACTCTCTCTTACGGGCTTGGCAAGATAGTAGGACGTCAGAATAAAAAACACCGTTGCGAACAACGCAAGTGTCAGCCTTATTTCACCCGGGTAAATTTTTGTAAAGAACGATAAAAAGGTTATTCCATGCTTCCGAAATTCCATGTGTGGGAGAAGTTTATTGTTTGACACTTTATTTACCGTTACCTGTTTTTTCGAACTGTTGAAGTAATGAGCATTATAGCGTCATCCACATGGTGATGTGGTAAACAAAACTGTTAACTTTGTTTGAGAGGGTTGGAAATGACCGGAAGCACCCTTAGGCAAGAATTAGAATAATTCTCATTCGCAGTTCACTCCTTTTGATAGCATTTCTGTAATACAGAAACAAAAAACCATCCGCAGTCGAGCAGATGGGTTTAGTTATCGTTCGATAACCCGACTTTGTTTGTAGTAAGTCTCGGGGGGACAAACAGAATTTACTCAACTCGGTGGCGATAATAGAGGAGCAACAGCAGGGGCTCTGTTTCACTGTCTGATAGTCGGCAGTTCCAATGTGCAGCGGGTCAACTCCGCGGTGACACACCGGACCCTGGCGCTGCGCATTCATCGTATGCTGCAAAAGCGTTATAAGAAAAATTTGAAATTCAGGAGTGCGACCGCAGAATCAGGTCATCCAGGTGAACGATCAGGCGACTGAGCCACTCGCCCCCTTGGGGATCCTCAGCCAGTGCCACGGCGATGTAACGCTGGCCATTATGCTCGATGATGGCGCTATCGGCATGAAACTGATGCCAAGAACCCGACTTTCGAAAGATCTCGGCCTCGGGGCGGGACTTTAGCCCTTTAACAAACTTGTGTTGGATGGCTGAATTGCTGAGGATGTTTTTCATTTCCCGGCTGCTTTCCGGTGAAACCAGTTGACCGGTTTCCAGCAGATAGTAGAATCTCGCCACCTGGAATGCGGTTGCGCCGTGGGACAGGTTGGCAAGCGGGTCGCGTTTCCAGGCCCCGGCTTTACCGTATTCTTTACCAACCCAAAGCCCGCCGTTATACAGTGGATCATAGAGACGATACTTGGGTGACTGTAGCAGATCGGCCAGATAAACCTTGCCGACCTGGTTGAGCATCTCGGTGGCGGCGGAATTTGACGAGTAACGGATCATCTGCGTCAGCTTTTCCAGGGTGGCGTCATCGCGTTTCATTTCACCCTGGTCGATCTTCTCAAAAGCACCAAGCAGGATGGCGATCTTCGGCAGGCTGGCAGCGTACATCATCCTGTCACCGTTAATCTCCGCCAGCTGCGGTCGCGCGGGATCGGTAATATCGACCAGAGCGACACTCAGCTTTTTGCGTTCGGCGGCCTTGTCCAGCTTGAGATCGCGCAGGCAGGATTCCAACCCTGCTTGCAAGCGGCTGTTGGAGCAAGTGTCCAAGGCGAGAGGTTGTTGCGCGCTGAAAGCTGAAGGGGCAATCAACAAAAAAGACAGTAAAATTATTATGGTTTTTTTAATCATAAAAGAGGGTGCAATTCCCTGAAGCTTGCTTCGATGTGATAAGTCAATCTACAGCTTTGATACCCCGTAGCTTGCTGCGGGGTAGTTCATTTATAATTTTCATGGCTGCATAACATACCGGAAAACAGGCCAAAAGCAAATATCTAAATGTTAATAAGGCTGCAACCAACGCTAACCGGCGCACCAGATTCTCGGCATTCGGGCAACCTTTCTGTCTGTCAATTTTTGACTGATCGCCGTGGCGCTCTACCACTTGAAGCTATCCAACCGGTCGCTCTTCATCGAATACCTCGATGCAGACCAACTGCCTTATGTTTGGATCGGTACAGCCCTGATCATGACACTACTTATTAATGCCTATCACCGTCTGGTTGAACGGTGCAGCCGCGTCACCTTGGTGCTCGGCACTTGCCTGTTTGTTACAGTCAGCATGATAATCTTCCTTATCCTGCTCAATTCGCCTAGCCCGGTAGTGGCGGCCACCTTCTACATCTTTGTCGATATCCTCGGTGCTGATCAAACAGCTCTGGAGTCTGACCAACTAGATCGACAGCAATAAAGATGGCAAATGCTGCGGAGGGCACCAAAAAAGTAGTCACCTGAGCCTCTTGCAAAAGTCCTGACCTGAGGCGTTTAAAAATGATCAAGATCGATGTTTCGTCTGTATTGGTTAAAAAGTCACGGCAGGAGACGATTTGCTTGGCCGATTTTCGGCATTTTGGACAGACGTCTCCCTCATAACTCAGTTTTTCGTTCTTTGACAATCAGCAACCAGTGACTTTGAGCAATTGTTCGGCAAACAGGGTCATGATGCCAAACATGGCATGCATCATAACCTTGTCCGGGCCGCGGACCTGAACACTGCGGCCACCGAACTCGTCCTTGAAGCGGCCGTTGCAGCGCTCCGCCGAGGTTCGCTCGTTGTAGCGTACCGCTTCGTGCGGGGCCATCGGTACAAGCTCCTGGCCGCGCGGATTGCGATCAATGATCGGCACGTGGCCAAGCGCCTTGCTCTGCTCCCAAATCTGCGCCGCATCATACGCTGCGTCCATCAGGTCGTAACAGGACGTCACTTTGGCCGCACTCAGCTTCATCAACGGGATCGCCACCTGGCTGTCATGAAGCGACGCCGACGTCAAGACCGCACTGATCGGCAGTCCGCAATCATTCACGTCCAGGTGCAGCTTGTAGCCGTTCCAGGTCTCTGTATAGCCTTGGGCATTCTTCTTGACGCCACGATCACAGACCTTCGGCAGTTGGGCAAGCGCTTCTTCCGCAGTCTGGCTCCGCTGAAGATCGAGCCGTTTCGGTTCGGCGGGTGGGCGAACCTCACCTTTGGCCGGCCGTCCCCGCTTCTTCGACGTTTTGGGCGGTTTGACCTTCTTCGCCGGCTTCTCCCGGCCCGCCAGAGCCGTCGAATCCCGGCTGATATGGCCGATCAACTCCGTTCCGAGGTGCTCCTTGACCAGGGCATCGTGGACCACCGTGCCCAGACCGGCCCTGGCATACTCGGCAAAAGCCCGTGAGAAAGTCGATTCCGAAGGGACCTCCTGCCGCTTGCTAAACCCGCAGATGATCCGCAGATTCGGGGCGCTCAGCAAAGCGTTGCGCAAAGAACTGGTGTGCTGATAACGAAGCAGAGCCTTGGCCACAAAGGCCCGGGCAATCGCTTCGCGTTCCTTGATCGGCCGTCCCAGCCATTGCCGGCAGCGGCT
>JBPPMD010000251.1:0-4395 GCA_051305875.1 Desulfuromonadales bacterium | reverse complement strand
TGCATCGGCGGCGGAGAAGCCGTAGCTGCTGTCTTTGAATGCTGTTAAACACGAACCCTTAAAGGAGAACACATGAAACCAGTATTCACTGATGCCCTCAAAGCTTTAGAAGGAGTAGTCGCAGACAATATAACCGTGGCCGCCGGCGGCTTCGGTCTCTGCGGCATCCCTGAAAAACTGATTCTGGCCCTGCGCGAGTCCGGAGCGAAACAACTGACCGTGGTCAGCAACAATGCCGGAGTGGATGATTTTGGTCTCGGCCTGTTGCTGCAAACTCGTCAGATCCACAAGATGATCTCCTCGTATGTGGGCGAAAACGCCCTGTTCGAAAAACAATTCCTCGATGGTGAGCTGGAACTCGAGTTGACGCCACAAGGGACCCTCGCTGAAAAACTGCGTGCCGGCGGCGCCGGCATTCCTGCTTTCTTCACCCGCACCGGTTACGGCACACTGTTAAGCGAAGGTAAAGAGACCAAGGAATTTAATGGACTCTCCTACGTTCTGGAAGAGAGCATTCAGGCCGACCTGGCGATCGTCAAGGCATGGAAAGCTGACAAAGCGGGCAATCTGGTGATGAACAAGACCGCCAACAATTTCAACGTCGCCTGTGCCAAGGCTGGCCGCATCACGGTAGCCGAAGTCGAGGAGATCGTCGAGATCGGCGAGCTCGACCCGCACCAGATCCATGTACCCGGCGTCTATGTCGACCGCCTGGTTCTCGGCAGCAACTACGAGAAACCGATTGAGCAGCGCACCGTCTCCGGTGCCGGTATCTCGGCCAAAGGCTTCAATCCGCAACGCGAATGGATGGCCAGACGCGTCGCCCAGGAGTTAACGGACGGCGACTATATCAACCTGGGGATCGGCATGCCGACCCTGGTGGCGAATTTCATCCCCGAGGGCATTCAGGTCACCCTGCAGTCGGAGAACGGTCTGCTCGGCATCGGACCTTTCCCCACGGAAGACCGACTCGATCCCGATTTGATCAATGCCGGCAAACAGACCATCACTGCCCTGCCGGGAGCCAGTTATTTTGACTCTTCGGAATCCTTCGCCATGATCCGCGGCGGGCACATCGATCTGTCGGTGCTCGGCGGCATGCAGGTCAGCAGAACCGGCGATCTGGCCAACTGGATGATCCCCGGTAAAATGATTAAAGGCCCGGGTGGTGCAATGGACCTGGTTTCCGGCGTCAAGAAAGTGGTGATCATGATGGAGCACTGCTCCAAGGACGGCGCACCCAAGATTCTCGAAGAGTGTGACCTGCCGGTCACCGGTCGGCAAGTGGTCGACCTGCTGGTGACGGACAAGGCGGTCTTCACGGTCGATGCCGAAGCAGGCCTGATCCTGACCGAGATTTCACCCTTCTCTAACCTTGAGGATGTTCGGGCAACCACCGGCTGCGACTTCCGGGTTGCCGACAATCTTCTGTCTCCGTGAGGTGTGAGATTAAGGGATGAAGTGGCGACCACCCCGCTAAACCGTTGGCAGAAATCTAAAAATCACACAAAGGAGACGTTGCATGTCACAAAAAGTTGCAGTTATCACCGGTGCCGCCAGCGGTATTGGTCTGGCCGTCGCAGACGCCCTGGCCGCTGCTGGCTACCGACTGGTCATGGCTGATGTCAATGTCGAGTCCGGTAAACGCGAAGCCGACCGTCTCAATGCTTACTTCATCCACGCCGACCTCAGCGACCGTGCGGCCTGCAAGGCCTTGATCGACGCGACGATCGCAAATTATGGAACGCTCGATGTCCTGATCAACAATGCCGGCATCCAGCACGTCAGCCCGGTGGAAGACTTCCCCGAAGACAAGTGGGACTTCATGATCCGCCTCATGCTGACCGCCCCCTTCCTGCTCACCAAATATGCCTGGCCACATATGAAGGCAGCCGGGTGGGGCCGGGTGATCAATATCAGTTCAGTGCACGGCCTGCGCGCCAGCGAATTCAAATCCGCCTACATCAGCGCCAAACACGGCATTATGGGCTTGACCAAGACCACCGCCCTGGAAGGCGGACCACACGGAATCACGGTCAACGCCATCTGTCCGGCTTATGTGCGGACACCGTTGGTGGATAATCAGATTGACGCTCAAGCGGCAACCCACAATATCCCCAGGGAAGAAGTCATCAACAGCATCATGCTCAAGAAAGCGGCCATTAAACGGATGATCGAACCGGGCGAGATAGGCGCAGCCGTACTTTACCTCTGCTCGGATGCGGCCGGCTGCATGACCGGAACAGACTTTACCATCGATTGCGGCTGGACCGCCTGCTGAGCTGGAAAACCACAAAATCAGGCTCGAGGAGAGCCTGAATTGTTGCTTGGCAGATATTCACGAAGACATATCTGAACCAGACTTGTAATACGCTCAAATTCTGGCATTTTTAATTCGATACAACGTTGTTTGTTTTTTTTCTTGACCTGTTGGAGAAGATTAGCTAACGTCTCAAAACTGGTCATACCAATTATTGGTCTAATATAGAAATTGCCCACAATGGTCACGTGACCATGATAAAACCGCAACCCAAGCAAAAGGAGGCTCCATCATGAAGAAAATGAAACAATTAGTTGGCCTGCTGGTCGTTCTCAGCCTGGCATGTGCCCCGGCGGCTTTCGCCGCCAAGCGCGAGAAGTTCGGTGCCGATAAGCGCCACGAGGAAATCAAGAAAGAGCTGCGTACCATCAAACCCTCGACAGAAACCTTCAGATGGAAGATGGTCATGCCCTGGTCGAAAGGCCTGCTTTTCTACGATATGGCGCAGCATTTCGCTGATTCAGTGGCCCTGGCCTCGGGTGGCCGCCTCGAAATCAAGCTGTTTTCAGCCGGCGAACTGGTCGGCGCCATGGAGAGCTTCGATGCCGTCAGCAAAGGCTCGGCTGAAGTCGGCCATGACTGGCCCGGCTACTGGAAAGGCAAGAACGAGAACTTCGTTTCTTTTGCCTCGGTCCCCTTCGGCCTCGACACAGAGGGTTACAACATCTGGCTTTATGAGCGTGGTGGTCTAGAGCAGATGCAGGAACTTTACGGCCAGTTCAACCTGTTCGCTCTTCCGGGCGGCAACGGCGGCCAGGAAATGGGCTTCTTTTCCAACAAAAAAGCCGAGAAGATGGCCGACTTCAAAGGTATGCGCGTCCGCACCCCGGGCTGGTACATGGACATTATGAATTCTCTCGGTGCCTCGGTTACCCCGCTGCCCGGTGGTGAAGTTTATCTCGCTCTCGAGCGTGGCGTTATTGACGCCGCCGAATTCTCCTCCCCGGCCATCAACTACCCGATGGGTTTTGACGAAATCACTAAATACGTCATCGAGCCGGGCGTACATCAGCCTTCGGTTCAATGCGCCCTCTTCTTCAACAAGGATGCCTACAACAAGCTGCCGGCAGATCTGAAATGGATCGTCGACATCGCCGCCAAGGAGACCCAGCTCTGGTCGACGGCCTGGCAGGAGCAGCTGAACATTGAGGCGATCAAGAAATTCCAAGAGAAAGTCGAGTTCGTCAAGATGGACGATGAGGCGATCACTGCTTTCGCCAAACGCACCAAGGAATACCTGGAAGAAGTTAAAGCCAAGTATCCTGAAGTCAAGAAGACCCTCGACTCCCAGGAACAGTTCAAGAAGGATTTCGCCAACTGGCGTGAAATCCGCAGTGGTCTGACCCCCTGGCCGATCGATGATTTCATCGCGGGCAAGCGCACCCAGTAACAATTTAAAACCGGGCGGGGGCCGCTACGGTCCCCGCCTTATTTTGTTCAGGTAATCAACAGAGCAACAGCTTTTAACGAGGTCTCTCCATGGCATTCATCGACCGGGCGATCGACGCCCTCAACGAAAAGGTTGGCTTTTACACCGCCTACCTGGTCCTCCCTCTGATCGGCGTGGTTTCCTACGAAGTACTGATGCGTTATGCCTTTAACGCACCAACCTCCTGGGCCTTTGAAATGACCACTTTTATCTACGGGATTCATTTCATGTTGGCCCTCGCCTTTGCCCACAAGCACGACGGGCACGTGGCCATTGACGTTTTTGAAGCCCGGATGGCGAAAAAGCCCCGGACCATTTTACGCATCCTTTCCAACCTGATTCTGTTCATTCCGACGGTTGGCATGCTGGCAATCTGGTCAGTGATTTATGCCGTGACATCCTGGCAGGGCTTGGAAAATGCTTCGAGCTCCTGGGCACCGGCGATCTATCCTTACAAGACGATCATGGCCATTGGCTTTATCCTGTTATTTCTGCAGGGGCTGGCGAAGTTGATTCAAGACTTCCGCGCTCTGCGCAGCGACGATTAATCGTACCCCTCGGAGAATATATTCATTATGAGCGCAGAAGTTCTCACTATCCTGATGTTCGGCACGCTGGTGGTGTCGATCACCCTGGGTCATCCTTT
>JBPPMD010000250.1:0-14774 GCA_051305875.1 Desulfuromonadales bacterium | reverse complement strand
ACCGACTGCATCTGTCAAGGCACCACCACCATTGTTGCGCAGGTCAAGGATCAGGCCGTCCATCTGCTTTTCGTCAAAAGCTTCAAGTGCCGCTTTGACGTCATCAGTCGAATTTCGTCCCTCACCTCCATCACGAGTCGTTTCAAAATCGCGGTAAAAGCTCGGGATTTTAACGTAACCATAACGATTCCCTGATTGTGGATCAGTCACCAGGGCGGATTTGACAAATGACTCCTCAATAATCACAACATCACGAACGATTGCGATGACAAAAGGTTTAAGGCCCAACCGTCGAACGGTCAATCTTACCTCCGAGCCTTTCTTGCCACGGATCAGAGCGACAGCATCTCGCAGGCGCATGTCGGTTATATCGACAGGCTCTTCATTACCTTGGGCAACAGCGAGAATGACATCGTCGGCACTCAGTTGGCCTTGCCTGTTTGCTGCACTGCCGGGTATGACTTTGACGACTTTGATGTAACCGTCTTCCTCACGCAATGTGGCACCAATCCCTTCCAGGGACCCGCGCATACTGATGTCAAAATCCTCTTTGGACTGGGGAGGCATATATGACGTATGCGGATCAAAAGCACGGGAAAACGCATTCAGGTATCGATCATAATGATCTTTGTTGGTCTCTTTTTTCAGTCTCTCGAAATATTCAGAATACTGCTTGCGAACCTTTTCCCGAGCCTCAAACTCAGTTTCCTTCTGCAGCTCAGCGGTTGCTTTGAGCGGATCCTCAATACCGGCATCCTCAAGCAGCTTCAGATAACGATTTAAAGTACGAAACTTGAGATCACTGCGCCAGCGCTCTGCAAGTTCTGCTTCTGTTTTGCAGAACGTCATTTTTTCAGGGTCCGTTTCGTAGTCTTCGGCGACATCGAAACTAAATGGTTTCTCCAACGCTTTTTCTACTATTTTTTCGGCTCGCGCAATGCTGTTGTCAAGCAGACGGAAAGCCAGCGGCGCGAGAATGACCCGCCCAGTATTGATCTCATCATCGATACGATCTTCGAAAATTTTCAACTGATCAACTTCGTCCGCAAGCAGCAGTCGTTTCTGATAGTCCAGCTGTTTGATATAAAGATTAAAAGCGGCATGGGAAAGCTCATTGTCTATAGCCTTGCCGCTAAAATGATTTTCAACCTGACGGCGCAAGACGTAAGCGAGGAGACGGGCACGGTTCTGATCCGATTCGTCAGTCGCTGTTGCGCTCATTGGAGCCGGCATGACAAACACAGCGGCCAGTATTAACGTCAAGCTCACCAGGAGAGCACGAAACCAACGTTTTGTTATAATCATTATCAATTCACCTTTGGGGTTATTAACACGGGCTTTATATAGGTTTTTTCATATAAAAGCAATGTAACCCAGTTACATGCTGTTTGGCAATCACCTTGGCAATCTCACGCTTGCACCTTGTCAAAATACTTCTGGACAAGCGACTGAGTGCAGCAACAAACAAATATACCTGCAACCCTCGAAATGCAAGCAGGCTGTGATAGAGTTTTTAAAGACTTTAAAAGACGAGGTGCGCCATGATGATTAGAGTCATGTATAGTGACGGCAGGTTCGACATGGTCAAGTCAGGAATGCTTGACAATCTTATCAACCAGCAGAAAGTCTCCAGCTTCAAACGCAGCACCGGATGGACAGTCGTCGGTCGTGACCAGATCCGCAGCTCAAACCGTTCCAACTACCGTGGTCGGGAAAGACGTCTTTTATAACAGATCCATTCCGGACAGCACCGCAAAGCAGATAGAATGCTTTACCTCATCCTTCCTGGTTGTCCTCAGGCATGTCTGTGCTCTGGTTTTCATCGATCACTATCAAGCAGGCAGCAGACCGGGATAGTTGCTCGGATATAGCCTCAACACCTCAGTAGCCGGTTTCGATCCAACCGTCAAACACAGGGAAGTATAAAGCCGTACAGAGAGTCTGGTCCGGCTCCAGCTGTTTAAAAAGAGCCGCATAGAGCTGCAACTGATTACGATAACGCTCTGCCTCATTGTCCATAAAGCGGCCATGATCTTCACCCGACGCAGGACTGCTCGTTTTGTAATCGATGAGCCACCGAATCCCGTCACTGTCAATAAAGGTCCTGTCTATGGTCGCACGGACGAGTTCGCCGTCGATCATTCCGTTGAGCGCCAGTTCACTGCCGGCGTTCCTATGACAAGCCAGGAGCCACTGGCCCCGTTTGCTCAAAACGGTCTTGATGAGACAGGACAAAATCATGGACGAACCTGCTTCGAGCCTGGACAGCGGCAGACCACGCATGTTCAGTTGAGCCTTGAAGTTGCCGGTTTGGGCCTTGATTGCAGTTTCAGGCCAGCGGTTCAGACCATCGGCCGCAATACGCTCCAGCCACAAATGGACAAGGGTGCCTATGACCCTGCCCTCTTCCGTGCGGCGAGACTCAACGGTTTCTGTTCGGGAGTGTCCAGCTGCGGACGCAAGCTGCACGGTAGTCACTTTAAAAGCCAGTTTCTCGGCTAATTGCGGCAGCAGCCATTCTCCCGGCAAGCGTTTCAACTTTGACACTGGCAGCTCATGCTTGACTTCATCCGCTGCGGTGATTGTGTTTTCTGAAAACTCGCGACCATAAGCAGGCCAGGCAACTGACAAAAGTGATCCGGAAAGTGGTGCCAGCTCATTATTCTGGTTGAGCTTTGCATGACCCAGCAGGTGTAAGCGTGATTTGGCCCGGGTCGTGGCAACATACAAAAGACGTACTGTTTCAAGGTCATCCTTCTCTTTCAGGATGTGACCGATTGCCTGATAAGTCGGATCTTGCTGATCATTGAGCAAGGGAGGTATCGGTGCCAGCAGAAGTTCATAGTCGGGGTGCTCCACCCAGCGCAGCAAGGCGCGCTCACGGGTTCTCACCCCGCGACCAAGACCCGGCAGGATGACGGTGTCAAATTCCAGGCCTTTGGCTTTGTGAATGGTCATCAACTGGAGTTCCGGTCCGGCCTGGGGATCCGGAGCTGCATAAAGTTTACCGAGCTGTCTTTCCAGATCTTGCAGAGTCCCTTCAACGTCAAACTCTTCAAGCAGCGCAAAAACCTGCTTAACATCCAGCAAGTCAGCTTCTTCGACACAGGCAGGTCCGCCCAGTGACAACCAGGTTGATTCGACCAGGTGCCTCAGACTCAGGCGTCCCCTCATTTTCAGGGCGCGGTCAAGGACAGGCATCAGGCGATTCAGTCGTTGCCTGCCGTCCGTGCTGATTTGATCGAACATCTCAACCTGTTTCACAGGTTGCGTCAATAACTGCCAGACCGTAGACCGGGAGTCTTTGCCGCACAGCCTGTTGAGATCGTCCAGGATCAATCCGCACCATGGAGCTCTGAGCACAGAAAGCCAGGCGATGCGATCGGCAGGGTGCTGCAGTGCGCGTGTCAATGAGAGCAGATCCTGAACAACGGGACGATCGACCAATGGATCAATGTCCTGCGACTGGAAGCGGATGGCGGCTTTTTTTAAGGCAATAACGATTTCCGATAGATGGTTTCGAGAACGCACAAGGATGGCAATGGTGCCTTCGGCATGACTCTCTCTGGCCCTGCAGACCAGATCAACAACGGTCTTTGCCTCAGCAACGTCCTGCCTGTTCACGAAGCAGTGTGCAGTCACTTCAGCACCATTCTCACTCTGATCGAATGCCGTGGCCGGCGCGAAACGCACAGCACCTCGAACTTCATCCTCAATCGCGGGGAATAGTTCGCTGAAGCTGCTGTTAACCCAGTCAACAAGCTTTTTTCGGGAGCGGAAGTTTGTGCTCAGACCAATACGCTCCATCGGCAGACCGTCCAAACCACGCTGACAGACACGCAGATAAAGGCCGACTTCCGCCTCTCGAAAGCGATAAATCGATTGCATCGGGTCACCAACGACAAAGAGTGTTCTTCCGTCGCCGGGTTCCCATCCGCCAGTCAGGCAACGCAGCAGGTCATATTGGGCATAAGAGGTGTCCTGGAATTCATCGACCAGAATATGGCGGATACGGCTGTCCAATTGCAGCAGAAGATCTTCCGGCTCAGCAACCGAACCGAGTGCTGCATGTGCCGCCCCGGCAATTTCGATAAAGTCGACCTGACCCTGAAGTCGAAAAACATTCTGAAGCTCTACCACGGCAAGGGGCAGCAGCTCTATCAGCGACTCAAGGATGTACCATTGATCTGAAGTGTAGCAGTTTGCCGGCAGCTGCCGTATGCCCTGCAGGGCTTCTATGGCGGCACGATTTCCTCTGACCTGCTCAAAAAGGCTCAGCGCGCGGATTTTCATGTCCCGGGATTGAGGAGACTTGTCAGCGGGGAAGCCGTTGGCCTTGTTGACACTCTTTCTGACGTCTCCCGATGCCGTCAGCATCAGGTGCACCAGGGCCAGCCATTGCCTGAGTGACTCAGGGTCCTCTTTTTCCTGCAGCAAGGCGTTAAACGGGTGGTCCGGTTGCTCTTCTGACAGATTCGCTGCAGCAAACCTGGCCAGCGTTCTGAGATCACCATACGCGTCGTCGCCAAGCGTATAATGTGTGTATTTCAGAAAAGTCGCCGTATAGAGTTGCAAACCTGATTCAAGCACCTGGCGCGGCTGTTTGTTGCGCTGAGCCATGAGGTGACGCAACCATTGATCGCGCCTGCCGAGCATGGCTACCAACAGGTCGCGCAAAAGCGTAAGGCGGTTGTCCAGGTGGATCAACAGCCGTTCAACGGCATTTTGACCGGCACCGCCTTTTTCCAATCTGGACAGTAATGCTTCTGCGGCCAGGAGATACAGGTCTGCGGGATCGTCAGTCACTCCCGGTTGATCGCCAAAACGCGCCAGCCACGGCATTCTGCGGGTCAGGAAAGCACACAGGCTGTCTATCGTCATCAGCTGCAAGCGGGTTGGATTCTGTAGCAGGGACCAGCCCTTCTCGCGGTCTCTGGCGAGAACAGTTCGGGCTCTCTTCCAGGTTTCTGCTGCGTGCGGAGCCTCAGGTGGCTGATCATCGCAGGCACGTTCCAACGCCTTCAACAGGCGCAGCTTCATTTCGCCGGCAGCTTTACGGGTAAAGGTGATGGAGAGGATTTCCTCTGGAGAATCAACAACAGCCAGCAGTGCCAGGATGCGCTGCACCAGCAGCTCGGTCTTGCCGGAACCGGCAGGCGCCTGAACGATGCAGGAGCGCGTGATGTCGACTGCGTCCTGCCGTTCCTTCCAGTCCGGTGGTTGAATGGGCCGTGTCTTAATCATTATTGCCTTCCGGAGATGTTGCTCCCCGCTCCAGGATTCGGCAGAAACCGGTTAAATCACAGTATTGACAAGCGAGCTTTGGATCAACCGGGTCGACAGATGCATCTCCACGGGCAAAAGCATCGCCCAGGGCAGGTAGAGTGCTGTTCCAATGAGCCAGTACCTCTTCCAAACTGCCCCAGCCCTTCTCATCAAGGCGTGTTGCAAGTGCGCGTGATTTTGCGCCTGGCCAGGCTTCGTCCTTACGAGCCAGCCCGCGGAAGCCGCTTTCTTTCACCTTGCCGCGTACTACGGCGAACATCACCGCACCGATCTGTTCCCGGGGCAAACCCAGGCAGTATGCAGGCAGCTGTGGCTCAGAAATCCGGTCGTCCAGCCATTGCAGGGGATCGGTACGTCCTGTCTTGTAATCGATAATGGCACAGGTGCCATCGTCCAGTTCGTCGATCCGGTCAATCCGGGTCCGGATAACCAGCTTACCGATTTTGACCTGGTGGCTCTGTTCAGAAGCCACAACGCGAAAACGGCTTCTTGGTCGCTCAAATTCAAGCCACTGCAGCAAAAGAGAGATTAAACGTTGCTGCTCGATGTGTCGTTGTCGTGCAGGCAGATCATATCGGCGCTCTTTTTCCAATCGACCGAGGGCGACATTGACAGCTTCATCCAAAAGCTTATTGAGTGTGGTTTCATCAAGAGACAAGAGGGTATCCTGGTCGACAACCTTGCCCCAGAACAACTCGAGAGCACTATGAGCAAGAGAGCCGCGCGCCATGTTGTCGATACCGATATCCGGGACATCCAGCTGTTCAGCCCTGAGTCTGTGATGGGCGAAGGCGCGAAAAGGACAGAGAGCCTGATCCTTGATAATGCCGGTCCCGCCGGTAAACGGCTTGCGAGTGGATAGCGGTGGCCCCTGACAGTCATATATCTCTTCAAGGCCTGTTCGCTCCTGCCAGATGATCCTGGCCGGGGCGCATGATTCGGCCAGCAATGGCTGCCCGTCGGGAATCCCCCTGATGAAAGAACTCGGTCTTTGCTCAGCGCCGTTATCCTGCACCGGCCAGCTGAGCACGATATCGGGAGCCGCAGAGAAAAGGCGCGTCGAAATCTGTTCGGCAAACAGATACTCACGTTCTGCATCACAACGTTTCATGCGATATCGACGTTGAACAGGCAGGGGGATGAAAGGATTCGGACTGGGTGGCTTGGGCAATGCTGAATCATGCAGCCCGAGAACCCAGAGATGGTCAAACACAAAACCGCTTGATTCCAGTTCACCGAGAACCTGAACCGGACCATCGACACCTTCCGGCTGAAACTCCAGGGAAGTGATATTGCGAATCAGGATTCTGACAGCGGCGGAACGATCAACAGGCGACGAGACTCCATCCAGACTGGCAAGCTCAGCCAATGAGCTCCTGAAATGCTGTACAGCCTGGTACTCACGACTTGACAGGCCACGCTGTCCCGGCCAGCCGACTTTACCGAGACAAGTCGCGAAATATTCAGCCCAGAAACCCGGCATGCGTTTCGCTGATTGGTATAAATCAGCGGCAATGATTTCAATCGTTTTGACGAAATCCGGCACGGCGAGCGCGTATTTTGCCGAGAGCCCCTTCAAGGTCCTGGCAAGACGAGGCAATGACCAGTCAAAACGCCTTAAACCACGTATTTCGCGATCCATTTGCGCCCGGTTGGCAGCCTCTCCGAGTGAACCTCTGATATAAGGCGTGCATAAAAGCCAGCTGATCTCAGCATGATCGAGCCGCATGCCAAGCCGCAACAAGCGAAGTGCCGCGTGAATCACCCCTTCCCTGTCCAGGCCATGGCCCAGCGAAAGGTTGAACACCTGCTGTGTCTCTTCACCGGCAAGCAATGCATTCGGGTCCAGCTCTGCTGTGAACACCTGTTCAATCAGAGACTGGTAAACTTCAACTCGCGGGGCAACGACACCAATGCTTACCTCGGGATTTTTGGTCAGGAGAGACCTGATCCATCGGGCACATCGATTGACTTCATCAGCAGGGTCGTCAGCTGCAACACGTTGACGCCGAACATTTTGACATGGCTGTGGATGCCAGTACTCGATAGAAGTGCCATATTTATTCATGACATTGCACAAATGCAGCAAATCAGGTGTGATCTCGTCGAACCCGGCGAAAACAATTTTTCCGGGCAGGGGAATGTGCTCTCTATTAATTGCATCAGATAGCAGCCAGGGCGTCTCAACAGGATCGTGCCAGTCTCTTTCAATGGCACGGCTCTGCCATGTTTTTCGCCAACGCAGAAAGGCCCTGTGATCTTCGGCGGCCTCATCCCTGTCGAATTCTACAGAATAGCGAATCAATAACTGGTGAGCCTGCAAAGCTCGACGTGCCGTCTGTGGAACCTGCAGGAGATAATTGCCGGACTGTTCAGCATCAGACTCGACAATGAGCTCCCAGGTATATTGCAGCTGAGCATTATTCAGGAATAAAAGCGTTCCCGGAATCTGCAGCTGACATCGGCATAACCATGCAGAAAGGCTTAAGATGTCAGGACGCAACCATGCTGCATGCCCCAGGCGCTGCTGCTCTCTGTCATACTGTTGTGAGAGCTCTCTTGCCAGACGGTCGTTGACCGTCAGGATGAGACTTCCCTCACCGGCCGCAGCGTACAGGATTTTATCCATGATCTTTTTCCAGAGGTTTATATCGTGGACACACTAACCCGGGGAATTGACGTAATATGACACATATGATGAAAGCACCGGCAGCATCAGCGAAAAGATCCCGCCATTCGGCAGTGCGTCCTGTATGTGCCAATAACTGCAGGACCTCCATCAGAGCGCCGAAGCAGATGGCCAACAGCCACGTGACCCACCAGATTTTGTGGGGGTTAAGAGGCAAACAGAAGAGAAATTGAGCAATAAGAAGAGATAGCAGCCCGTAGGCCCCTGCATGGAGGAGTTTGTCCCAACCCAGCACTCCGGAGATTTGTGGCGGTGCGGAGGTCAAAGACAACCAAATGATAATAATGCTCCAGGCAAGAGGTAGACATAAGCGCAGGATGAATTCGATGATGTCTGGAGTTTGAGTTTTGAGTTTATTCCCTGCTGTCATAATGACGGACAGGTTACTCTAGTTTGCGGTATAAAAAAAGACTGTGGCTGCCACTTTACGGCTCTATCCGCCTGCAGGCGGTGGCTCCAAAACCATCGGGGGCCGCAGAGCGGCCCCCGGTCTGCTTACATGTTATGAAACATGACCGAAAATTGGCGTTTTTTACCGTCTTCAAGCTTGGTTCCGACCTCAAATGTATGCATACCTTCTTCCAGTGAAACATCGGCGCCGAATCCTGTCTCCATCTGCATCATCATGACGGGCTTGGCTTCTTTGCCCTTCACCTTGAGAGCGACCTGGCCGCCGGCAATATCATTACCGCTCTTTTCTTCAGCGAAGAAAACCATAACGTGATGGGTTGCATCCATACCCATCTTCGCCATGGAAGCTATGGTCTTTTCATCATAAGTCTTGACCTTGACGGTGGCGACAATTCCTTCTTGTGTGTCCTTGCCGATTTCCAGGAAGTCATCGTCCTGACCAGCCATGTCATTGCCTTTATGTGACATCTCTTTGGCATGATCCATATCCATGTCGCTGTGTTGTTTCATGCCTTCGGTCATCTTCTTGCTGCTGTCAGCGTGGTTCTCGTGACTCATTGCCGCAGCGATCATTGGCATGCCCATAGCAATAACCAGGGCCAACAGTGTGGTTGTTATCTGCTTCATCATTGATTCAAGCTCCTTTTTTGTGATTTTGGTCAGCCTGTCGCTGACGTTGAATGTTTTCCATGATCGTATCTTCACTTTTTTTAATAAGCCGGGCCCAAGATGTGCAGCTCGGCAAGTAAAGATTACTTCAATTCAAAGTCAAATTCGAATTGGCGCTTTTTACCGTCAGTCAGCTCGGTGCCAACAACAAAATAATAATGACCTGGCTCGGGAAGAACGATGTCGGCGCCAAAATGTCCCTGCATAACCATCAACCTGGTCGTTTCCTCTTGCTTACCGTCCGCCTTTTTCACCTTGATTGCTGCGGTCCCTGATTCCAATGGCAGGCCGGTTGCCACATCAACGAACATGACCATGATATGATGGGTTGGTTTCAGTCCCATCTTGGCCATTGCATCCTTGACATCCTTGAGATGAGCCATAGCCTTGACACCATCCTGGACCGAATTACCAATCATGATCATGTCCCCTTCCATTTTCATGCTTTCATGATCCATCTTGCTATGGTCCATATTCGCGGCCCCGGATCCATGTTGCATGGCTTGCACTGCCAGCGGCAGGACGACCAGCAGAACCACGGTGACAAAGATTTTACGCATGTTTTTCATAGAAAGGTCTCCATGGTCCAGGGTCCGGATATCAGCAGGATCTTCAGAGTTAGTGCTCTTTGTGTCATAAATTACCCTTTCAAACAGAAAGGTTCCTTATACTCTTACATGGAGCATGCCAGTTTTCTATACAGTTAATAATACAATATATTTTCATTCGGCGGCATTCAACCAAACGCATAACGAAGGATATCCTACAGTAAGATGGGGATTATTCGACGCTGTGATGTGAAGATATTTAACCTGAATCCGTGAGTTTGATTTGGCTCTGCCGATTTCAAGCCATTTTGCAGACCCCGGCAGTTGAGGCGTGAGGCGTAAATCTTCAGGCGGAAACTGAGCCTTTGGTTTCTCTCCTCACTCTTCACCCTTCACTCCTCACGAATTCAGGTTTAAGATAAACAGCCGGCAGCAACGCGATCGGCAAGAATGCTTATTATTTTAATACGCATGTCATGATGCGACGTTATGTAACAGAGGCTTATCTGCGCTAATGTCTGTGAGATTTTTTGTGTACATCAGGCCGAGCCGGAAAACAATCTCACAAAAAAGACTAAATTTACTTGTTCACTGTCTCGAGTACAGACTCCAGCACAGGCAGCATCCTGTCGACGATCACCGCAACTCCGGCTGAGTTCGGATGAATACCGTCAGCCTGATTAAGTGCTGGATCAAGGGCAACGCCATCCAAGAAGAACGGATAAAAGCTGACTTTATACTTGCTGGCAAGTCGAGGGTAGATCTGGTCAAAGTCCGTCGTGTAATCGACTCCAAGATTGCGTGGAGCATGCATTCCGGTCAGTATGATGCTGATACCGGCGGTGTCGAGTCGCTCCAGGATGGCATCCAGGTTGGCAAAGGTCTCTCCCGGAGGCAAACCACGCAAAGCATCATTGCCACCGAGTTCAACGATAACCAGCTGTGGATCATCCCTCAAAGCCCAATCGAGTCGTGCCAGCCCCCCGGCGGTTGTATCACCGGAGACGCCGGCATTTATGACTGTGACGTCATGACCAGCCTGTTGCAGTGCCCTTTCCAACTGTTCCGGGAAAGTCTCCCCTGCGGCCAGACCGAGACCTGCAGTCAGGCTGTCGCCCAGGACCAGAAGACGTTTCATGGGTTCTGCTGTACTATTGGCCAGTAAAGGATGAACACTGCAGGTTGCAGCAAGCAGCAGTAGCAAACAAATTTTTATCAAGCGCATGAGAGAGCCTATGGTTGAAATTAAGAATCTTTGTCTCAGTTTAGTCGGCGGAGCCGGGCCGGTCAATATCCTGCGCGGTATCGATCTGTCGATTGCCGCTGGCGAAACTATCAGCATCGTTGGCCCATCAGGGGCCGGCAAAACAACCCTCTTGATGGCCCTCTCCGGGCTGGAGAAGCCGACGTCCGGACTGATCCGGGTTGCCGGCATAGATCTGACAGCTATCAATGAAGACGGCTTGGCCCGTTTCAGGCGCGAGCATGTCGGCATCGTTTTCCAGTCGTTCCATCTGGTGCCGACGATGACAGCCCTGGAGAATGTCGCCCTGCCACTTGAGTTCGCCGCGGTTAAAAATCCTGCAGGCCAGGCAAAAGAAGCCCTGGAGAAGACCGGGCTTGGCAGCCGCCTCGGTCACTTCCCGGGGGAGCTCTCCGGCGGCGAGCAACAACGGGTGGCACTGGCCAGAGCCTTTGTCGCCAAACCGTCATTGCTCCTGGCCGACGAACCAACCGGCAACCTCGACCATGAAACCGGTCAGATGGTCATGGACCTGCTCTTTGATCTGCAGAAAGAGCATAACACAACCCTGGTCCTGGTCACCCACGATAAGACCCTCGCCTCGCGCTGTCATCGTTGCGTGCATATGCTGGATGGTCAACTCAATGATCTTGCCGGAGGCGTTGCGTGAGCGAACCTCGCATTCTTAAGCAAGCGTTGCGCCTGGTCAGGCGTGAACTGCGCGGGGGGCTGCGTGGTTTTGGCGTCTTTTTAACCTGCCTTTTCCTGGGTGTTTTTGCGATAAGCGCGATCGGTTCGTTTACCGAATCTGCAAAATCAGGTTTGCTTGCAGATGCCAGCACACTATTGGGCGGTGATTTTGAAGTCCGTCTGCCTCATCGGCAATTGCCTGCCGAAGTCATTAATTTTCTCAGCAAGCGTGGTGACTTGTCACATGTTATGAGCATGCGAACCATGGTTGCTGCCGACAATCAATCCGAACGGGTTCTTGCCGAGCTGAAAGCTGTTGACATTGCCTATCCGCTTTATGGCCGGATCGGCATCGATCCACAACAATCAATCGCTGAGGCGCTGCAGAACAGCGATGAATTCGGCGCTCTGGTCGAACAGCCTTTGCTGACCCGGCTGAATATCAAGACAGGCGACCTGGTCAGGATCGGTTCAGCAGAGTTTCGAATCCGCGGCATCATCACGACTGAACCTGACCGAACTCTGAACGCCTTCAACCTGGGCCCACGCCTCATGACCAGCCTTGCCGGCCTGTCTGCCACAGGCCTGGTGCAGCCCGGCAGTCTGATTTACCACGCCTATCGTCTGCGTTTACCTGATCGCACGACTGCTGACCAGCTGAAAGAAGATCTGCAGTCTCAATTCCCTGAAGTCGGCTGGCGCTTACGCACCTGGCGTGAAGCGTCACCACGAATACGGTTCTTTCTCGACCGGATGAATCAAAATCTGACCCTGATAGGGCTCTGCGCCCTGTTGGTCGGAGGTCTTGGTGTTTCCGGAGCGGTTCGCGGCTACCTGACCGGCAAGATTAACCATATTGCAACGATGAAATGTCTTGGTGCCCCGGGGAAGCTGATATTTACGACCTACTTGATCCAGGTTCTCTTGCTGGGCGCTCTTGGATCAGTGGCTGGCCTGATCTTTGGTGCTGCCCTGCCCTACCTCCTCAAGTGGCTCATTGGTGAGCACCTGCCGATACCACTGGCTCCTGCTATTCACTGGTACGTATTATTGAGAGCGGGCATGTTCGGTTTACTGATTGCCCTGGTTTTTTCTCTCAAGGCGCTCGGGATTACCAGAAAAGTCTCTCCAGCGGTATTGTTTCGCGGTTACAGCGACAGCACTGACATAGATCCCGGCCCCGCTATCCAGGTAACCATTGCCATTACCGCCATCGGTCTTGCCGCGCTGGCGATATTAACCAGTGCAGATCAGAAACTGGCTTTCTGGTTTATTTGCGGAGCAACCCTCTGTTTCGGCATTTTCCGTTTTGTCTCAGCCGCAGTTGTCAGGTTAGCCAGGTATCTGCCGAGGCCAAACAACCCCTCATTGCGCCTTGGAATCGGCAACATCCATCGACGCGGCTCCCCTGCCGGGAGCGCTCTTTTTTCTCTGGGGCTTGGCCTGACAGCCCTGGTCATTGTTGTACTGGTTCAGGCCAATCTCGGTGATATGGTCAACGAAACAGTTCCCGATGAGGCACCCTCTTTCTTCTTTTTCGATCTGCAATCTCACCAGATTGCAAGCTTCCTGGAAACCGCAGACAGTTTGCCCGGCATTCGCAAGATAGAACATTATCCCACCCTGCGTGGACGTATTACGGCCATAGCCGGCATACCGGTCGGCATGGCAAAAATCGCTGATGAGGTTCGTTGGGCAGTGCGCGGCGATCGCTTCCTGAGTTACGCGGCAGAAATGCCAGCTGACATAAAGATTGTCGACGGCAAATGGTGGCCCGGCAATTATTCTGGTAGTCCACTGGTTTCGATTACCGCAGACATCGCCAGAGGATTCGGCGTTACTATCGGTGACACCCTGACTGTCAATGTCCTTGGACGCGAAGTCACGGCGAAAATCAGCAGCCTGAGAGAGGTGGACTGGTCGACCCTGGACCTGAACTTCGCCATATTGCTTTCACCAGGCGTACTCGAAGATGCTCCGCAGACGCATATTGCAACCATACAGGTGCCGCCTGACCAGGAAGAAACTGCGGTTACCACAATCACCGGGAAGTTTCCGAATGTCTCCGCCATCAGCACCAGGGAAATCCTGAAAAATGTATCCAATGCCCTTGACCGGATCGGCATCGCCTTCCGAAGCATGGCCGCTATTGCCTTGTTTACAGGCTTTCTGGTCCTGGCTGGAGCTGTTTCTGCTGATCAGCATAAGCGTATACATGATGCAGTGATCTTCAAGGTCTGCGGTGCAACCCGCTTCGACATCCTGGCCGCTTTCGGCGCCGAGTTTCTGATGCTTGGCATGATTGCCGGCACGATCAGCGCTGTGGTCGGCAGCCTGGCTGCCATGGGGATTCTGCGTGGGTTGATGAAGATGTCGTTTGTTCTGCATCCGGGCACGATCATCTTGACGATTCTGACCGGTATTGCATTGACTCTGTTGCTGGGACTGATAGGAACATGGAAGGCTCTGGGGCAGAAGCCTGCAACGTATTTGAGGGGGGAGTAACAGGTTTCTGTCAGGAAGAGGCCCTTTGCCCGAATTTCCGTGTAAAATTAAATGTCGATGACAATTTTCAATCCTGTGCAGCCATACAACATTTCAAACTTTCTTTACAAACTCCGATTTCAATTTCATGGGGCCGATGCCGTCAATTTTGCAATCGATATCATGATCGCCAGCCACCAGGCGGATATTCCTGACCTTCGTTCCAACCTTGACCACCAGTGAAGAGCCCTTGACTTTGAGGTCTTTGATCACAGTAACGGTGTCACCATCTTCAAGCACATTGTCGTTGGCGTCTTTAATGGCCCTCACCTCTTCGGCACTCTCACCGGCAGCATTCATGCTCCATTCATGTGCGCACTCAGGACAAACATACAGAGCTCTGTCTTCGTAGGTGTACTCTGAACCGCATTCAGGGCATTTTGGTAGATCGCTCATATTCTATAATTCACTTTCTCTTTGATTGACAAAATAGTTAAACAGGAAGTAACTATTCAGCTCCCTTACTCAACTGCACAGCATGTGGGCTGCAGCTGTTGCTTGCGGGGAGTTAAGTGACAACGTTGGACGCAGGCAATGGCTGCAGACCACATGCACTCGCTTATGTGCTGAATAGTTACAACAGCAAAAGATAAGGGGTGTTGAGCCCGCTGGATTTGCGATAACCAGGATGAGAGGTGTGTAAGCGTCACCAGGAGGCTGTCCGAGAATAAAAGCCCGGCTGCAAACCCAGCAT
>JBPPMD010000247.1:0-4886 GCA_051305875.1 Desulfuromonadales bacterium | reverse complement strand
CTCGATTATCCTCACTTCGAGGTCCTGGTGATTGACAACAACACGCAGGACCCAGCGGTCTGGCAACCGGTCGAAGCCCATTGTGCCGCGCTCGGCTCCCGGTTCCGGTTTTTTCACAAGTCACCCCTGGCCGGATACAAAGCGGGCGCCCTTAATTTTGCTCTGCAGCAGACGGTGGCCAATGCCGAGATCGTCGCGGTCATTGACAGCGACTACAAGGTTCATCCCCGTTGGCTGCGCGATTTGAGCCCGCAATTTTCGGATCCAGAAATAGCTATCGTGCAAGCGCCGCAGGATTATCGCGATAGCCAGGAAAACATCTTCAAAGCAATGGCCTATGCAGAATATCGCGGGTTTTTCGACATAGGCATGATTGTCCGCAATGAACGCAACGCCATTATCCAGCATGGCACAATGACCATGGTGCGTCGCCAGGTGCTGGAGCAGGTGAACGGCTGGGCGGAGTGGTGCATTACCGAGGATGCGGAATTGGGACTGCGGATTTTCGAGGCGGGTCTGAAAGCAACCTATATTCCCCAAAGCTATGGCCGCGGCCTCATGCCCGACACCTTTATCGACTACAAGAAGCAGCGTTTTCGCTGGGCCTACGGCTCGGTGCAGATCATGCGTCGGCATAGCCGCACGCTGCTGTTCGGCCACGGGAAACTGACGATTGGCCAGCGCTACCACTTTTTGGCCGGGTGGCTGCCATGGCTTGCCGATGGCATCAATCTGCTGTTTAACCTGGCGGCCTTGTTCTGGTCGGCTGCCATGGTGCTGGCACCCACGAAGGTGGCGCCGCCCTTGTTGATCTTCGCCGTTTTGCCGCTGGTTTTATTTGTCTTCAAGGCAGTTAAACTCATCTACCTCTACGAGACACGCGTGGGCGCCAGAGCTGTTCAGATCCTGGCCGCAGGCTTTGCCGGCCTGGCGCTCTCCCATACCATCGGCATCGCCATGCTGACCGGGTTTTTCAAAACCAACCTGCCTTTCTTCCGCACCCCCAAGCAGGTCAGCACCCAGGCTCTCATCAAAGCCCTGCAGGCGGCCCGGGAAGAAACCCTGATCCTTACCAGCCTTTGGCTGGCCTCTGGCGCCATCATTACCCGGATTGGCGTAGAGTCTCTGGATCTGCTCGTCTGGTGCATTATGCTGTTGATTCAGAGCATTCCCTATGCGGCCGCCCTGACGGTTTCCATCCTCAGCGCCTTGCCCCGTCTGCCGGCCGGCTCGATCGGCGAAACCGGCAGTATGCGACATGCCGCGCATGCGGTTTTGCGGCCGCCCGAGACAAGTGCGCAGGATTGATGGTCCACCATTACTGCCAGAGACATATCCCGTTTTCACAGGGTTTCACAGTCAGGAAAAGGACAGGACCACAGCCTGCACAGCCAATCCCTTCCTGGTGCTGATCAGGAGGATGTTCAAGTCGGTCGTCAAGTGAGGTTTTATCGAGAAGAGTCAGTTACCAGTTCGGCAAGGACGAAGTGAAGATCCGGTATGTCGCTGATTAGAAATGTAGTCAGATGCAGTAGTAAGATGGACATAAAAAAGGGGCTACGGAATTAACCGTAACCCCTTGTTTTTATGGTGGAGCTAGGCGGGATCGAACCGCCGACCTCTTGAATGCCATTCAAGCGCTCTCCCAGCTGAGCTATAGCCCCGAACAGGTGCAGATTTATAACAGAGCGCCACAGGAGTGTCAACAGCTTTTTTGCATTGAATGGCGCTCGTGGATCAGTGGTCAGACACTCAACTTTCCTTGAATTCGCTGTCGTCTGCCGAGGTGCTGCGAAAGAGGGTAAGCAGCATTTTGAAACGCTTGACTGCTTTTACTTCGTGGGAAATACCGCCGGGCATCAGGACGATTTCTCCAGCGGAAACAGTCACCGGAGTGCCGCCAATAATAATCTGTGCTTCGCCATCAAGCACTTGAACGAAGGCGTGAAACGGAACGGTATGCTCTGAGAGCGCCTGGCCCGCATCGAAGCTGAAGACTGTCAGTGTCCCTGTCTCGTGCTGTAACAAGGTACGGCTGACAACGGCGCCATCCTGGTAAGGGGTCATCTCCGCCAAAGCATAAGTTTTTGCCGGATCTACATGAATCTGAGCTGGTTGTGTCGACATAGCTTGTCTCCAATTCTGTTTATAGTGTTGGAAGACAGTGTAATCCCCCTTGCCAAATCCGCTATTGACTGGTGTCAAGATTCTGCAAATACGTCAGGAATCTATCGACTGCGGTGCTTTAAACTGTAATTCCGGTCAGCAGAAAAAGTGCTTCCTGGTACTTTTCCGAGGTTTTAACGACGATCTCATCTGGCAGCGGTGGCGGCGGTGCCTGCTTGTTCCAGTCGAGAGTCTC
This sequence comes from Desulfuromonadales bacterium, assembly GCA_051305875.1. Classification (GTDB taxonomy): domain Bacteria; phylum Desulfobacterota; class Desulfuromonadia; order Desulfuromonadales; family BM103; genus M0040. The sequence continues at coordinate 2,524 of JBPPMD010000247.1, read as the reverse complement.
CAGGTAATTGCGTACAAACTGTTTGTCGAAGCTCGGTTGGGGACCGCCTGGATGATAGTGCTCTCTCGGCCAGAAACGTGAAGAATCCGGCGAGAGCGCTTCGTCGATCCAGATCAGACTGCCGTCATCCATGAGGCCATACTCAAATTTGGTGTCGGCGATAATGATGTCTTTTTCCCAGGCAAAGTCACGGGCACGACAGTAAATTTCCAGGGTTTTGTCGCGAATCTGTTCGGCGATCTCCTGGCCGCAAAGCTGAATGGTTTCTTCGAAGGAAATATTCTCATCGTGTTCGCCAAGTTCAGCCTTGGTGGACGGTGTGAAGATTGGCTCGGGAAGGCGAGCGCTCTCAAGGAGATTTTCAGGCAGGGGGATACCACAGATACTTCCCAAGCGTTGATACTCTTTCCAGCCCGAACCGGATACGTAGCCGCGCACGATACACTCAACCGGCAGTGGTCGTGCTTTCTTGACCAGCATACTGCGGCCTTCGAGCTGGTCGCGATAGAAATGAGTTTCCGCTGGAAAGTCGCTGACCTCGGTCGCGACAATGTGATTCGGAATGATATCGGCCATCTGATTGAACCAGAAGATCGAAATCCGGTTGAGAACCTGCCCTTTTTTCGGGATGCCTTCATTCATGATGACATCAAAGGCGGAGAGACGATCGGATGTCACGATCAGCAGGTGCTCACCAAGATCATAAATATCGCGCACCTTGCCGCGATTGACCAGCTTCAGGTCGGGCAGATTGGTTTCAAGGACAATGGCACTCACGGTTTATTTCTCCTTGTTGAGCATGCTTTGGGTACGCGCGGCAATTGTAATGGTGGCCGCATTGCGGAGCTCTGCCAGGCGCTGTTCTACTGCTTCATTCTGCTTTCGGCTGAGAGTAGACTTCCGCAACTCCTCGCGTTTGGCAGCATCCAGCTTCGCAAGGTCAGCAGCTACGCGTTCCTTGATATCGGCGACAAAAAAGCGATTCTGGATCTCGAAGACCTGATCGATAGCGGTTTGTTCTTCACTCAAAGCAAAGGCTGCTGCCGCCAATTCTTCAGAAGTGCCGATGCGTGGCACGAAGGGGCTGTATGTGCGAGTAAACTCACCGGTTTCTTCGAGCTTGTAGCCGGATTCTTTAGCCAGATTGGCCAATTTGCCCCCATCGCGCAGGTCAGCGACCAATTTATCGGCCGCTGCCCGGGCCAGTTTGGTTGATTCCGCTGCCCGGTAGGCTGCTGTTACCAAATCTTTGACCTCGGCGAATTCTGGAATGTGACTGGCAATCCGTTCCTTCAGGCCAAACAGGATGACCCCATCTTCAGTGACAACCGGCTTTGCCAGCTTGTCCTCTTCCAGTAGAAGTGCGGTATTGATGATCTCTTCATTACGACCGATACCATCAATGTAGCCATCACGGGCAAAGGGGCCCGTCTCTTTCAGGCCGAGTTCGTTGGCCTTAGCTGCAGCGTTCAGGTCGCCGGACTTGCGATTGATGTTATAGGCGTCCATTGCTTTTTCGAAAGCCAGCTGTTTGGCCTTCTCGGCACGCAGCCCTTCCTTGATTTCGTCAATGGCGTCTTCCATAGAGCGCATACCTGGTTCGGTGTACTCTTCTACCTTGATTATATGGTAGCCGAAGGGGGTTTCCACCAGGTCGCTGATTTCACCGGGGTTCATGTTGAACGCTGCTTCTTCAAAAGGTTTGACCATCGAGCCGCGGGTGAAATATCCGAGGCTGCCGCCTTTAACCGCACTGGCCTTGTCGTCGGAATTTACCCTGGCCAATTCAGCAAAATCTTTTCCGGACTTGATCTCTTCCAGGAGCTTTTCGGCAAAAACACGTTTTTCGGCACGAATTTTATCATCTGAACCTTCATCAACCTTGATCAGAATGTGTGATGCCTTGATTCGTTCAAGGATTTCAAATTGGTCGAGGTTGCGACGATAGAACTTTTCCAGATCGCCCTCTTCGAAGGTCACGCTATCCAGGTAACGCTGCGGTTCGAATTGCAGGTAACGCAATGCAACCATTTCCGGTGCGCGGAATACTTCCTGTTGCTCGCTGAAATAGGCTTGCAGGGCTTCATCCGAGACTTTGACTTTCTTCTCAAAGGACGCCGGTGTCAGGCTGACAAAGTTGAGATTGACCTTCTCATTGTTTTTGCGGAACTCTTCCTCGATTTCGGCCTCGGTGACGGTGATACCGGACTGGAGGTGCTCACGTACCTTGTTGACGATCAATTCGCTGCGCTGCAGAGACTCAAATTCATCACTGTTCATGCGCTGATAGGCCAGAACCTGCAGGTAGCGATCTTTGTTAAAGACGCCGTTCTCCTGAAAAGCCGGTACCTGGGCAATGGCATCGATTAACTCTTTTTTGCTGACATCAATTTGCAGGCGATCTGCCTCTTCCTGCAACAACGCCTGGTCGATCATGCTGTCGAGTGATTTTTCGGCCAGCTTCAGTTGTTTTTCCAGGGCCGGGGTGAACTGGTCCTGGTAGATGCTCTGGTAGAGTTGGTAG
>JBPPMD010000217.1:0-4179 GCA_051305875.1 Desulfuromonadales bacterium | reverse complement strand
CAGGCCGACCTGGCGCCGCTTGCCTTCGAACTCTGCCAGTGGGGCATGCATGATGCGGCCAGCCTGAGCTGGCTGGATCTGCCTCCGGACGGGCACATGACTGCCGCACGCCGCCTGCTGGCCGACCTCGGGGCCATAGGCGCAAACGGGGTCCTGACCGCCCTGGGGCATGAGATGGCCGAATATCCTGCGCATCCACGCTTGGCCCGCCTGCTGGTGGCGGCGATCAAGGACGACTGCCCGGGGCTGGGCTGCGACCTGGTCGCCCTGCTCGCCGAGCGTGATCTTCTGGCAGACGACCGGCAGACTGCCCGTGCCACGGGGCCGAGTGACCTGCTCGACCGGCTTGATATTCTGCGCCGTGAGCAGACACCACGCACTGGGCCGGTCCGGCGGGCAGCCAGCTTCTGGCGCAAACTGACCAGAGCCGGTCAAGAGCCGGTCCCGGATGCAGACGCTGTTGGCCGTCTGCTGGCCTGTGCCTACCCTGACCGCATCGGAAAGCAACGCAAACCGGGAAGTCAACGCTACCTGCTGAGCAACGGTCAAGGGGTCGCGATCGCAGCAAGTTCGGTAGTCCGCGACGCAGAATGGCTGGTGGCGGTCGAAACCGTGGGCCGCAAAGCTGCTGAAGACGAAATCCGTCTGGCCAGCAGGCTTTCCCGGACTACGGTCGAGGAATTGTTTGGCGGCGACCTGGAATGGCGACGTGAAGCAGGCTGGGATGATGGGTCGACACGGGTGATTGCCAGGGAGGTCCGCCGAATAGGCGCTGTCGTCCTGCAGGAACGCCCCGTCGCCACGACAGTGAACGACACCCTCCCCGCTCTGCTCGACCTGATTCGACACCAGGGGCTGGCAATCCTCCCCTGGACACGTGAGTCGCGGCAGCTGCAGGCCCGTGCCGCCTTCCTGCACCGGCAACTGGCAGAACAGGGCTGGCAGGATTGGTCGGACAAGGCACTCATCAACGACCTGGAAGAGTGGCTGCCCCACTGGCTGACTTCGGTGAAGAACCGCAATGATTTGAATCGCATCGATCTGACTGCGGCTTTCAAGGCTCGACTCGGCTGGCAGCGACACAATCAGCTTGATCGTCTGGCCCCGGAAAGGCTTGAGGTGCCAAGCGGTTCACGCATCAAACTCGACTATAGCGTACAAGAGTATCCGGTGTTGTCCGTCAAGCTGCAGGAGATGTTCGGCCTCGCTGACACCCCGCGTCTGGCTGACGGCCGTGTCCCGGTTCTGATCCATCTGCTCTCACCGGCCGGCAGACCGCTGGCTGTCACCCGCGACTTGAAAAATTTCTGGAATACGGTCTATCCGCAAGTTCAGAAAGAAATGAAAGGGCGCTATCCAAGGCATCCATGGCCGGACAATCCATGGCAAGCGGAAGCGACCAGAAAGGTTAAAAGGAAGGCCTAATGATATCCCTGGTCTGGTCCGGGGCCCGGTTTCATTATAGCAATGATCAATATTGCAAAGGGTCCGGTCAATAAACCAATGATGAACCACAGCACTGCGGGTCTATTTTTCCCCTTGGCCATGGAGGCTGCGGCAAAGCCGAAGACGACGACCCATAAGACAAGATATTCCATTGAATCTCCATTGCTGTGCTGCGATGTAATTACTGACGCTATGCTCCAAGAATACTCGTTTTGGAGAAGAGTTTATCATTTCCTCACCAGAGGTGAAACACTGATCGTCTGATCACCGCAGTTCAACCAGAACTCGCCATCCTGAATAGTGCACTGCATCTGCATGCTGCGTTGGACCAGGGTCGCCAGTGCATTGCATGCAACTTCGGGTATTTCGATCACGCTGAGGTTAGTAAAACGCCGCAGCTTGTCGATGTTACGCTGCCACCACAATTCAGCATTACGACCACCGTAAATGTACAAGCAGACCTGCGCAGCGCGACTGCAGGCTTTGCGCAGACGACGTTCATCAGGCAGACCGACATCAATCCAGAGTTCGATCTCATCGCTCAAACTCTTCTGCCAAAGAGCGGGCTCTTCATCGTCACACAACCCCCTGGTAAAGCTTAGATGATCATTAGCATGCAGTGCAAAAGCGAGCAACCGCACCATCATGCGTTCGTCGGTCTCCGACGGGTGACGCGCCAGTGTCAACTGGTGCTCGTCGTAATAGTGTCGGTCCATGTCGGATATCTGCAAGTGGGCCTTAAAAATGGTGGCGGATTGTGCCATCGGCTCTCCTCTTCCTTCTCCATCCACAGACTGCTAGCCTCAAACGTTTAAACAAGAATTTCATTACTCAAGCAGACAACTCTTCACGTAACGCATTAACATCTGCATTTTCCAGATATTCGTCAAAACTCATCACCCGGTCGATGACCCCGCCGGGGGTCAATTCAATAATCCGGTTGGCCACTGTGGAGACGAATTTATGGTCGTGTGAGGTGAAAAGAATCACCTCGGAATAATTAATCAGACTGTTATTGAGCGCAGTGATCGATTCCAGGTCGAGATGGTTGGTCGGTTCATCGAACAACAGTGCGTTGGCATTGGTCAGCATCATCCGCGCCAGCATGCAGCGCACCTTCTCCCCACCACTGAGGACGTTGGTCATCTTGGTCGCCTCGTCACCGGAGAAGAGCATGCGGCCGAGAAAACCGCGGGCAAAGCTCTCCCCTTCGTGGGGCGGATACTGACAGAGCCACTCGATGAGATTCAGGTCGTTGGCAAAATAGGCGCTGTTTTCCTTGGGGAAATAGGCACTGGTAATAGTCACGCCCCAACGACAATTGCCGCTATCGGGCTCCATTTCGCCAGCGAGAATCTGCAACAGCGTGGTCTTGGCGAGGCTGTTGCCACCGACAAAAGCAATCTTGTCACCTTTGTTGACGATCAAGTCGAGGTTGTTCAGCACCTTGACACCATCGAGGGTTTTGCTCAATCCCTTGATTTCGAGGATAATATCGCCGCAGGGGCGCTCGGGCTTGAAGACCACAAAAGGATATTTGCGTGATGACACCGGCAGCTCTTCGATGTCCAGTTTATCCAGAAGTTTTTTACGCGAAGTTGCCTGCTTGGCTTTGGAAGCGTTGGAACTGAAACGGGCGATAAAATCCTTGAGTTCGCTTGCTTTTTCACTGGCTTTCTTGTTGGCATCCTGTTTCTGCTTCAGAACCAGCTGACTGGCCTCATACCAGAAATCGTAGTTGCCGACATAGGTACGGATCGAACCGAAATCAATATCGGCAATATGGGTACAGGATTGATTGAGGAAGTGACGATCGTGCGAAACCACAATCACAGTATTCTGGAAACGGCAGAGGAACTCTTCGAGCCATTGAATCGACTTGAGGTCAAGGTTGTTGGTCGGCTCATCAAGAAGCAGGATATCGGGGTTGCCAAAGAGTGCCTGGGCCAGCAATACCCGCACTTTTTCGCCACCCTCCAGTTCTTTCATTTTCTTATGGCGCAGTGCTTCGGAAATTCCCAGACCATTCAACAAAACCGCGGCCTCGGATTCAACTTCGTAACCGTTCATATCGGCAAATTCGGCTTCCAGTTCACCGGAACGAACACCATCCTCCTCGGTAAACTCACCCTTGGCATAAATTGCCTCGCGTTCGACCATAACGGCATAAAGACGTTCGTGACCCATGATCACAGTATTGAACACGGTCTCCTCGTCAAAGGCAAATTGATCCTGTCGCAGTACGGCCAGGCGCAGCCCCTTGCCAAGCGTTACTTCCCCTTTGTCGGGGGCGGAATCGCCAGCCAGAATTTTAAGAAAGGTCGACTTGCCGGCTCCATTGGCGCCGATCAGACCATAACAGTTACCGGGTGTAAATTTGATGTTGACGTTTTTGAAAATAGTCCGCTTGCCATAGGCTAAACAGATATTTGATGCGCTGATCATGGGTAAGACATCCCTTGAACCCGGGCCCGTGGGTTAACGGTTCATCCAGGTTGAAATTAACTTGACTGGAAAACAAAAAACCACAGGGCCATTCCCCGTGGTCTTCGTACTCTGAATCTATACCACTGTTCACTGATCCAGGCAACTTTTTTCCATGTGCGCCGGACATTTAACTAGTACCCTGTAACCCATAAACTATCGCATTTTGCTGGTTCTTTGCCACGTCAACGGCGTTGCGCCTTCAGCTGAGTGGCTACGGCTGGGCAGCTGAAGGCGCGCCTTGCTGAC
>JBPPMD010000165.1:0-5492 GCA_051305875.1 Desulfuromonadales bacterium | reverse complement strand
GGCGGATCAGGACCCGTTGCAACGTATTCCAGCCGCTCTGCAATCAGGCAGGGGTGACTTCTGGAGTTTGATCCACAAGCCGTTTGCCGAGAACCAGATGACCCGTGACACAGTGCGTGCCTTGATAGAGGAAACCCGCCGGTCCGGTGCCCGGAATATGCCTGATATCGCGCTTGCACTCAAGGCCTGCAATCCACACAGCAAGGATGAAGAGGAGCAGCGCAGGTTCTATAAATTCAAAAATTTCCTTTACAAAACAGTCAAGATTTAATCTCAGGAGTCTACCGGGCTGCCCCCGGGCCGCTTGCGCGTTCCGTTCTCCCCAACGTCTTTTTCTTTCGGACCTATAACCCGAACAAAGGCTATGGACAACTTCTCCAAAAAGATTAAAGAGAGCAGGTGCCAGGGTAGAGCTTGACATAAAGTGCTTTTTGTCTATATTGGTTGTAAATAATTAGTTTTTGTTAAGCTCCTGCTAAAGCCGAGCCTTTCGTGAGGAAGATCGCGGAAAACCCTGGATCTTGTTATCAAGACAGCCGGGTTGCCAGGATGGTTTCGGGTATGCCGGAGGCCTTTCCCTGCGCCCGGCGTTTTCATCTTGTTTTCTGGATTGGTTCCCATGGCGATATTAAGGGCCTTTAGTCAAAGTCTGATCAGCAAGTTCACCTTCAGAACCGGTGTTGTGTTGCTGATCACGATCTCTCTTTTCGCTTTTTTCAATATCACGACACTTAAGGAAATCTTTCTGCAGGACGCCAAGGATGATATCGAAACCGTCAGTGAAATCATCCTGCACACAACACACTTTCAGATGTTGGAGGACAATCGATCCCGGGTCTACCAGATGATGGAGGAAGTCTGCTTGCATGAAAAGATAGACCGGATTCGGCTCTTCAGCACCGAAGGTATGGTTCATTTTTCCACTTGCGAGGAAGAAATCGGGAAAGCTGTACCTCAGATCGAAACAAAATGTGAAGATTGCAATAGTGAACTATTCCTGCCCGAGATTCCCTCTCTCGACGACAGCAGGAAAATCTTTCATAATGCCCAGGGAGAAGAGATCTTAAGTGTCACTACAGCCATTCATAATAAACCGAGCTGTTATACGGCGGCTTGTCATGTGCATCCGCCGGATGTCAAGACCCTTGGTTTTCTTGAAGTGCAAGGATCGCTGGCCAAAATCGGTGTGCAGGCGAGCTCATACCGCAACAGCATCGCGACCTTTGGCATTACCCTGCTGATGCTTGTGGTCATCTGTCTGAGCTGGATGACGCAGAGTCTGGTTATCCATCCGGTTCATGATCTGCTGCTGCACGCTCACAAGGTCTCGAACATGGAGCTTGACAGCAGGTTGCAACTGAAATCCAATGATGAGATCGGCGAGCTTTCCGAAGCATTTAACGACATGACGGCAAAGTTGAAACAAACAACTGACGAATATCGCGATCTGAACGAAACATTGGAAGCAAAAGTCCTGGAACGCACGGAAAAAATTGCCCAGGTCAGCGATCAGCTGGTGCGCTCGGAAAAGCTGGCTTCTCTCGGTCAACTGGTTGCCGGTATCGCTCATGAAATCAACAATCCTCTGACCGGAATCCTGATGTTTGCCAACATGTTTGCTCAAGACCAAAGACTGGAAGAAAGCCAGCGCGAAGACGCCCTGACGATTGTCCATGAAACAAACCGTTGTGCTGATATTGTCAGACGTCTGCTTGATTTTTCCCGGACATCGATTCCTGACAAACGACTTAAATCGCTGTCGACACTTATGGAGAGCACCCTGGCTCTGGTGAACCATCATGCGGCAGTCAACGATGTAGAGATTGTGCGTCATTATGGCGTCAACCTGCCGGACATTGATGTCGATCCAAACCAGATTGAGCAGGTTTTCATCAATTTACTGGTTAACGCCTGTCACGCGATGCCGATGGGGGGGCGCTTGACCATCAGCATGTTCAGGGATTTGCAGCGTGATCTGTTAATCACGCGGATAGAGGATACTGGCCACGGGATTTCCGAAGAAAATATGAGCCGGATTTTTGACCCTTTTTTCACGACCAAAAACCAGGAGTTGGATGGAGTTTCGGGGACTGGCCTTGGTCTGTCGGTCTCCTATGGCATCATTCAGAATCATGGTGGACAGATCACGGTAGAAAGTGTCGAGGGGCATGGAACAGTGTTTACCGTCGAACTGCCGGTCTCGTCGCTGATGCGTATTGACGATGACGCGGACGCGTCAACAAGCAATGTCCTGACTGCGTAGCCAGGGTGAGCCAGTCACCAAGAGGGTGTTTTATGAACAAAGAAAATGATCGAATTCTGGTTGCTGATGATGATGCCGTCATCAGAGAGGGGCTGCGACGCATTCTCACTGCTGAGGGCTACGACGTTGAAACGGTCAGCAACGGCCGCGCTGCCCTCGAGCGCCTGGAGCAGCAGAGATTCAAATTGCTGGTGACGGATTTGAAAATGCCGGGCATGAGCGGATTGGAAGTGCTGCAGTCACTACGCGCCTGCCAGCCAGAGTTGCCGGTGGTTTTGATTACCGGTTACGCAGCGATTGACAATGCCGTTGAGGCAATGAAGAACGGTGCAACGGATTACCTCTCCAAGCCATTCTCCAATGAGGAAATTGTCAGCAAGGTCAAGAATGCCATGAAATCCAGGGCCGTGTTGATTGATGATATTTGTCTGTGGCGGGAAATGAGCGAAACCCAAGGCTTTGACCGCCTGCTTGGTGACAGTCGTGAAATGAAGCGACTTTACCAGCGCATCATGCAGGTTGCGCCGAGCGACAGCACAGTATTAATCAGTGGTGAAAGCGGCACCGGGAAAGAGCTTGTGGCTCGAGCCATACACGCACACAGTACGCGACGTTCACAGGCTTTTGTTGCTATTGATTGTACGGCTCTTGCTGAAAATCTTCTGGAAAGTGAATTATTCGGTCATGTCAAAGGCTCTTTTACCGGAGCAACCCAGACCAAACGCGGACTCTTTGAGGTCGCCGAAGGCGGCACGCTGCTGCTTGACGAGGTCGGCAATATAAGCCTGGCGACTCAGGCTAAGCTGCTGCGTGTTCTGCAGGAGCGTGTTGTGACACCAATCGGCGGTACCAAACTAATTTCTATCGACATCCGTTTGGTTGCCGCCACCAATGCCAATCTGCGGGAAATGGTTAAGAAGGGGACCTTTCGCGATGATCTGTTTTTCCGCCTCAACATCATTCCGATTGAACTGCCACCCTTAAGAGAGCGCAACGGTGATCTGATGCTGTTGGCCAGCCAGTTTCTCAAACGGTTTGCAGAGGAGAACGGCAAGGAGATTCGGGGTTTCAGCCCAGAGGTGATTGAACAACTCGAACATTACAGCTTCCCAGGCAATGTTCGTGAATTGGAAAATATAATCGAGCGGGCTGTAGTCCTCTCGCATTCAGATCTCCTTCAGCGACAGGATCTGGAAATGCCGGGAGACGATCATTCCTCAGCCTTATCTGCCGACCAGTCTGTTCCTTGCGATGCCAACGAATTGAAAGAGCGCAAACGCTTGCTGCGTGAAGAAGCTGTCGTGCCGCTGGAGCGGGCCTTTTTGTTGAACGCTATGGATCGCAATGACTGGAATATCACCCGGGCCGCAGAAGAGGTTGGCATGCAGCGTCCGAACTTCCAGGCCATGCTTAAAAAGCTGGGTATCAGCAGTCGCACACGAATAATGGAGTAGTAGAGCCTGTCCAGCCGGTTCCCGGCAAAAAATATAAAAAATAACCGTACTGTATATTTAGGTTATACATCCCCGTTCCTGTTAAAAAAGCCAGTCTTTCAAGTACTTGGCAGCTTATTCGGACAGAATCCACTCACAGATCAGCTTGTTTCGTATATTTGTTTTATACGTATTCCTTCCTTCTTGAAGTTCCTCCTTATCGATCACCATAAAAAAATCGTATAAAAACAATAAGTTAAGCGCATAATTAGGAAAATTTAAAAATTGGTATGGCTGATGCAGTAACCCTATACCAAGAGCGAAATCTACGAATCAAGGTTAACAGGAAGGAGGCCGTTATGAAGACAATGAGAATGTTGATATCGATGGTGGCTGGCAGTGCTTCTGTTGCTTATGCGGCAACAGGGACACAGGGCGAGGGTGCAGGAATTCTGGCCTATTTCTTTGTAGGATTTTTTGCCTTGATCATTGTGACCCAATTGGTGCCGGCGATGATCCTCTTTTTCGGACTGGTGAAGGGATTGTTGTCCCGTCCGGAAAAATCTGCGGTGAAAACTGACTGAATGGGACCAGCCCCTGGAATTCAACCAGGGGCGGTCGAGGTCTTGGGTAGGAGAGAAAAATGACAATGCATATGCCAGGACTACTCATCGCAGATGAAGACGTGTTGACCAGGAAACGCATGGCAGACTTGTTCATCAATGCCGGTTACCAGGTCACAGTGACCAATTCGGCAGCCGGAGTTCTCTATGGGATCCTCAAAAAAACAGCTCAGGTGGTTTTGTTGAGTACCAGGTTTGATGAACTGCTGGCAACGGAACTGATTCCGATTCTGAAAAAATGTAATCGTAATCTGACCATCATTCTGGTTGCCAGTGAGCTGCCCTTGACACTGATCCGCAAGGCGCGCAGCGAGGGCATTTTTTACCATGCACTTAAGCCGAACCGCCCCGGCGATGAAGAAGAGTTGCGACAGGCAGTTAAATGCGCATTCGAAAAGTTGACTCACAATCCTGCAGACGAGTGGCTGCAATGACCTGTGGGATCACAAACTAACGGAGGAAACCATGAATAAGTACGGAAGTATATTAATGGCGATGTCGATGCTGATGCTCATGGCAGGCCCTGCTTTTGCCGTGGATACGAGCAAAACGTACTCAAGTGGAATTCTGGTCGGGTGCTTTTTGGCCTTTTGCGGTCTGATCGTGGTTGTGCAACTGATGCCGACGATCCTGCTCCTGGTCGGTTTTGTCAGAGGTCTGTTTAAGGGGACCGCCAAACAGACAAGTCGCTATGGCAGCAAAGGATAAACATTGTCAGGTTAACGCCCTGTCTTGCACAAAAGGAGAAGAAAATGGTCACCCAAATACTCGAAAAAATTGGTGAGGTGCACAGTGTTTACACCCTGGTGGATTTTTACCAGTACATCAAGGGCGTCGAATATCTCATCTGTGTCGCGTTCTTCATCGCTTTCCCGATGTTCTACAAGTATGTGAACGAGAAGCCCGGTGAGTTCAATAAATGAGAATGCCGTCTGGCACTCATTCATAGTAAAGGAGAGAGAACCATGAGCGCGAAGCAAGTCTTGACCACCTTGATGATGGCACTGGTACTCGTTGCGACGGGCAGCCTGATCCAGGCCGCGGATATGCCTGAGCAAGCGTCGCTCGACACCCTGGCCAAGCTGTTCGATGGTGTCGAGTTTGACCATGCCATGCATACCGACCTGGGCGAGGATTGTTCCGCCTGTCATCACCACACTACCGGGACAGGCA
>JBPPMD010000155.1:0-13521 GCA_051305875.1 Desulfuromonadales bacterium | reverse complement strand
GCACTCAAAAGAAAAGGAACACGCCACCCAGAAGGCCAAGGACATTGTGCGCATGTCTGTCGCCCGGGCCGCCCATCTGCAGCCGTTGCAGGAATTTGAACTGCCGGTGAACAAAACCGCCCTGGTGATCGGCGGCGGCCTGGCCGGCATGACCAGTGCCCTGAGCGTGGCCGAACAGGGCTTTGAAGTCTATCTGCTGGAGCAGGATTCCGACCTGGGCGGGATGGCCAGGCGAATCCACTCGACCCTGGAAGGGATGGACGTTCAGCAACATTTGAACACACTTATCCGCAAGGTTTACCAGCATCCTGCGCTGCGGGTTCTCACCGATTGCACGATTACGGATGTGTCCGGTTATGTTGGTGATTTTGTTACAACCGTCAGGGCTGAGGGACGCATCAGGAAAATCGCCCACGGGATTGCCATTGTCGCCACCGGCGGCCAGGAACACCGCCCGACCGAATACCTTTACGGGGAGAGCGAGCGGGTTCTGACCCAGCTTGAGCTCGAAGGTGAAATCGCCCGGCAGACTGAGCAGGTGACTGGCATACAAAACCTGGTGATGATCCAGTGCGTCGGTTGCCGTCAGGACGACAAGAACTACTGCAGCCGTGTCTGTTGCGGTCAGGCGGTCAAGAACGCCTTGAAGCTCAAAACGCTGAATCCGAAGCTGGATATACACATCCTCTTCCGCGACATGCGAACCTATGGGTTTAAAGAGAACTACTATCGCGAAGCGGCCAACCAGGATATCAAATTCATCCGCTTTGAGCCGGAAAACAAGCCGAAGGTCGAAACAGCAGGAGACGCTTTGCGCGTGACGGTGCCCGATCCTGTGCTGGGGCAAATGCTTGAGCTCGAAGCCGACCTGGTGATCCTGTCCGCTGCGGTCAACCCTTCCGAGAGTACCCAGGAAATTGCCCGTTTGTTCAAGTGTTCGTTGAATCCGGACGGCTTCTTCCAGGAAGCCCATGTAAAATTGCGGCCGGTCGACTTTGCCGCCGACGGTGTGTTTTTATGCGGCACCGCGCAATATCCAAAGCATATCACCGAAACCATCAGCCAGGCTTATGGGGCCGCGGGACGCGCCGTCTGTATCCTTTCAGGAGACACAGTCACCGCCTCCGGAGCTGTCTGCGATGTCAACGAGCATGACTGTGTCTCCTGCGGAGCTTGCATCACCGCCTGTAACTACGGCGCCATCGAGTTCGTTGAGACGCCGCACGGCAGAAAGGCCAGGGTCAAGGAAGTCCTCTGTAAAGGCGACGGCCTGTGCAACGCAAAGTGTCCGACCGGAGCGATTTATCTGAAGCACTATACCGATGATGAGATCTTCGCCCAGATTGACCAGGCGATCTTGGCCCATGAAGAGGTCGAGTGAGACGTGTCACCCAGAAAGGAGAAAAGTATGTCTGCAGGATTTGAATTCAAGCCCAGCGTCATCGGTTTTTTGTGCACCTGGTGAGCTTACGGAGCTGCTGATCTGTCTGGAGTTTCCAGGCAGCAATATAGTACTGAAACAAAGATTATCCGGGTCATGTGTACCGGCAGGGTTGACATCGCGTTTGTCCTTCGTGCCTTCTCCAAGGGAGCGGATGGCGTGTTTATCGGCGGTTGCTGGCTTGGTGAATGTCATTATGTGACCGAAGGCAACTATGATGCCCTGTTCAACATGCATTTCACGAAAAAGCTGCTTGAGCAGGTCGGCCTGAACCCTGACCGCTTAAGGCTTGAATGGATCTCCGCCTCCGAAGGGACCCGCTATGCCGAAGTGATGAATGACTTCGGCAAGACGCTCAAGAAGCTGGGCCCCCTGGGCAAAGGCGAAGGTCTGGATAAGCGCGCCTTGAAGCTCAAACTGGAAGCGGTCTCGAAGTTGATCCCTTATGCCAAGCTGGTGGAACGGGAGCGACTGCGGGTGCATTTCAAGACTGAGCAGGAGTATCTGGACTATTTCGCCAGTGACGACTTCAACCGTCTGTTCAAGGAATTGCTGGTCGACAAACTGGCCCTCAGCCAGATCATGTTGCTGTTGGGGGAGAAAGCTCTTTCCGCCCGGGATATCGCCACTGGTCTCAGCCTGGAAGCCTCCGAAGTCTCACGGCATCTCAGCATGTCTTCACGACTGGGCCTGATCCGCTTCGATGAGGCCTTGAAACGCTACGCTCTGGCCTGACCCGGGCAACTGTCAGCTCGTTTCCTCCGGAGATTGCCGATGGGAACAAGCTGCTCATAAGAATAAATGCAAGGACGACGATATGGATATCGGCAAAATCGATCAGATTATTGATAACCACCAGAGCGAAGCCAGTTCGCTGATCCAGATATTGCTGGACATCCAGAATGAAAACAACTGGCTCCCCAAGGAAGCGTTATGCAGAGTCAGTGAGAAATTGGCTGTGCCCATGAGCCGCATCCAGCATATCACCACATTTTACAAACACTTCAGCCTGAGTCCCAAAGGGAAACATGAGATTCACGTCTGCGTGGGGACAGCCTGCCATGTGCGTGGAGCTGAACGGATTCTCGACGTGGTCGAGGAAGTCACCGGCGTCAAGCCCGGCGAAACCGACCCCGATTTGAACTTCAGCGTGGAAACGGTCAGCTGCCTCGGCTGCTGTGCTTTGGGACCGGTGATGGTCGTCGATGGTGAAATTCATGGGAACGTTCAGCAGGCTGGGACGACTGAAGTCCTGATGAAACTGAAACGGGCCGAGACGGCTGAATTTCTGGATAAACTGGAGCATGCCGAAACCGCTGAAGTCTTGAATATTTGTGCATGTCAGTAAAGGAAGATTATGCCAAGGATTAAATCGCCAGTCGAATTAGAAGCTTTTCGCAAGGAGATCCTCTCTCGGAGGGATGCAGAGAAACCCTGTATTACGCTTTGCTCCGGGAGTGCCTGCCATGCCACCGGGAGCGGAAAAGTTGCTGCTGCGCTTGAACAGGAGATCGAAAAGCAGGGTGTTGCAGCCGACGTCACCTATAGAAGGACCGGATGTCACGGCTTTTGTGAGCAAGGCCCCATTGTCGTTATTTATCCGCAGGGAATCTGTTACCTCAAGGTGCAGCCTGAAGACATCGCCGAGATAATTTCAGCAACAATAAAAGAGCAAAAGATTATCGAACGCCTGCTCTATGTCGATGTCAACACCGGCGAGAAAGCCACCACTGAAGAGGAAATCCCTTTCTATAAGAATCAGCAGCGGTTGGTCCTTGGCGCCAACCGAAAGATTGACCCCAAAAGTCTCGAAGATTACCTCGCCGTTGAAGGTTACCAGGCTCTGGTGAAAGCCCTCTTCGCAATGACGCCTGAACAGGTCGTCGGCGAAGTGAAGAACGCCAAGCTGCGCGGACGAGGCGGTGCGGGCTTTCCATCGGGGGTCAAGTGGGATTTCGCCCGCAACGCCCCGGGTGACAAGAAGTATGTCGTGGTCAACTGCGATGAGGGTGATCCCGGGGCCTACATGGACCGCTCCGTAATGGAAGGCAATCCTTTTGCGGTCCTTGAGGGCCTGATGATCGGCGCCTACGCCATTGGAGCCGATGAAGGCTATATCTATGTTCGTCAGGAGTACCCGCTGGCAGTAGCCAACCTGGCGATCGCGATCAAAAAAGCCGAGGAATACGGCCTGCTCGGTCAGGATATCCTCGGTTCCGGATTCGATTTTACGGTCAAGGTCCATCGTGGAGCCGGAGCCTTTATCTGTGGTGAGGAAACCTCGCTGCTCAACTCTCTGGAGGGCAAGCCTGGCGAACCGAACGCAAGGCCACCATTCCCGGCCACCAGAGGGCTCTGGGGAAAACCAACCAATATCAACAATGTCGAGACCTGGGCCAATATCCCCCTGATCATCAATAAGGGCGCTGATTTTTTCAGTGCGATCGGCACTGAGGGCAGCAAGGGCACCAAGATCTTTTCGCTGGTCGGCAAGGTGAACAACACCGGTCTCGTCGAAGTCCCCATGGGGGTTTCGATGCGAGACATCATCTTTAAAATCGGTGGCGGGGTGCCTGGCAACAAAAAGTTCAAAGCGGTACAGACCGGCGGCCCTTCAGGCGGCTGTATCCCGGAAAGTCATCTGGATATCAAGGTTGACTTTGACGAGTTGACCCAGGCTGGCGCAATGATGGGTTCCGGCGGCATGATCGTCATGGACGAGGATACCTGCCTGGTCGACATCGCCAGGTACTTCCTCGCATTCCTCAGTGACGAATCGTGTGGCAAATGTACTCCTTGCCGTGAAGGTATCCGGCAGATGAAAAAAATCCTGACCAATATGACCAGGGGTTTGGGGCAGGAAGGGGACATCGAGCTTTTGCAGGAACTGGCAGAGGCCACCAAGGGCTCTTCCATGTGTGCGCTTGGTAAAACCGCGCCCAACCCGGTACTTAGTACGATCAACCATTTCCGCGATGAGTATGAGGCGCACATCAGGGAAAGAAGGTGTCCGTCACTTTCCTGCAAGGAATTGATCGCTTTTATTATTGATCCGCAGAAATGCAAGGGTTGCGGGGCCTGCTTCAGAAAATGTCCGGCGGAAGCAATCACAGGCGGGAAAAAACGGATTCATGTTATCGAGCAGGAGAAGTGCACCAAGTGCGGAGGTTGCCTTGAGGCTTGCCCGGCAGCATTCGGCGCCGTGTATAAAATTTCCGGAGAGCCCGTCCCGCAGGCCATCCCTGAAGAATCTAGAAGCATAGGATGATATAATGAGTCAAATCCATTTGCAGGTTGATGGGAAAAATGTCGCTGCCGAAGAAGGCATGACCATTCTCGAAGCAGCACGAAGTGTGGGGGTCTCGATCCCGACCCTTTGTGACCATGCAAAATTGGCACCTTACGGAGCCTGCCGGATCTGCACGGTTGAGGCGGATGCCAATGGGCGGACAAATCTCGTTGCCGCCTGTCAACACCCGGTGGAGAACGATCTGGTGGTCAGAACCAGGACCGAGAAGGTGGACAAGATTCGCAAGGTGCTGTTAGAGCAGATGATGGCTCACGCACCCGATTCTGAGCAAATATCGGAACTGGGCAAGATCTATGGAGCGGACCGGGATCGTTTTGAAAAAGAGGCGTCCTTCTGCATCCTCTGCGGTCTGTGTGTAAGATACTGTGCCGAGGTTAAACAGAAGAATGCCATCAGCTTTTTTGACCGCGGAGCCAAACGCGAGATCGCTTTCATTCCCGAGATTGCCGTCAGGGAATGCTGGGACTGCAAAGAGTGTTTTCCGCTTTGTCCGACTTCAGCGCTGCAGGCCGCATATGTTCTAACCGAAGCCTTGATGACTCCAGCGACTCCAACCGGTACATGCGGGGGTTGTTCAAGCAAGTAGCAGAGGCGCCAAGCTGAGAGGGATTTAAAGAAAATTGAAAGTGATGGAAGACCACTCCACACGAACAATTGTCCGCGTCGTGCAGGGGCAAATGGAACAGGCCGAGCGCAAAGTCGTTGAGGAATATCCGCTGCGCCTGCGAGTCAACGGCTGCGACCTGGCGACCCTGGTCTGTTCACCGCATCAGCTCAATTTTCTGCTCGCCGGTTTCTTCCGCCTGCAGGGATTCATAAACAGCCTTGATGACATTCTCTCCATGGGGGTTTGTGCCGATTTCGGCTTGGCCGAACTGCGTCTCCGCACTGAATTGCCGCAACAACTGCAACCGACTCTGACTTCCGGCTGCGGTACCGGTATCACCTACAACCTGCCGCAAAACCTGCTCAATCATTCCCGCCAACACCTGCGTAATTACCACAGCGAAGAGTTGTTCTGCCTGATGAAAGACCTGCAGGGCCTGACCGAACAGTATCGCAGCCACGGCGGCATCCATTCTGCGGCCGTCGGCGACGTTGACGGCCTGCTGCTCTATGCCGAAGATATCGGCCGCCACAACACCCTCGACCGGCTGGCCGGCGAAGCCTTGTTTAAAGGAATCGAACTGCAGGACAAGATGCTGGTCACCTCCGGGCGCGTTTCCACTGAGATGGTCGCCAAAGCGGCGCGGCTCGGAATCGGACTGATTGCTTCTCGTACCTCGCCAACCGACAAAGCGATTGAACTGTGCGAGCAGACCGGGATCACGCTGATCGGCTACCTGCGCGGCAGCAGCATGGAAATCTACAGCCATCCTCAGCAGCTGCAAGTGCCTGGCCGCCACTGATGAGGCGATCCAATCAACAAGCGATTACGTGAAGCATGACACCTTCAGCAGCAAGCTGATTATGCTGTTCGATTCTTCAAAGTGACATCTTTTGGCATAAGTGCTCGGGACGAATATTACTATTTGAGAGGAACGGCTTCCCCATGAAAAATCGAAAAGTTCTGGTTCCACTTGATGCTTCGCCAATCTCGGTCCAAACAGTAAAGAGTTTGATTGCCTTGAAGGAAAACATCCCCATCACCATCCCGTTGACCCTGCTGCACGTTTTGAATTTAGACACAATTTCCTACCAGGGCTTCGCAGAGTCGACGCGTGACGAGATTGAGGAACGGGCCAGAGCAGGCGCAAGGCAATTTCTTGCCGGACAGCAGCAAATTTTTACTGCTGCGGGCATGCAGGTAGAGACCATTCTCAAGGAAGGCGATGTTCGCAAAACCATCTGCAAGGTCGCCGACAGTGGCGAGTATGATCTGCTTGTCGTTGGCAGACATCAGGAAAGCGAATTGCGAAATCTTCTTTTTGATCAGACCTCAAACTATCTCGTTCACCATGTCAAATGCCCGGTATTGATTGTTTAGCAGCCGGCTCATGGATAGTCCGACAGACTGCTGGGCAGCCAGGCATCATAGGATTTGAAACACATGACAAGCAAGCAAACAGCTAAAGGCTGCGAATTCCTGTTGGGCGAGGTGATCAAAAAGAGCCTGTTCACGCCGGAGGATTTCACCTCGGAGCAGCAACAAATCGCTGCGACCACTGAAGCCTTTGTCAATAACGAGATCTTTCCCGATCTGGAGCTCATGGAACAACAGGATTTTGTTCTGGTTGTCGAGAAGCTGCGTGATTGCGCCGAGCTGGGACTGTTCCTGGTCGATATCCCGGAGGAGTTTGGCGGACTTGAGCTCGACAAGGCGACCAGCATGCTGATCGCGGAAAAGCTCGGGCCGACCGGCTCCTTTGCGATCACTTGCACCGGACAGACCGGAATCGGTTCGCTGCCGCTGGTTTATTACGGGACTCCGCAACAAAAAGAAAAATACCTTGCAAAACTGATTACCGGGGAATGGATCGGTGCTTACTGCCTTACTGAACCGGATTGCGGCAGCGACCCGCTGAGTGCCCGGACCACCGCGACCCTTTCGGCGGATGGTTCCTGTTACCAACTCAATGGCGTCAAGCAGTTTATTACCAATGCTGCTTTCGCCGATCTGTTTACGGTCTTTGCAAAGATTGACGGCAAACATTTTTCGGCCTTTCTGGTCGAACGGGGGATGGCCGGACTTTCAATCGGCAGCGAAGAAAAAAAGATGGGACTTAAAGGCACCTCGACTGCTCAGGTAATCCTGCAGAATGTCTGCGTGCCGGTGGCAAACCTGCTTGGCGAAGCGGGCAAAGGGCACAAGATTGCCTTTAATGTCCTCAATATCGGCCGTTTAAAACTCTCGGCCACAGTAACCGGTGCAGCCAAGGGTGCGTTCAGCGAGGCGGCAAAGTATGCCATGGAGCGCAAGCAGTTCGGCCAGTATCTGGCAAGCTTCGGTGCCATCTGCGAAAAGCTCGCCGATATGGCTGGTACCTTGTTCGCTGCCGAATCACTGCTCTATCGGGTTGCCGGGCTGCTGGATGAACGGCTCGCGACTCTCGACCGAGCGGCTGCCGACTACTACGAAACTTATCAGAAAGCAATTGAAGAATATGCCGGCGAATGTGCTATGGCAAAGGTCTTCTGCAGCAAAACTCTCGCCCTGGTGGTCGATGAAGCGCTGCAGATCCACGGCGGCTATGGCTACGTCAAAGAATACCCGATTGAGCGTTATTACCGGGATGAGCGGGTCAACCGGATTTTCGAAGGAACCAACGAAATCAACCGGTTGCTGATCCCTAACCTGTTGTTTCGCAGGGCTGACAGCGGAGATCTGGATCTCTGGGACAGGGTGCGTGCCGCCCGGGAGCAGCTTCATGTCGAAGGAGCCGCAGAGGAGGTGACAACGCCTCCTTTCGGTATTGAGTTCTCCCTGCTGGCAAGACTGAAAAAACTTTTTCTGCTGCTGGTTGGTGCCCTGTGTGAGAACCGCAGCGAGCAAGAGATCTTACTTGCTCTGGGGGATATGGCTATCGGCATCTTCGCTCTGGAGAGTGCCTTGCTGAGAGCCGAAAAAGTATTGTGCAATGCAAGTGAACGCAAGCAAGCCCTGCTCCAGGCTACGGTTAAAAGCGTCACCTTCGCTCTGGCCACACAGGTTCAGGTGGATGCTGCCCGCTGTGCCGCTTACGGAGTGCTAGAACCACATCTTGCAGTCCTGCAGAAAACCATCGCCAGCCTTGCCGCATATCCTGTTGCCGGACTGCTGGAGGCCAGGCAACATTTGGCTGACGCCGCCAGCGAGGCGGGCGTGTATCCGTTCTGATCAGCAGTCCCAACGTATCAAGATATTCGCATTTCTGAGGAGGTAAACCGTGTGTCCCGTTGATTTTGCTCCCGTTGATTTTGCTCCACCCCGGGTTTCCATCAAGGGATCCCCGGAGACCGGTTTTCTCTTCTCCTCAACCCTCCCCCTGCAACCTTACCGGGAGAATCTTGCCCAGATGTTACAGCACTGGGCCCGACACACTCCTGAACGGACGTTTCTCGCTGAGCGGCAAGCCGATGGTGCCTGGCGGCGCTTAAGTTACGCCGAAGCCAACACGCAGGCGGACGCGATCGCGCAGGCATTAATCGACAGAAGACTGGGCCCCTACCGGCCGCTGATGATCCTTTCCGGCAATTCCATTGATCATGCACTGTTGATGCTCGGCTGTTTCATCGCCGGTGTGCCGGTGGTACCGGTTTCGGTGCCTTATTCGCTTTTGAGCAAGGACTATCTCAAGCTCCGCTTTATCTTCGAGGAGATCTGCCCGGGGATGATCTACGTTGCCGACGCTGACCTGTTTGCCACGGCTCTGTCCAACCTCGATCTGGCAGGCGTCGAGGTGCTGGCCGGACAGGGCGGACCAGCCGGAATTCCGACCACCCCTTTCAGCAAACTGCTGGAAACTCCGGTGACCGCGGCTGTCTACCGCTCACTGGCACAGCTAGGTCCGGAAACCGTCGCCAAAATTCTCTATACCTCAGGATCGACCGGACAGCCCAAGGGGGTGCTCAACACCCACGGCATGCTCTGTGCCAATCAGCAGATGTTGTCACAGATCTGGCCGTTTACCGCCCAGACGCCACCTGTCCTGGTTGACTGGCTCCCCTGGAACCACACCTTCGGCGGCAACCATAATTTCAACCTGGTGCTTAATCAGGGCGGCACCCTGTATATCGACGGTGGCAAACCGGCGCCGGGGCTGGTGGAGCAAACGGTGAAAAATCTGGCCGAGATCTCACCGACCATCTATTTTAACGTCCCGGTCGGTTATGCCATGCTGCTGCCGTACCTCGAACAGGATGAGCAACTACGCAGCAACTTCTTTAAGAATCTACAGCTGATTTTCTATGCAGGTGCGGCGCTACCACAGGATTTGTGGGAACGACTGGAAACAGTCGCCATCCAGGCAACCGGCAAGAAGGTCGTGATGACCTCTTCCTGGGGTTCAACGGAAACGTCACCACTGGCCACCGCCGCACACTTTACTCTGGAAAAGGCCGGGGTCATCGGCATCCCCTGCCCTGGTGTGACGTTGAAGATGCTGCCGAATGGCGACAGCTACGAGCTGCGCGTCAAGGGTCCGAACGTGACCCCGGGCTATTTCCGCCGCCCCGATCTGACCGCCGCAGCGTTCGATGAGGATGGCTTTTATCTGATCGGCGATGCCGGCCGCTTTGTCGATCCTGACGATCCGGGTAAAGGGATTTCCTTTGCTGGCCGGGTAGCGGAAGATTTCAAGTTGATGAGCGGCACCTGGGTGCGGGTTGGCTTATTGAGCGTGGAGGTGTTGGCCGCAGCCGCGCCGCTGTTGCAGTTTGCCCTGGTCACCGGTCATGACCGCGAGTATGTAGGCATCCTCGGCTGGCTGAATATTGCCGCCAGCAAAAAACTCTGCGCGGGGCTCCATGGAGACATCTCGCCGGGCGAGCTGTTGCAACGCCCCGAAATCGAAGCTTACCTGCGTAAGGCTCTGACACAATTCAATGCTGAACAGCAAGGGACATCGTCCCGAATCGGCAGGATCATGCTGATGAGTGAGCCACCGGACAGTGATGCCAATGAGATTACCGATAAGGGCTACATCAATCAGCGTGCAGCGCTGCAGAGGCGCCAGGAGCTGGTCGAGCAGCTCTATGCCGAGCAGCCCGGTCCCGGGGTGATTGTGCTCTGATTGTCAAGTGAGGTTTTGATTGGTTGTTTGATAAAGTCGCGACCGGCGATGTTATGATGCCGACGATTGCCGGCTCAACCTCGCGCACCCTCGACAGCAGCGACTCGCCCCACCCCCGCCGTAAAAAGTTTCAATGCCCTCCAGAAGTGACCCTCCGTCTGCACCCAATCTCCGTAATTCCGGAACGCTGTCGGACGCTTCCTAACCGGCTGTGATTCCGGCTTCCTGGCTCAGATTTCAATGCGCGTTTTGAGCTTTCTGCTACCTAAAAAAGTAGGTATATGCTCATAGAATCGGCGACATAGGATGCTATAATTCGATTACAAGGAATATCAATTTCAACCGAAAGGAGCCAGAGATGAAAGTTATATTCACACTCACGATACTCATGGTGTCGGTCGCAATTACATTAATGCTCACCGCCTGTGAAAAGAAAGGCCCAGCTGAAAATGCCGGCCAGAAAGTCGACCAGGCGGTCGAAGAGACCAAAGAAGACCTCCAGCAAACCAAGGAAAAACTCGAAGATGCAGTGAAAGATTAACCGAAAAAGACGATCAACCCATGTATGTACAGCTGGAGCCGCTGCTTGCGATCATTGCCGGCATCCTGATCCTTTTGATTCCGAGATTTCTGAACTTCATCGTCGCCGACTACCTGATTATTGTTGGTATTGGTGGTTTGCTGAAGACCACTGTCAAGGCAGACATTTGCCCGTCTTGCTGCGCAGCATAAAGGAGCACGGCAACGATGAAAATCGTCACTCTGACCATGAACCCGGCAGTAGATGTCTATATAACTGTCGAAAACATCACCCCATCCCACAAACTGCGCAGTAAAACGGCGCGGCGCGATCCCGGAGGCGGTGGCATCAATGTGGCCCGCGCGGTCCACATCCTCGGCGGGGAAGCCTCGGCCCTGTTTCCCGCCGGCGGCCCTACCGGAACGTTGCTCAAGAGCCTGCTGGACGAAGAGAACATCCCTTTTCGCTCCCATGAAATTTCAGGTATGACCAGAGAAAGCTTTACTGTCATGGAAACGGCAACCGAACGGGAGTACCGTTTCATTCTGCCCGGACCCGAACTCAAGGAAACGGACTGGCTGGCATTTCTGGAAATGCTGAAGAATTGCGACCCGGCTCCCCGCTATCTCGTCGCCAGCGGCAGTCTGCCTCCCGGCGTTCCCATGGATTTCTATGCAAAGGTGGCCAGGTGGGCGCGCAAAGCGGGAGTACGCCTGGTCCTCGACACCTCCGGCCGCGCTTTGCAGGCGGCTCTCGAGGAGGGCGTGTATCTCATTAAGCCGAATCGGCGCGAGCTGATGGACTTGACAGGACGGGAGCTTGAGACGCCGCAGGATCAGGAGCAGGCCAGCCGTGATTTGCTGGAACGGGGCAACACCGAAGTGGTCGCCCTGACCCTTGGCGAGCAAGGCGCCCTGCTGATTTCTGCAGAGGGCTCCAGACGGATAGCTGTTCCAGAGCAGGAGGTGAAAAGCTCAGTTGGCGCGGGAGACAGTTTTATGGCCGGCATGGTCCTGGGACTGGTGCGAAACCTGTCTGTGGAGGATGCCTTCTGTTACGCCAGCGCGGCCGGCAATGCCGCCCTGCTGACGCCAGGCACCGAATTATGCCGTCGTGAAGATGTGGAACGGCTTTACGCTCAGATCTGTGGAGCACGCTGAGTTGCCATCACTCTGTTCAGCGTGGCAGAAAAGCTTGCAGACAAGTCACTAATACCCTGTAACCCATCCCAAATCTGACAGACATTTCTCACACTTTTCACCGCCAACCAATTCCGCATAATGGAATTGTATTCCAAAAAAGTGTTGACTGACGCATTTCCATCATGTAGAGTTACCACAAGCTTTTCAAAAGTTATCGCCGACAACTCAGGCACTTGCTACGGGTCACAAGCATGAACGATGAGAACAACAATATATCCACCGAGAAGAAAGAGCCTCAGGTCGTCACTGCCCTGGCGAGAGGACTGAGCGTGCTGCGCTGTTTCCGTCAGGGAGATCGCTTTCTCGGCAACCAGGAGATCGCCGAACGCACGTGTCTACCCAAAGCTACAGTCTCTCGTCTGACCAACACCCTGACGACATTGGGTTATTTGAACCACTCCAAGCGTTTCAATCAGTACAGTCTTGGCACGGCTGTTCTCTCTCTCGGCTACTCCATGCTCGGCAATCTGGACATCCTCAAATCCGCCCGGCCGCTGATGCAGGAACTGGCCGACAATGTGGAAGCGTCTGTATCCCTGGCGGCCCGCGACGGTCTGCACATGGTCTACCTGGAAAACTGCGTTGCCCGTGCCAATATGATTGCCTTGCGCATCGATGTCGGCGCACGCACCCGCATCGCCAACACTGCCATGGGTCGGGCCCTGCTCTGCGGTCTGCCTGAAGCAGAGCGGGCTGAACTGATCGCCCAAATCCGTCAGGCCACACCGAAAGCTGAGTGGCCAAAAATCAAGACAGGAATCGATCAGGGAGCCATAGACTACCGCGAGAAAGGCTTTTGTTTCTCCCTTGGCGACTGGCGCGAAAATGTGAATTCCATAGCCGTTCCCCTGATTCAGGCGGACGGCTCTGTACTGGCCATCAACTGCGGCGGGCCATCCTGGCAGCTCAGCGCTGAAAAGTTCGAGAAGGACATCGGACCACGGCTGGTCGAAATCAGCCGGCGGCTAGAAAATCTTTAGGCATCTGCAACATGCGAGATGCGGCAGACGACAAACACCCAATAGTTTCGCTGAGGAGGTTAATATGCAGTTCGGATTGACGGACGAACAACGGATGATGCAGGAGATGGCCAGGGATTTCGCGGCAAAGGAAATTCTGCCCAACCTCAAAGACGACGAGGCGAACCACAGGTACCGCCCCGAGCTGGTCAAGAAGATGGCCTCGCTTGGTTTCTTCGGTTGTGCCCTGCCCGAGGAGTATGGCGGAAACGGCTTCGGCTTTCTCGAGTCAGTACTCCTCGCCGAGCAGATCGCCAAGGTCAGCGGTTCCTGGCGCCTGCCTTTTAATATGCAGAACATCGGGCCCGCCGTAACCGT